>JAIYAJ010000326.1 GCA_027489105.1 Zymomonas sp. | reverse complement strand
CTATATCGTATTCACCGCCGCCGGCGGCGCGCGGATGCAGGAGGGCATTCTCTCGCTGATGCAGATGCCCAAGACCACGGTGGCCATCGCCAAGCTGCGCGAAGCGGGTCTGCCCTATATCGTCGTGATGACCGATCCGACTACGGGCGGCGTCACCGCCTCCTATGCGATGCTCGGCGACATCCAGATCGCCGAGCCGGGCGCGCTGATCGGCTTCGCCGGCCAGCGCGTCATCGAGCAGACGATCCGCGAGAAGCTGCCTGAAGGCTTCCAGCGCGCCGAATATCTGCTCGAGCATGGCATGCTCGACATGGTCGTATCGCGCCACGAACTGCGCGCGGAGCTGGCGCGGCTGATCGACTATCTCTGCCCTGGCAAGAAGGCGGCCTGAACCGGGCCGGGCGGCGGACTCCATGCCCGATCACGCGATCTCCACCGATCCGGCGGTCCAGGCGCAGCTCGACCGCCTGTCGCTGCTGTCTCCCGGCGCCGATAGTCTCGGGCTGGAGCGGATAGCGCAGCTATGCGAGCGGCTGGGCCATCCCGAGCGCCGGCTGCCGCCCGTCTTCCATGTCGCCGGCACCAATGGCAAGGGCTCGACCTGCGCCTATCTGCGCGCCGCGATCGAGGCCGCGGGGATGACCGCGCATGTCTTCACCAGCCCGCACCTGATCCGCTTCAACGAGCGCATCCGCATCGCCGGCACGCTGATCGACGATGCCGAACTGGCGGCATTGTTGGCCGAAGTGCTCGATATCTCGGAGGGCGTAGCTCCGAGCTTTTTCGAGGTCACCACCGCCGCCGCCTTCCTCGCCTTCTCGCGCCATCCGGCCGATGCCTGCATCGTCGAAGTAGGCCTCGGCGGACGGCTGGATGCGACCAACGTGATCGCCGAGCCGATGATCTGCGGGATCGCCCAGCTGGGCCTCGACCATCAGAGCTTCCTCGGCGACACGATCGAAGCAATCGGCGCGGAGAAGGCTGGCATCGCCAAGCCCGGCGTGCCGATCATGACGCTCCATTATCCGGACAGGGTCGCCAACCGCGTCGGCCAGGCGATCGGCGCGGCCGGCGGCGAATGGCATGCCAAGGGCGGCTCCTGGGACGCGGTCGCCTATCAGGGGCGGCTCCATTATCGCGACAGCCAGGGCAAGCTCGACCTGCCTCTGCCGGGGCTCGCCGGGCATCACCAGGCCCAGAATGCCGCGCTCGCTGTGGCGATGCTGCGCAAGCAGGATCGCCTCGCCATACCCGCTTCGGCCTTGCGCGCGGCGATGGGCTGGGCGGACTGGCCCGCCCGACTCCAGCATCTGCGCGGTGGCACGCTCGTCGACATGTTGCCGCCAGGGTCGGAACTTTGGGTCGATGGCGGCCATAATCCGTCGGCCGGCCGGGTGATCGGCGATTTCCTGCGCTCGCACCAGGCATCGGGTCGCCCGCTGCACATCGTGATGGGGCTTCTCGCCAACAAGGATGCCGGTGGCTTCCTGGCCGCGATGGGGCGCCTGTCGGCCAGCTTCCACATGGTGCCGGTGCCGGGGCATGAGCATCATGCCCCCGACGATCTCGCCCAGATCGCCCGGCTGGCCGGTTTCGAGGCCCATTCGGCGGCTTCGGTCGAGGGTGCGTTGGCGCGCATCGCGGCGGGTGGCGGCACGGCTCCGCCGACCGTGCTTGTCGGCGGCTCGCTCTATCTGGCTGGCCGTACACTGGCCGCCAACGGCACCGTCATCGACTGAGCCGGCGCCCCACTATTGCGATTGACTCGCATTAGCTATCGTGCTTCTCTTGCCTTCCAACGGTGAGAGAGATGACCATGTCCGACGAAGCAAGCTCGACCGCCCACCTCCTGCCCCATGGCGCGCCCGACCGTTCGGGGAACAGGCTCCTGCTGCTCACCATTCGCCGGATGGGCGTCGGCGGGCTCAACGATGCCCAGGCTGCGTTCATGCTGATCGGCAGTTTCGGCTTGTCGTTCCGCCGCCCGCTGATCCTCGTCCGCGCACTGATGGCCGAAGTCGCCCGCGCGTCGCAGCGGACGATCATGATCGCGCCGTCCTGCTGCTGCCGGATGACCGATGCGGAGTCGATATTGCTGGACGCGGTCGCGGTATCGCTCGACACGCCCGGTTCGGCACATCGCGCCTTCGGCCGCCTTCTGGGCGTGGAAACGGCGATCGGGGTGCTGTCGAGCGCGCAGGCGGTGGCACAGGCCTTCGCCGATCTGGGACGCCCGCTCGACGGCTGATCCTGCGGGTCGTGTGACCCGCCCTCTCCCTCTTTCCCTTGCGCGAACCCGTCGCTATAGCCCCGCTCGACTCTCGCATTCGCAGCATAGGGGCATAGCCAATGACGGCCGTCGGTCAGGACTCTCTCAAAACCCGCTCCACCCTCAACGTCGATGGCAAGCATTACGCTTATTACTCGCTCGCCAAGGCGTCCGAGCGGCTCGGCGACATTTCGCGCCTGCCCTTCTCGATGAAGGTGCTGCTCGAAAATCTCCTCCGCTTCGAGGACGGCGTGACCGTCACCACCGAAGACGTGCAGGCGATCGTCGACTGGCAGAAGGACCGGACCTCCGAGCGTGAGATCCAGTATCGCCCGGCCCGCGTGCTGATGCAGGACTTCACCGGCGTGCCCTGCGTGGTCGACCTCGCCGCGATGCGCGACGCGATCAGCAAGCTCGGCGGCGACGCCCAGAAGATCAACCCGCTCGTTCCCGTCCATCTCGTCATCGACCACTCGGTGATGGTCGACAGCTTCGGCAGCCCCAAGGCGTTCGATGAGAATGTCGCGCTCGAATATGCGCGCAACGGCGAACGCTACGAGTTCCTCCGCTGGGGCTCGAAGGCGCTCAACAATTTCAAGGTCGTGCCCCCGGGCACCGGCATCTGCCACCAGGTGAACCTCGAGAACATCGCCCAGACGGTGTGGTCCTCCCCCGACGGTTCGGGCGTCGACGTCGCCTATCCCGACACCTGCGTCGGCACCGACAGCCACACCACCATGGTCAACGGCCTGGGCGTGCTCGGCTGGGGCGTGGGCGGCATCGAAGCGGAAGCCGCCATGCTCGGCCAGCCGGTCTCGATGCTCATCCCGGAAGTCGTCGGCTTCAAGCTGACCGGCACGCTCAAGGAAGGCATCACCGCGACCGACCTGGTGCTGACCGTGACGCAGATGCTGCGCGCCAAGGGCGTCGTCGGCCGCTTCGTCGAGTTCTACGGCCCCGGCCTCGACGCACTGTCGCTCGCCGACCGCGCCACCATTGCCAACATGGCGCCCGAATATGGCGCGACCTGCGGCTTCTTCCCGATCGACGACGCGACGATCACTTATATGCGCCTCACCGGCCGCTCGGCCGAGACGGTCGCGCTGGTCGAAGCCTATGCCAAGGAGCAGGGCTTCTGGCGCACCGCCGGCGCGCCCGATCCGGTATTCACCGACACGCTCGAACTCGACATGTCGACCGTCGAGCCGTCGCTGGCCGGCCCGCGCCGTCCGCAGGACCGCGTGCTGCTCAGCCAGGTTTCGGCCGGCTATAATGGCGAGCTCGCCAGCGGCTACAAGAAGGGCGACGAAGCGACCAAGCGCGTCGCCGTCGAGGGCACCGATTTCGACATCGGCCATGGCGACGTCGTGATCGCGGCGATCACCAGCTGCACCAACACCTCGAACCCGTCGGTCCTCGTCGCCGCCGGCCTCGTCGCCCGCAAGGCGAACGCGCTCGGCCTCAAGGCGAAGCCTTGGGTCAAGACCTCGCTCGCCCCCGGATCGCAGGTGGTCACCGACTATCTCGAAAAGGCTGGCCTGCAGAAGGATCTCGACGCGGTCGGCTTCAACCTGGTCGGCTATGGCTGCACCACCTGCATCGGCAATTCGGGCCCGCTGCCCGAGCCGATCTCCAAGGCGATCAACACGAACGACCTGGTCGCCTCGGCGGTCCTGTCGGGCAATCGCAACTTCGAGGGCCGCGTGTCCCCCGACGTGCGCGCCAACTATCTGGCCTCGCCGCCGCTGGTCGTCGCCTATGCGCTGTTCGGCACCACCGCCAGGGACATCACCAGCGAGCCGATCGGCACGTCCAAGGACGGCAACCCTGTCTAT
>JAIYAJ010000409.1 GCA_027489105.1 Zymomonas sp. | reverse complement strand
TGCCAGTCGACGATCACGTGCTGGGAGGTCGGGCCACCCCATTCCATGTAAAGAATGGCGATCTTGCCATGCGCGCCGCCGCGGATGCCAGTTCGGGATAGGCGGCTTTCACCTCGCGATGCAGATTCTCGAAGGCATCCAGCCGCGGATGGTTCGGAAGATCGGTGCGGACCTGGCGCAGTGTTCCGGGGTCACGCACCAGGATGGTCAGCAGCCCGAGCCAATCCTGCGTCGTGGCCAGCGCGGCCTGGCTGTCTGCCGACACTTGCAGGAGGGTACTGATCCAATCCAGCTCGTCGGCCGTCGGGGCATAATCGTAGCGATGATGAGGAAGCCTTTCGCCGGCCAGCGGGCCGCGGCGGATGATCGTCTCGAACTCCATGCCCAGCAATATCAGGCTCGACGACAGGCCCAGGGGTCGCTCGGACAATTCCGAGAGCGCGCGATCCGAAGGCTGTCGGCCCAGCAGGAACAGCAGGAGCCTGTGGATCTCGAGGGCTTGTGGCTTCTGGCTTCGCGGCAAGAGGGAACAGCTCTCGGTGCTGGAGTTGGCGCGGCGGCCCAAGGGGAGCCAAAGCACGCCAGCATAGTTTGGACCAGGGCCGGTCGTATTGCGATACCTCGCGGGCCTGTCAGCGCGGCGCGCGGTCAGTGGCTTGCCATGATGACGAGGGGCGCGAAGGGAGCATCCTGGCGCAGGACCACATCGCCGAGCCGCGCGAGTTCGAGGCTCGCCATCAGCGTGCTGGCCAGCGCGGCCCGGCGTTGCAGCGGGGTGGCCACCAGGGGGCCTTGCGTGGGCATCAGGGCGGCCAGGGGCGTCCCATCCGTGGACAGCATCGCCAGTAGCCCCCGGAGCCGCGCGAGCGCGTCCTGCACGCGCCAGAGCGGGGGTGGCGCGGGGCGGTAGATGGGGGAGCGTGGCGCCTGTTGCAGCAGCCGCAGGCAGGCCCGCAGCAGTTCGGTGACATCGGCGACCGGGGCCGGGTTCGCCTCCGCCATCAGCGCACCGCGGGCAAGGACGTCGCGCCCCAGCTGGGGACGCCGTTCCAGCCAGCTGGCCTGTGCCTGCACCAGGGCCCGGTCAGCAAGCTGGCGGCGCAGGGCCGCGGCTTCCCGCGCCGCTTCCTGGGCCGTGGCGGTTTCGGGCGGCAGCAGCAGGCGGGCGCGCAACGACAGCAGGGTGGTGGCGGTGACCAGCCAGTCGCCGATCGTTGCCAGCGGTAGGCGCCGGGCGGCGATGGCCGCCTCCATCGCTGCGATGAACTGCTCGACCAACTGGACGATCGAGAGGCGGGCGAGGTCGATGCGCTGGGCGCGGGCGAGGCCCAGCAGCAGGTCCAACGGGCCCTCATAGGCCATCAGCCGGAGATGCGGGCCGTCGGCGGGGTCAGGCATGGTCGTAGAGGGGGCGGACCTCGATGGTGAGGCTTGGCCAGCGGGCGCGCAGGGTCACCACGGCCCGCCAGGGCGTCCAGTCGGCGCTCCAGAAGCCCACCCAGTAAAGTCCAGGGTCGCGGCGCCGTGGCTGGCCGCGACCGGGGGCGGGCAGTTCCACCACGCCGCGCAGCGCTTCCGTGGTGCCCCAATGCTCCCAGAGCCAGGCCTGGGCCGTGGGGTTGTCCGGCCCCAGCCGTAGCAGCGCGATCGGCACCGGCAGCAGGCGATGCAGGTCCAGCGGGCAGGCACGGCTGGCTGGGACCTGCTCGGCAACATGAAGTTGCCGGCTTTCCGCGGCGTCGCGCAGCTGTCCGGCAAGGATCCGGGCGCCTTCCAGGCTGAGGCTTCGCCGCTGCGGATCGGGAGGCGCCACGAGCAGCGTGAACCACCCCTCGGCCGCGGCGCCGAGGTCGTGGTGCCAGGGGATGATGCCAGCGCCGGCAGCGGCGGCGCGGAAGGCGGCGACCTCGTCGGCATCCCCACGGACCCAGAGGTGATGGTAGAGCCAGTCGGCATGGGCCAATGCGAGTGGCGGGCCCCCTGCCCGCTTCGTCACAGGTCGACCAGCTTGGAAGCGCTGTCGGCGATCAGCCGGGCGCGGCGGACATAGCCGCGCATGGTCTTCAGGTCCCGATGGCGGGTGTGCTCCATCACCTGCTCGTCGCGGGCGCCGGCGATGTAGGCCTCGGTCACGAAGCCGGCGCGGAGGCCATGCGGGGAGAGACGTTCCCCGGGGTCGACCTCCAGACCAGCCAGGCGGGCGCGGCGCAGCAGGATATCCCTCACCGCGTCGCCGCCCAGCCGCCGATGCTCGATGTTGCCCCAGCGGTCCACCTTGCGGAACACCGGCCCGAAGCGGCAGGCGGAGGCGCCAAGCCAGGCCTCGAGCGCGCGGACGGGGCAGGTTTCGGCCCGCCGGCCGCGGCCGATGCCGAGTTCGGTGCCGCGCCCTTCGGCATCTCCCTTCGAGGAGGGGATGCGCAGGCGGAGACCAGTCTCGGTGATGCGGATATGTTCGCGATCCACGGCCACGAGTTCGGACCGGCGCAGCGCCCCGGCAAATCCCAGGAGCAGCAGCGCGCGGTCGCGCTGGCCGGTGATGTCGGCCGCGCAGGTGCCGACGAGTTGGCGGAGCTCGGCCGCGGTCAGGGCTGCTGCCTTGCGCGTGGCGCTGCCGTGCTGGCGACGGATGCCGCGCAGCGTGGTGCGCAGCGCCGGGTGGCCGGCCGACCAGGGGAGCTGGGCAATACGGTGGGCGTGGCCGATCGCGGCCAGGCGCCGGTCCAGTACGGCGCGGCTGAAGCGGGGCGCGAGCCAAGCAAGGTAGCCGGCGACGGCGACGGGATCGGCAGGCAGCGGAGTCATGCCCGCCTGGTGGCACCAGGATGACCAAGCCTGCCAATCGGCGGCATAGGCGCGGCGCGTCTCTGGAGCGAGCGAGTTCAGCGCATAGGAACGGGCGGCGGCGAGAGCTTCCGCAGCGAAGGGATTCTGAAGAGCCCTTGCCCTCGCCGTGGGGGTTGTTGCGGCGGCAGCGCCGGCATCGGGGAGGAGGACCGGTGCGGGGCGGGTGTCTGGCATGGCATTGATTCTGGCCATAATGGCAGATTGGGGCAAGGATACCATCACACGCGGTAAAGGAGAGTTATCGCGGGTGAACAAGATGGCTATTCGTAGAGAGCAGGCGGGACACGCTGCCGATTCCTGGCCATCAGGGCCGAGATGACGCCCCTTTCCTTGGTCGGCAGGATCAGGACGTGTCGCGGATGGCGCAGTCGTTAAGAAACTGGTAGGCGCCTGGTAGCTACCAGATATCTTTCCGAAAACTTTACGGTAGCTTTCTGGTGGCTATCGCCTATCTTTAGCTATCGGAGGGCTATCTGATGCCGATCATTGTGTTTGCCTCGCCAAAGGGCGGGGCCGGGAAGAGTACGTCCGCTGTCGTGCTG
>JAIYAJ010000230.1 GCA_027489105.1 Zymomonas sp. | reverse complement strand
CCCGATCTGGTGCCGGCCGAGTTCGCGGACAACGTCGCCAGGGCAGAGAAGGAAGTGACGGAGGGGCTCGCCTGCTTGGACAGCCGAGCGAAAGCCGCCGCCCGACGTATGGGATGGCTGGACGGCGCGGCGCCCGATCCCATGCCAGCTTTGGGCGCGCGCGGGCATCCCGCCTTTGGCCGGGCGCTGGCGGATCAAGCCTTCGCGCGCGCCCTGGTGGTCCGTGATCACGTCGAGGACCGTGAGCGCGCCTTTCTCCGCGTGAGGCTGAACACCGCGCCGGCCCGACGAGGGTCGCAGTCGATCAACGATTGCCTCATTGTCGAGACGGCGTTGGCGTTCGTTCGCGAGTACCGCGCTTGCGGGGGAGCGGCGATCGTCGCCTTCCTCAGTTCCAACACCAAGGACTACATGGACGGGCGGAGCGTGCGAGCGCCACTCGACGGCGACTTCGAGGGCCTGGGCATCACCTTCGTCTCTCGTTGGTCGGCTCTCCTCGGGTGGCTGCCGCCGAGGACGTGATCACTGGCACAGCGCCACACATCGGAGAGGGCGGGCAGCACACGGAAAGGGGCACAGGAGGGCGGCCCGAGGTAGACGGAACGGTCTATATTAGCCGAAAATAGGACACGGGTCGCACGATTCGTCGCCGGTTCCGGCTGCTGCGTCGGCTCGCTTTGCAGACTGTAAAACCGCAGGGGCCGATTTAGGAGGAATTTCTCTGAGCGAGTTTCAGGTAATCTATCTGACGGGGGCGCCAGCAGCTGGCAAGAGCTCGACGGCGCACGCCTTGAAGGAACGTGTGCGGCCGGTAGAGGTCTGGGAGTTTGGAGACCGGCTAAGGCAACACCTGAGCCAGACGTCGCCCACGATCTCGCAGGAAGATCTTCGACGAGAGTCTGCTCGGGTCATCACTCCGGCGGACGTCGCTGCGGTGGACCGGCAATTGGTCGAATGGACGGCCAAGGTCCGAGGCTCTTCCCACGTGATCATCGACAGTCACCCGGTAACCAAGGAGCGGTACGGCTTCCGCGTCACGCCCTACAGTCTGGCCGACTTCGCGCGCCTTGCCCCTACGAAGATCTGGGTTTTGTATTGCTCGCCGGAGGCGACGCTTGAGCGGATCGGCAGTGATGCGGCCGGGCGGCCGATGATCACACTCGAGGAGGCGCGCATGCACACGCAGATGCAGGCCTCTGTCGCAATCACCTACGGCATGTCGCTCGGCGTGCCTGTCCACTTCTTCGACTCAGCCCGCGACCGGAATGACCTTCTCGCCGAGCTCGTTAGTCGGTTCTAAGGACGGTTCCCTCACCCTCGTACTCGGCCGTGAGGTGGCCTCTCAGATCTGCCATTAGGCGTTCTGGAGCTTGGCGACCGAGTATAACCCTCGCCAGGGAGGACCCGAAGAATGGACGCCCCTAGCGCGGCTGATGGAAGGGCCCAATGCGAGCACGCTGAAGCCGGCGCTATCGTGTGCTGGACACGCATGCACGCCGAGGCTGGCCAGGAGCTAGGACGCATCGTCGAGCGAAAGGAGCTGGAGCGACGCGCCGGGCAGGGCACGTTCTTTTGGGGCGTGGGAAGTGCACCGCCGAACGCCGTCCCCGTTTTGTCGAGGACGGGCAACACGATTCCCTTGCTGTTTTCGGTCATGAAGTCTCGGCCGAAGCCGCAAGACGTAGCGCCGGAGCGCGTGCTTGCCTGGCGATGCTTCGTCGACCACTCCGGGGTTGTCCGCCCCTTGCCGCCTCATGCGCTGGTGACAAGCCGCGCGACGACGCGTGCCTACCACTACGCACTGGTCTGCTGCTCCGATCGTCCTCTGGCGCTTTGCGATCTGGGCTGGTTTGATCCCGCCGCCTACCGAAACATCGGGGGGACCGGGGCAGTCATCGGAGCCTCGCAGGTCACGGCCCTTTTGAGGAAGTCGGGCGTCAGCCAAGCGAAGAGCTACGCGGTCGCGATGTCCGCTTTCCTATGCGGGGACCTTTGGGTCAAGCTGGTCGATCCCATAGAGCTGGGCGCGGCGGAACGTGTCGAGGTGAGGAGCGTAGGCCTCTCGGATCCCAGTAGCTGGCTCGAGTTCGTACGTCGCATCCGGCACTCAAAGTCGTCTGCGCCATGTGCCCGGGATCTGGACCAGCCTCGGCTATTCGTGCTTTGAAAGGTTACCAGACCGGCCCGAACCAGCGCCGTTGGGCATCGAGGGAGAGGTGACCGGGAGCACCAGGGAGCTTCGTAGACGCCTGCGCGAAGCTGGCCTCAGCACTGAGGCCGTAGAAGCCGCATGGCCGGCGTGGTGGGAAGACGGGGCCGAGGCGTCCCCGTCTGCCCGCGCTGAGCTGCGATTTGCGCTTGCCCGCAATCTTGGCCTCTCTGCCAAGGCTCTCGTGGGAGAACGCGTCGAGTTCGTTTGGCGCGACACCGCCCGCTTCAAGCATTTGGCGGACGTCGGCGCTGAAGCCCGGGCCGCTCTGAACTCCTTCGGTGCAAGTGTCGGCGGCGCCCTCGTCCAAAGCACGACGCCCGGCCCCGGCCTCGTCGGCATCTCCGCCGCTGAGCTCCGGGGCATGCTG
>JAIYAJ010000239.1 GCA_027489105.1 Zymomonas sp. | reverse complement strand
GCCACGGCCAGATAGGTCTTGCCGGTGCCTGCCGGTCCCAGCGCGAAGATGATGTCGGAGCGGTTGAGCGCTTCCATATAGCGAATCTGCGTCGCCGAGCGGGGGACGATCGTCTTCTTGCGTGTCCGGATCATCACCTTGGGCGGATCGGACACGTCGTTGCGGATGATCCCGTCGAGTGTCGGTTCGGCAGACATCGCGATCACCGCCTCGACGGCGCCGCTGTCGATGTCCTGCCCCTGCACGATCCGGTTGTAGAGGCCGGTCAGCACCTCACGGGCGCGTCCGGCGGCCTCGGCCTCCCCTTCGATCTGCAGCTTGTTCCCCCTCGCTGCTATATAGACCCCTAGCCGGTTCTCGATCGCCACCAGGTTCTGGTCGAACTCGCCGAACAATCGTCCGAGCAATTGGGGCTTGTCGAAAATGATCTCGAGCCGGGCGCGATCTCCGGCCTGCGCGGGGACTGGCTTGCGCGACATAAGAGGCGGTGTGTTCCTTTCCTCTGATCACTCGGACGGTGATCGCCCGGTGACAACGATCCTACGCGCATTTGGACCCGTGCGAAGGGGTAAAGCGGTGGACCACCCGACTTATCCACCGCAGATGTGGCTTTTATGTTGCGGCGGCGCGCGCCTTTCTGCCGGAGCCTCAGGCGGCGGCGCGCTCGCGGCCCACAAGCTCGCCCATCAGGCTGTTCGGCCCGGCCGAGACGATGTCGACGGTGACCATTTCTCCGATGGCCGCGTCGGCCTCGACGATCACCGACTGGAGCCAGGGCGACTTGCCGATCCGCTGCCCCGGCTTCTTGCCGTCGCGTTCGAGCAGCACGTCGCAGCGCTTGCCGACGCTGGCGAGGTTGAACTGGTGTTGCTGCTCGTTGAGCAAAGCCTGCAGTCGCTGGAGTCGCTCGTCCATAACCTCGGCGGGGATCTGATCGGCCATCGTCGCGGCGGGGGTGCCGGCGCGAGGACTATATTTGAAGCTGAAGGCCTGAGCGTGACCGACTGCGCGGACGATTTCCAGCGTTGCCTCGAAATCCTCCTCGGTCTCGCCTGGGAAGCCGACGATGAAGTCGCCCGAAATGGCGATGTCGGGCCGCGCCGCCCGGACCTTTTCGATCAGCGCCAGATAGGAGCGGGCATCATGGCTGCGGTTCATCGCGCGCAGGATGCGGTCCGATCCCGCCTGGACCGGCAGGTGGAGGAAGGGCATCAGCTTGGGCACGTCGCGATGCACCGCGATCAGGCCGTCGCTCATGTCGTTGGGGTGACTGGTGGTATAGCGGATGCGGGCGAGGCCGGGCAGCGTGTCGAGCGCTTCGATCAACCCGTCGAGGCCGCGCGTGCGGCCCGCCTCGTCCTCGCCCGCCCAGGCGTTGACGTTCTGGCCGAGCAGCGTGATCTCCCGCGCACCGGCGTCGACCAGCGCCCTGGCTTCGTCGAGGATGGCGGTCCATGGCCGCGAGATCTCTGCCCCGCGCGTATAGGGTACGACGCAATAGGTGCAGAATTTGTCGCAGCCTTCCTGCACCGTCAGGAAGGATGTCGGCCCTTGCCGCCGACGCTTCGGCAAGGCGTCGAACTTGGAATTGGCCGGCATGTCGGTGTCGATCGCGCGGCGTCCAGCGGCGGCATCGGCGACCAGCTGGGGCAGATTGTGATAGGCTTGTGGCCCGACGACGATGTCGACCGCCGGTGCGCGGCGGGGAATCTCTCCGCCCTCGGCCTGAGCGACGCAGCCGGCGACCGCGATCATCGGCTTTGCGCGCGGCTGCTCGTCGCCCGCTGCCCGCTTCACGATCCGGCCGATGTCCGAATAGACCTTCTCGGCCGCTTTCTCGCGAATGTGGCAGGTGTTGAGGACGATCAGGTCCGCCTCGTCCGGATTGTCGGTCGCGGACATGCCGTCGGCTTCCAGCAATTCGGACATGCGCGCGCCGTCATAGACGTTCATCTGACAGCCGAAGGACTTGACGTGGAAGCGCTTGGGGGGTGTGCGGGACATGGCCGCGCCCATAGCGGAACTAGGGCGACGGCGCCAGCGCGGCCATGATCGCGGCCTGCGCCTCGGCGGCGAGCGCCTTGCGATCGGTCGACGGGGCGAGCGGCGGAAGGAAGCGCAGGGTGCACCGGAGACTGCCGCGCCGCGCGAGCACCTTTCGGGCATTGGGGCCGAGGTCTTCGTCGCCCGTCCAGCAGATTTCGGGGGCAGCCGGACCATAGTCGATCGCGACCGGCTGGACCTGGACGCCCGGCGGGGGCGGCGCGACCGAAGCGAACAGGGCCGGACGGAACGGAAAGAGGGTGACGCCGTCGTTGGTCGTGCCCTCGGGGAACAGGGTCACCGCGCGATGCTCGATCAGCGCGCGGCCGAGCTGGTCGACCTGGCCATGCGCCGTGCGGCGGCTTTCGCGGTTGATGAAGACGGTGTCCCCGATCGCCGCGAGCATGCCGACCAGCGGCCAGCCGCGCACATCGTCCTTCGAGACGAAGGCGGTTCGTGTGGCGCCGCCCAGCGCCACTATGTCGAGCCAGCTGAGATGGTTGGCGACATAGAGCACGTCATGGCCCAACGGGCGTCCCTCGACATGAACGTCGAGCCCGATCGCTTCGCCGAACCATTGCAGGAAGAAGCGCGCCCAGCCGATCCGCTTGCGCACCGGCCAGGTCAGGACATAGCCGGCGAGGCAGAAACCCAGGACGAATAGCCCCGTCGAAACGCGGGCGATCGTTCTGCCGTTGGCCATGCTTATTTGGGACGCTGAGCCGAAACGCCGTAAAGTTCGAGCCGGTGATCGACCAGTCGGAAGCCCAGCTTCTCGGCGATCTTGCGCTGCAGTTCTTCGAGGTCGCGGTCGACGAACTCGATCACTTCGCCGGTCTCGACATTGATCAGATGGTCGTGGTGCGTCTCAGGCGCTGCCTCGTAGCGGGCGCGACCATCGCCGAAATCGTGCCGCTCCAGGATGCCCGCATCCTCGAACAGCCGGACCGTGCGGTAGACGGTGGCGATCGAGATGCCGGGATCGATCGTGGCGGCACGCTGGTGCAGCAGTTCGACATCGGGATGGTCTTCCGCGTCGGACAATACGCGCGCGATGACGCGGCGCTGCTCGGTGATGCGAAGGCCCTTGTCCGCGCAGAGCTGCTCGATGTCGATCCTGTTAGGCATGCGGCCTTGTTACTCGTATTGCGGTTGCGAAGACAAGATGCGGGTCACCGAAAAGACAATGGGAGGACGACCCCATGGGGCGCCCTCCCATATCGAGTCCGGCGGACGGATCAGCGCGAACGGCGCTTCGTGCCCAGGCCGATCTTCTTGGCGAGCGAGCGACGCTGCTCGGCATAGTTCGGCGCGACCATCGGATAGTCGGCGGGCAGGTTCCACT
>JAIYAJ010000184.1 GCA_027489105.1 Zymomonas sp. | reverse complement strand
AATCGATCGAAGCCAACTCGGTCCATGGTTCGGACAGCCTCGAGAACGCCAAGATCGAGATCGACTATTTCTTCAAGCCGGAAGAAATCGTCGGCTGATCATGACGGACCCCGTCATCAGGCGGGCCGTTTGCGAGGATGCCGCCGCGCTGGCCTTGGTCGGCGCGGCGACCTTCCTCGAAACCTATGCGCACATCATCGGCCTGCCCGACATGTTGCTGCACTTCGAAGGCAAGAACAGCGCCGACGCCTGGCGCGCCTTCACGAGCGATCCCGCCGGAGCGGCCTGGATCGCCGAAATCCCCGAGACCCGCGCGCCGATCGGGTTCGCGCTGCTGACCCCGCCCGACCTGCCGATCGAGACCGGCCCGGCCGACATCGAGCTGCGGCGCATCTATGTCATGGGCAAATGGCACGGCCACAAGCTCGGCCGGCGTCTGGTCGACGAAGCGATCGCCCATGCGCGGGAGCGGGGGATGCAGCGCCTGTTGATCGGCGTCTATTCGGGCAATGACGCGGCGATCGGCTTCTACCGCCGGCTGGGCTGCGACCTGGCCGGATCGCGCCGCTTCCAGGTCGGCGAGGCGGTGTTCGACGATCTGATCTTCGGGTTGGATCTGTAGCCAGAACAATCCATCGACGGCTGCTATCGGCACATCGCTAGAACAATCGAGATGGGATGTATTTCTGCCGGAAAGCTATTTAGCTTACCGCTATGCGGACGCACCTAGAATTCAGATCCCACGGTCTACTTGATGCACCCGGTAACCCAGATTTGCCGCAAGCCAAGAAGGTTGCGGACCTCTTAAACTCTATGTTGCCGAGCGCCGGGTTCGAGGTCGAAGACCTAATCTCGGAAGACTGGGGATGGTCGGTACGATTGCGCCATGATCCGTTCCCACTCTGGATCGGCTGTGGTTTTTATCCGGAATATGAAGACGGCTTCTTATGCTTTATCGAGCCATCCAAGCCGTATGTACGAAAGTGGCTCAAGCGTATACCGACGGAGCAATCTGTCGAGCGACTTGCGGATGCGGTCGAACGTATTCTGCGGGAAAACAAAGACGTTCGCGACTTGCGCTGGTGGACTGAAGAAGAGGTGCGGCAAGGCTAATCGTCCACTCCGGAGCCGCTTCTGAACCTGCAACCTTTACAATTGGACGACTTAACAAAAACGGATGCCGGGCTTAGCCCTTCTTCCGCTGGCGGCTCGTCCAGATGTCGTCGAGGCGCTTCTAAGCTGCGGCCGCAGTGGTATGGTCGATCATCGACAGGCTACGCAGGCGGACTTCGCTGCCGCCGAGGAAGCCGCGCTCGATTACATAGCCCACAGCATAAAGGGTGATGCCGCCGACGACGGTAAAACGGCGCATCGCAGTAAGTGGCATTGCTAAACTGGCCCATCAAATTACGATAAGCAAATGGTTGCCAACATAAGAAGTCTGGTGATGGCTACGGCGCCGACCTTCGCCATCGTAGCTCTTTTGATTACGAGGCCGAGCCTTGGCTGGGTTGATGTTGCCATCAGCCTTGGGATCGCTTTCGCGGCCAGCTACGGTATTTTGATCGCAGCTATTCCAATCCACCTGATGCTTCGGCAGTTTAATCGAACGGATTTTGCGAGCTATCTGTTGGCGTTCCTGCTCGCTCTGGTCGCGTTGATCACAATCTCAACCCTCGTCGAAGGTTCACCGCCGCCGCCGATGCCGAACGATAATTCACCCTTAGCCCAAATGACGATGAGGAATGGCGGATGGATTTTTTTCCTTATCGTCGGGACGCCAATCGTAACCGCGATGGCTTGGATATTCTGGCGGTTTGCAGCCTTTCCGTGCACAGATTCATAGTCGCGGGCTGACTGCTAAAGGGGCGCGTTTTAACAGGCTGACGTCGCAATGTTTATGATCTGATATTTGGGCTGAGTTTTTACGCGGCCGCGACAAATTGCTGTGAGCGCACGGACTTCAGTCGAGATCGCTCCGCCTGACTGCTTTTACTGTCCAACGGACTAGAAGCCCGACCCCAGCAGCAGCAATAACGGCGGGCAAAAACACTTGGGTCAGAAAGCCCTTCCTGCATGCTGTGTCCGGCGCGCAATCGCCCAACGCATCGACAAACAACAATAAGACGAAGAGGGGCACGCCTACGAGAGCAGCAGCGGCACATCCCCAACGCCCCTCGGCTGTAGTCCCACCTCTGTACCCGCCTTCACTCATGAGCCCTTCTTCCGGTGCCGGCTCGTCCAAATCTCGTCGAGCCGCTTCTGGGCTGCCGTCGCCGTGGTGCGGCCGATCATCGACAGGCCGCGCAGCCGGACTTCGCTGCCGCCGAGGAAGCCGCCTTCGATCGCATAGCCGACGTCATAGAGAGTCACGTCTTCGGCCACGTCGCCGCCGACGGTGAAGCGCGTCGTGATCGCGACCGGAAGGCGGGCATCGCCGCGTGGGCGTTCCTGCTCGCCGGCGTCGCGGCGGGCCTTGCGCAGGCCGTCGGACAGCCAGTCGGCCTCTATGCGCGGGTCGGTGCTGTCGACGGGGGCGAGGTCCAGCGCCTTGGGGAAGGCTATGGTCTGGCCCTGGATCACCTGATCGCCGGTCGGCTGTAGCGCGAGACGGTCGCCCTTCTTCTCGACCTGGGCGCGCAGGACGAGGATGCGCGCCTTGGTGCCGGCGGCGCGGTCCTGGGCGACCTTCTCCTCCTCATTATGGCGGCGTTCGCTGTAATTGTTCCAAAGGGTTAGCACCGAAACGACGAGCGCAGCCACGCCCAGCGCCTCGCCCAGCGTGATCCAGCGCAGCCGGCGCCGGCGGGCTTCCGCCGCAGAGGTCTCTTCAGCCATGGCTCCGGATATAGGCAGCCAGCGCCTCGGGATAAAGGCGGTGTTCCTCGATCAGCACGCGATCGGCGAGAGTCTCGGGCGTATCGCCCGGCAGGATCGGCACGCGCGCCTGGGCGATGACCTCGCCATCGTCGAGTTCGGGCGTCACGACATGGACCGAGCAGCCGGCCTCGGCGTCGCCCGCCTCGATCGCGCGCTGGTGCGTGTCGAGGCCCTTATATTTGGGCAGCAGCGAGGGGTGGATATTGACGATCCGGCCTTCCCAGCCCGTGATGAAACCCTCGCTCAGGATGCGCATATAGCCGGCCAGCGCGACGAAGCGGACGCCGGCCTCGCGCAGTTCGGCGTCGATGATCGCGTCGAACTCGGCGCGCTTGAGGCCTTTGTGGCTGTGCGCGAAGGTGGCGATGCCGGCCGCGCGCGCATGGTCGAGGCCCGCCGCTTCAGGATCGTTCGACGCGACGAGAACGACGGAATAGGGGCAGTCCGCCGCCTGAGACGCCTCGATCAGCGCGGCCATGTTGCTGCCCCGGCCCGAGATCAGGATGGCGATCGGCGTCTTGTCGGTCACGCGTTCAGAACCTCGTCGATGCCCGTGTCCGGGCGATCAGCGGCGGGAAGCGGCGAGGGCGCCGTTCAGCCGAGATGCGTGGCCGACCAGGCGGCGCGCGCGCTCCAGGTCTCGTCGCTGCCCTTCACGGTGCAGCCCTTTTCGCCCTCGGCGATATGGCCGATCCGGAAGACGGTCTCGCCGGCTGCGGCCAGTTCCGCCGTCACCGCGTCGACATCGTCGGCCGAGACGATAACCGCCATGCCGACGCCGCAGTTGAAGGTGCGCGCCATCTCGCCCGGCTCGATATTGCCCTTCGCCTGCAGGAACGCCATCAGCCGCGGCTGCTCCCAGGCGTCGGCATCGACATGCGCGTGGAGCCCTTCGGGCAGAACGCGCGGGATATTCTCCAGCAGGCCGCCGCCGGTGATGTGCGCCATCGCCCGGACCCGGCCGGCGCGGACGACGGGCAGCAGCGAGCGGACATAGATACGCGTCGGCGCCATCAGCGCCTCGATCAGCAACACGTCCTGATCGAACAGGGCAGGGCGGTCGAGCTTCCAGCCCTTGTCGGCGGCGAGGCGGCGCACGAGTGAGAAACCGTTGGAATGGACGCCGGAGGAGGCGAGGCCGAGGATGACGTCGCCGGCCGCGACGCGGTTGCCGGTCAGGGCCTGGTCGCGCTCGACGGCGCCGACGCAGAAGCCGGCAAGGTCATAGTCGCCATCGGCATACATGCCGGGCATCTCGGCGGTCTCGCCGCCGATCAGCGCGCAGCCGGCGATCTTGCAGCCTTCGGCGATGCCCGCGATGACGCGCTCGGCAATGCCGTTGTCGAGGCGGCCGGTCGCGAAATAGTCGAGGAAGAAGAGCGGCTCGGCGCCCTGGACGATCAGGTCGTTGGCGCACATCGCGACGAGGTCGATGCCGACGCCGTCATTGGCCGCAACGAGCAGCGGATCATTGTAGCCGGCCGCCTTGAGGTCGAAGAAGCCGCCGAAGCCGCCCAGGTCGGCATCGGCGCCCGGACGGCGCGTGGCCCGCGCGAGGGGCGCGATCGCCTTGACCAGGGCATTGCCGGCCGCGATCGACACGCCGGCCTTGGCATAGGTGTAGGATTCTTGATCGTTGCTGCTCATGTTGCAGGCCCCTAGACATATCGTGCTTGGATTTCCACGGCCAAGTCGCCAAAAGGCACTGCGTGACCTTCGCCAAACGCTTTTTCCGTCCCATCCTCCTGTCCATCCTCGGCGCCGGAGCGCTGCTGGGGGCGCTCGCCTTTGCGCAGCTGGAGCGGGCGGACGAGCGCGGCGTCCCGCCGATCGACGGATCGGGCAGCTATGAGGTGAGCGGCATCAAGGTCGACGTCGCCGCCCGCACCGCCGATCAGGCGCGCTATGGAGGATGGCGCGAGGCGCAGCGCAAGGGTTGGAAGATGCTGTGGGCCCGGGTCAACGGCAAGCCTGTCGAGAATGCGCCCGGCCTGCCCGATTCGACGCTCGATTCGATCAGCGGCGGTATCGTCGTCGAGCGCGAGCAGGCCGGCCCGAACCGCTATGTCGCGACGCTGGGCGTGTTGTTCGACCGCGCGCGGGCCGGCGAACTGCTCGGCGTGAAGGGCGCGGTCCGCCGTTCGGCGCCGATGCTCGTCATTCCGGTCGAATGGAGCGGCGCCACCCCGATCAGCTTCGAGCGCCGCAGCGAATGGCAGAAGGCCTGGGCGCGCTTCCGCGCGGGGAACAGTCCGATCGACTATGTGCGGGTGTCGGGAACCGGCGCCGATCCGGTCCTGCTCAACGCGGCGCAGGCGCGTCGGCCGGGGCGCAGCTGGTGGCGTATGCTGCTCGACCAATATGGCGCGGCCAATATCGTCGTGCCCGAGGCGACGCTGTTCCGGCAATGGCCCGGCGGCCCGGTGATCGGCCGCTTCGTCGCGCGCTACGGTCCCGATGCGACCGTGGTCGATCAGTTCACGCTGACCGCCGACACGGGCGATGCGCTGCCGGCGATGCTCGACCGGGCGGTGCAGCGGATCGACACCGCCTATACGCGCGCGCTGCAGGAAGGCGGGCTGCGCGGAGATCGCTCGCTCGTGATCGAGACTCCGGCCGAGGAAGTCCCGATCGACGATGTGCTCGACCAGATGGCGGCTGCTGCGACCACCAGTGTCACCGTCCAGATCGACACGCCCGATGCCGCCGCTCTGCGCGCTCAGGAAGCACAGCTCAGGGCGCTGACCGGCGTCACCGCCGTGCAGACCGGCAGTCTCGCTTTCGGCGGCACGAGCAGCCTGCGCGTGGCCTTTTCCGGCCCGGTCAGCGCGCTGCGCGAGGCGCTGGTCGCGCGCGGCTGGCAGGTCGAGGATGCCGGCGGTGGCCTTCGCATCAGGCGCGCCGCCACTCCGGCGCCATGACCGATCAGATCGCGCTGCCCTTCCAGTGGCCGGCGGAAGCGAATGAGCGCGATTTCATCGTCGGCGACGCCAACCGGACGGCGGTCCGGCATCTCGAACATTGGTCGCTCTGGCCGGTCATGGCGAGCGTCCTCACCGGGCCGCGCAAGTCGGGTCGAAGCCTGCTGGGCCGTATCTTTGCGGCAAAGACGGGCGGGCGCTTCGTCGACAATGCCGAGAGCCAGGACGAGGAGCGGCTGTTCCACGCGTGGAACGCGGCGCAGTCCGAGCGCAAGCCGCTGCTGCTGGCCGCCGACGAACCGCCCGCGCGGTGGAAGATCAAGCTTCCCGACCTGCGCTCGCGGCTGCTCGCCAGCCAGCATGTGGCGATCGAGGAGCCCGATTCCGCGCTGATGACCGCGCTGGTCGAGAAGCTGATCAACAATCGCGGGCTGGAGGCGCGTCCGGAGGTGGTGCGCTATGTCGTGCCCCGGATCGAGCGCAGCTATGTCGCGCTCGGCCGGCTGGTCGATGCGCTCGACGAAGCCGCGCTGGCGCGGCGACGGCCGATCACTTTGGCCGTCGCCAAGGAAGCGCTTGCGACGATCGGAGTCACGGAAGATACATATAGGCTGCTATAGTGGACGGCCATGGACTCGATCGAACCCCAATCGCATGACGCAGACCTGATCGGGAGCCCGATCCCGCCCGAGCCGGTGCCGCTGCGGGAGCGTTATTTCAACCGCGAGGCGAGCTGGCTGGCGTTCAACCAGCGCGTAATGGACGAGGCGTCCAACCCCGCGCATCCGCTGCTCGAACGCCTTCGCTTCCTGTCGATTTCGGGCAATAATCTCGACGAATTCTTCATGGTCCGCTTTGCCGGCCTCAAGGCGCAATTGCTGGAGGGCGTCGACAGCCTGTCGCCCGACGGACTGACCGTCGCCCAGCAGCTCGACGGCGCCAGCGACCGCGCCGACCAGTTGATGACCGACCAGCAACGCGTCTGGGACCGGCTGCGCGACGACCTAGCCAATGCCGGGATCGTCGTGCTCGAAGAGGGCGAGATCGAAGGCGACGATGCCGAATGGCTGGAGCGCTATTTCAGCGAGCAGATCTTCCCGGTGCTGACGCCGCAGGCGCTCGACCCGGCCCATCCTTTCCCGTTCATCCCGAACAAGGGCTTCAGCCTGTTGTTCGACCTGACCCGGCTGTCCGACGGCGAGCAGGTTTTCGAACTGCTGATGGTGCCGGCAACGCTTCCGCGCTTCATCCGACTGCCGCGCGGCAGCGCCCGTTATGTCGCGATCGAAACACTGGTCCGGCGCTTCACCAATCTGCTTTTTCCCGGTTACGAGGTGCGCGGCCATGGCGCGCTTCGCATCATCCGTGACAGCGACATCGAGGTCGAGGAAGAAGCGGAGGATCTCGTCCTCTATTTCCGCACCGCCATCAAAAGGCGGCGGCGTGGCCGGGTGATCCGGATCGAGCTCGAAGGCGGCATGTCGGCGTCGCTCGAACCGCTGTGGAAGGATCAGATCGGCGGCGCGGACAGTTTCGTCACCGAATCGGGCAGCTTCCTGGGCATCGCCGATCTCGCGCAGCTGGTCGAGGAGGACCGGCCCGACCTGAAGTTCACGCCGTTCAGCCCGCGCTTTCCCGAGCGCATCCGCGAACATGGCGGCGATTGTTTCGCGGCGATCCGCGCCAAGGACATCGTCGTCCACCACCCTTATGAGACGTTCGACGTGGTGCTCGCCTTCTTGCGCCAGGCCGCGCAGGACCCCGATGTCGTCGCGATCAAGCAGACGCTCTACCGCGCGGGCAAGCAGTCGGCGGTGATCCGCGCGCTGGTCGATGCGGCCGAGGCGGGTAAGTCGGTGACGGCCGTGGTCGAGCTCAAGGCGCGCTTCGACGAGGAGCAGAATCTCCTCTGGGCGTCGCAGCTGGAGCGCGCGGGCGTCCAGGTCGTCTATGGCTTCATCGACTGGAAGACCCATGCCAAGGTGTCGATGGTCGTCCGCCGCGAAGCCGACGGGCACAAGACCTACTGCCATTTCGGCACGGGCAATTATCACCCGATCACCGCGCGCATCTATACCGATCTCAGCTTCTTCACCGCCGATCCCCGGCTGGGGCGCGATGCGGCGCAGCTGTT
>JAIYAJ010000551.1 GCA_027489105.1 Zymomonas sp. | reverse complement strand
CCGGATGGGCGGGCAGATCCTGCGTCAGCCACCCGCGACCCTCGGCGTGCGCGACTGGCTGCCGGGCGCGACCTATGACGATCTCAAGGCACAGCTTCACCGCAGCGAGGCGCTGCCCGGGCTTGACTGGCGCGGCGGGGTTTCGGTGCTGGGGCTGTTCCGGGACGCAGACGGCTTCCAGTTGCTGGCCACGGGGCGCGACGGACGGCTGACGATTGCCGCGCGCCGGGTGCTGGTCGCGGCGGGATGCTATGACATGCCGACCGCCTTTCCCGGCTGGACATTGCCTGGTGTGATGAGCGCGGGCGGCGTGCAGGCCTTTCTCAAGAGCCAACGCCTGATCCCGGGCGAGCGGCTGCTGTTCGCAGGCACCCACCCGTTGCAGATGGTGATCGCGGCGCAGGTGGTCGAGGCCGGCGGCAGCGTGGAGGCGGTGCTGTTCGCCCAACCGCAGCTGTCGATGGTCAGGGCGGTGGCGGGCGCTCCGTTCACCGCCGCTGCCCATCTCGGTAATCTCCTTGCGGCGGCAGGCGCCATGCGCACGCTGCGGCGGCATGGTGTTCCCGTCCATTATGGCGTGCCGATCCAGCACATCCTGGGCGAGCGCAGCGTCGAAGCCGTCGAGGCTGGTGGTCGGCATTGGACGTGCGATGCGGTCGGACTCTGCTTCGGCTTCGTGCCGCAGTCGGCGCTGCCGCGCATGATCGGCGCGCGGATGCGTCCGGCAGGTCCGGCGGGGGGCTGGGCGGCGCAGCATGATCGCTGGATGCGTGCTACCGTGCCGGGGCTGTTCGTCGCGGGCGAGACGACCGGCGTGGCCGGCGCCCCGGCTGCGATGGCAGCGGGCGAGGTCGCCGGTGCGGGCATCGCGCTCGATCTGGGGGGGCTCGACGAGGCCGGCGCCGACCGCATGGCATCGGCCGCGCGCTCGCGCCGCGAGGAATTGCTGCGGTTCGCCGCGCTGCTCGACCGCATCGCCGATCCGCGCCCCTATTTTCCAGCGTTGGAGGCCGATACGCTGGTCTGCCGGTGCGAGGATGTCCCGCTCGGTCGGATCGCACCGCTGCTGGACGGACGCTCGGCCAATGCGATCAAGCTTTCCACGCGCTGCGGCATGGGCGCCTGCCAGGGCCGCAATTGCGAGCCGACGCTGCTCCGGCTGATCGGCAATTCGGACGAGCCCGGTTTCGCCGCGCGCTTCCCGGCGCGTCCCGTGACGATCGCCGATCTGGCCGCACCGCCGCTTCGTTGCGACTAGAGCAACGATCGAAGCGCTTTTCCCCGATTGCCGAGCGGTCCCCGGCACGACACATTCGGTCGCATTATTAGCCGGAGACCATCAATGAGCGCGACGCCCGAAAAGCCGCAATTCCTCTCGGTCGATCATATTTCCTGGACGGTTCCCGATCTGGAGGCGGCGGTCGCCTTCTATCGCGACGTCATCGGCGCGGAGGAGTTGTTCCGCCTGGGGCCGCTCGACGCCGCCGACATTCCGCTCGACGATCAGGGCCGCGACTGGATGGCGACCCATGTCAACGTGCCCGGCGCGCGGCTGACCCTCGTCATGATGAAGCTGACCGACAATATGAACTTCCAGCTCGTCCAATATGACAAGCCCGACGACCGTCGGCAGGAGCTGCCGCGCAACTGCGATCGTGGCGGCCACCATCTGGGCCTGAAGGTCGACGATGTCGACAAGGCGATCGCTTATCTCGTCGCCCATGGCTGCACGGCGATGGAGATCATCCACATCACCGACGGCCCGCTGGCGGGCAAGAAGAATGTCTATATGACCGACCCCTTCGGTCACAGCCTCGAAATCGTCGACTAAAGCCAGAGCGGGAGACACAGCATGGCGAACAACCGTATCAATCCGGACTCGATGTATAATTCGCTCGTCTACGGCTTCTCGCACGCGGCCGTTCAGACCAGTGGCAAGACCGTCCATCTCGCGGGGCAGGTCGCGTGGGACAAGGACTGCGCCATCGTCGGCGGCGACGATCTGGCGGCGCAGACCCGTCAGACGCTGGCGAACATCAAGACCGTTGTCGAGGCGGCCGGCGGCACCATCGCCGACATCGTCCGCCTGCGCATCTACGTCGTCAATCATTCGCCCGACAAGCTCGGCGTGGTGCTGCCCGAGGTGGGCGCCTTCTTCGGCGACGTCACGCCCCCGCCCAACACCTTTCTGGGTGTCCAGGCGCTCGCTTTGCCGGACTTCCTGATCGAGATCGAGGCGACCGCCGCGATCGACTGATCGGAGCGATCGCCGGGAGAGCGGTAGAAGGCTCTCCCGGCGATCCAGCCCCATCGGGACTCTGGCAAGGCGCTGCGAAACCCGTCAAAAGGCCGGGCATGAAGGCCTATCAACTCCAGGATCTGCTGCTCGACACCCTCGTTCGCCAGCATGGCGGCGAACGTAGGCGCTGGCGCAGTGCGCTCGGTGCCCTTCGCATCCACGACATCGAGACCCACCCGCATTGCAATTGGAGCGTCGCTCCCTCGGGCAGCGCAGGCCAGAACGCGAAGATCGAGCGCCTGCTCGACGATATCCGCACGCGTCACCCGGTCGTCTCTGCCGACTGACGGAGAGGCGCGATAATCTGGCGTCTCTGAGATCAGGCCAAGACAGCCACACGCCCGACAGGTGCACGCCGACAGAGGAGCGACCATGCGGTTGCGGCCGCAAGCACGGAGGGAAGGACGAAGGCGGCCTGGATCAGCGCGAGACGCTCGGCCCCGCTGCCGAGGCTGATGGCCCACAGCGCGCCGCCGCTGCCCAGGCCCATCGCGATTTTCAGGGTGATGCTGCTGACGGCATAATGGCTGGCGGCCCCCGCGCTGGGGAATCGGCAGTCGCTGGCGATGTCCGCGACCATCGCCCGCAGGAGCATGTAATCGACGCCCCAGCCAAGCCCCTTGGCGGCCAGTACGGCGCCCAGCAGGAACGGCGCGCCTGCGGGTACCAGCAGAAGCGCGCAGCAGGCGGCGGCCTGCCAGCTATAGGACAGGATCAACGTCGCAGATCTGCCGAGACGCGCGCTCAGGCGGCTCCAGAACGGCAGGGCGAGCAGGGCAGCGACCGGCTGGATCAGAAGCAGCGAGGCGCCCCATCGGGCGAGGCCGAAGACGTCCTCCGCAAGGAACAGGAAACAGGTCATCGCTGCGGCATCGGCAATTCCGGTTAGCGTGTAGAGCAACAGCACCGCCAAGAGCGCGCGGTTGCCGATCACGTCGCGGAACTGTTCGAGCAGCCCCGCCCGGCCGACGGTCGGTGTCCGCTCCGGCTCGGGCTCTGCGAAGAGCAGGATCGGAACAGTCACCGTCAACGGCGCGAGCAGGGCGATCGCCCATCCGAACAGCGCCATTTCGACGCGCAGGGGTGTTGCGAACCGGCGTTCGAGGATCGAGAGAAAAGCCAGCAGGGCGAGCGACCCGGCGATCGCGAACCAGACCTTGGCGCCCATGATGCGCGTCCGCTGGTGGCTGTCCACGGACAGCTCGAGGCCCCATCCGCCATGCGGCGTGATGATCAGCGAGTAGCCGAGGTGGAAGAGCAGGCTGGCCCCCACAATCCATGCCATGCCGGCCCCGGAGGGCGCGAGATAGAGCGGAAGCACCGTCAGCGACACGAGTAAAGCGCCCGAGATCATCCAGGGTTTTCGTCGCCCGAACCGCGTTCGGCAGCTGTCGCTCATCCAACCGATCAGGGGGTCCGCCGCCGCGTCGAACAGGCGTACGCACAACATCAGCGCCGCGATCGAACCGAGGGCGATACCGACATCCTGCTCGAGGAATCGCGGCAGATAGGATCGCCAGGTCATCTCGATGGCCTGGAAGGTCACGACCGGCAGGGTGAACGCCGCCAGCGCGGTGCGCGATACCCTTTGGCCCGGGCCATAGGGCCGGGTCCGACCATAGTTGAGATCCGTTCCGCGCATGGGGAGGTGCCTAGCGCCGGGGGATTACGCCGTGATGACCGCCGCCCTAGCAGGGGAGCAGATCGATCAGCGCTTCCACCTCCAGCCTGATTGCGGGGGCTGCATCTTCGGGGCTGGCATATGCGAGCCGGCGGCTGACGGCGGTCAGAAAGGCCGAGAGCAGCGCAGCCTCGAGATGCGATGGCGTCGGCAGTTCCGGCCGGAGCAGCGCAAGCAGACCGCGGGAAGTCGTGCCGCGCATGTAGCGCAACTGCAGGCCGAACGCTTCCAGTGCGGGGTCGCGCGCCACTGCGAGACATAGAGCATCCATGCCGCGCCCGCCGAGCGAGGCCGCCAGCAGGTCAGCGATGGCATCGAGCGCTGCCCCCCTGTTGCCGGTGGGGATCGAGGGTTGCCGTTCGCGAAACCGCGCAACCGCATCGAGATAGATCGACTCGAAGCCCGCCTGCAGCAATTCGGCCTTTGTCCGCAGCTTGTGGGACACGACACCGAGAGTGAGGCCGGCGTGCTCGGCCACCGCGCGATGCGTGATCGCCGCCGGGCCGGATTCTTCGATCAACGCAGCGGCCGCTGCGGCCACGCGCATTGTCGTTCCGTCGAGTTCCGGCGAAACGGGTGCATTGGCGACCGCCTCGTTGCGCGCGAGGTCGCGCCAGGGGGAGGCGGGCGGCCTTTCCCCGGCGGCCCAGGCGGCAGCGCCTCGCGCGAACTCGTCCAGTCCCGCGCGGTCGATCGGGCGGCGCCAGCGGATCATGTGATTGAAGGATTCCGCGTCGTGAAAACGCTCGATCAGCCAGGCGCGCTCGCCGAGGCCGAAGCGGGCACAGGCCGCCTTCCAGAAGTCGGTCCATATCGTTCGCCATCCGTCGCGTACGCCCGCAGCAACGTCCGATTCGGTGCGCCACAGCTGCCCCTCCCGCCAGGCGAAGGCGTGGCGGCGCTGGACATTGGTCCAGTCGTCCACCACGGCGGCGAAGAAGGGGCCCAGCGCGGAGGGGGGAGCGTCGAAGCCGCGCAGTTCTTCGATCCACCGCCCGCACCATAGCCGGGTCTGCGCCTGCGCTGCTTCGTGCGAACAGGCCAACAACCGTTCCAGAGAGCCGAAGTGATGGTAGAGCGACGATACAGGCGTTCCAGCTCTGCCGCAGATCTGCCGTGCCGATATCGCTTCACCCCCCTGATCCATCCAGCTGTCCATCACAGCCGCTATCAATCTGTCGAAGGACGATTTTTCTTGAATTTCGGACATTCGGGGCTTTGTCATCTGTGTTGCCGTTGAGGTGAGGCTAGCAAGATACACAGTCCAAGGCGAGGCGGAAACTGGCGTTGGCCTTTCCTTAATCTCACGCAGAATCGTCATATAAGGTACATACAGGTGTTCTAGCTGCCCGCTGCAGATGAACATGGGAGGTACCGACATGACCATTTCTGCCGCGAAGCTCTTGCGTACGACAGCCCTGGGTGGTGCGCTCCTTTTTGCCCTGCCGGGCGTCGCCCTCGCGCAGTCGGCGCCGATCCCCGCCGCCGAGGAGGCCGAAGAGGCGGAGATCGTGGTGTCGGGTTCGATCCTCTCGGCGCAGGAAGATTCGATCGAACTGAAGCGCGTCGCGGTCAACCTTACCGATGTCGCCGCTTCCGATGCCGTCGGCCGCTTCCCCGATCAGAATGCGGCGGCGGCGCTGTCGCGTCTGCCGGCAGTCGCGGTGCAGCGCGACCAGGGGCAGGAGCGCTATATCCAGGTCCGGGGCGCCCCCAACCGCTGGACCTCGGTGAGCATCGACGGCATCCCGATGGTGGGTGTGGACGAGGGCGGCGACACGCGCGCTTTCCGGTTCGACGCGATCCCGGCGGTGCTGCTGTCGCAGATGGTGATCAACAAGTCGCTCACCAGCGATCTGCAGGCCGACGCCGTGGTCGCCACGATCGACCTGCGCACCTATTCGCCGATGGAGCGCAAGGGGCTGCATGTCTCGGGCGACCTCGGTTATGGCTATATGGGCCTTGGTGGCGGCGAGCAGCGGCAGGGATCGCTGCGCCTGTCCTGGTCGAACGACGTCGTCGGCTTCGTCGTCGGCGGATCGCATTACCGCCGCAAGCAGCTGACCGACAATCGCGAAGTGGGTGCCTATGACGCGAAAGGCCCGACCGAGTTCGATGTTCGCCAGTACAAGCTCGAACGCTGGAACAACGGGCTGTTCGGTGGCCTCGAGTTCAGCCCCGAGGATGGTCAGCGCATCTATGCCAAGGCGATCTTCAGCGAGTTCAACGACAATGAGCAGCGCAACCAGTACGAGTTCCGCCTCGACCGCGCGACGGGCGGCACGCGCAGCCTGGCAAGCGGCAATCTGACCGGCGTTCCGCTGCGCGGCACCTTCAACTTCGGCGAGTATCGCAACCGCAACTATCTCGGCACGGTGGGGGGCGACTACGAGACGGACGAAGGCTTGGCCGCCTCGTTCAAGTTCAACTATGCGCGGACGGAGAACAGCAGCTACCTGCCGCTCGTCCAGGCCTCGACCAGCGGCGCGAACAATCTGTCGCTGAGCTACGACAACAGCAATCCGAACTTCCCGATCGTGTCGGTTGCCGGCACCTTCAATCAGGCGACCCTGGCGGCGGGCAGCGCGATCATGATCGCAGCCCGCCAGAAGACCGTGTCGGACACCTACACCGTCAAGCTCGATCTGGCTAAGACGATCGGCGATCTGACGCTCTCGGCCGGCGGGCTCTATTCGGACCGCGACATCAGCGGCAACAACTTCTCCACAGCGAACATCGCCGCCGTAGGGGCGCTCGGCGCGTTGGTCGGCCAGCCTTTCAACATCAACAGCTATGTCACCGACCGGCCGTGGGACACTGGCTTCCCGCTCGGCGTCACGCTCAACTATGTCGACAATGTCGCCATGCGGCGCGACATCGATTCGCTGCTCGGACGGCTTCAGGCAGCAGGTCGCTACAATCCGGCGCTCGATATTCCGGCGGCCGATCGCTACGCGCAGCAGGAGCAGATCCTCGCCGCTTATGTCATGGCAAAGGTCGAGACCGGCCCGCTGACGGCGGTCGGCGGCGTGCGCGTCGAACGCTATCTGATGAACAACAGCGGCACGGTCGTAGCGGGCGGGGTGGGCACCCCGCTGGGTCTCGAGTCGAGCAAGACCGATTTCTTCCCGAGCCTGAACCTGAAATATGCGGTCAGCGAGCGTGTCGCGCTCCGGCTCGCCGGGCAGCGCAGCGTGTCGCGACCGGCCTATGGCGCGATCCGCGTCGGCGCGTCCATCGACGACACGGCGAGCCCAGGCCGGATCACCGGCGGCAACCCGGCGCTGCGTCCCGAATATACCTGGGGCCTCGATGCCAGCGTTGAATATTATCTGCCCGGCAACGGCATGATCTCGGTCGCGGGCTTCCACCGTTGGGTAGAGGATGTCCTCTACCAGAGCCAGGCCGTCGTCGGCAGCGACTTCTATGATTTCGGCGGCGTCGACCGCTCGTCCTATCTGCTCAGCGGTACCTATAACGGCCATAGCGGCAAGCTCTACGGCGTCGAGTTCAACCTGCTCAAGCAGTTTGACTTTCTGCCCGGCGCGCTGGGCGGCTTCGGGTTCCAGGGCAATGTCACGTTGCTCGATGGCGATTTCGACACGCCCACGGAGAAGAACATCGCCTTCCAGGGCATGTCGAAGAGGATCGCCAACGCCTCGCTGTTCTTCGAGAAATACGGAGTATCGGCACGCGTCAGCTATCAGTGGCGTTCGTCCTGGCTCGACACGCTCGGCGGCTTCGGCAGCGGCGAATTTCGCAAGGGCTACGAAAATCTCGACGTCTCGCTGCGCTACGCGCTCAACGAGAATCTGACCCTGTTCGCCGATCTCGCAAACCTGACCGACGAGAAATACATCGCCTATCAGGGCACGCCCGCGACGCCGACCGAGGTCGAGCAGATCGGTGCGCGCTACATGTTTGGCGTCCGCTTCGCTTTCTGAGAGGATGACCATGTCTATCGAAAAAGCTTCGCTGGCTGCGCTGCTGGCCCTGTCCTTCGTAGCCTCCGCATCGGCGGCAGATCTGCCGAGCCTCAACCGCATCGATCCCCGCACGGTCGAACTCGTCTGGAGCGGCGCGGCGCCGTCGGGCGTCTGGATAAGCGCCGACCAGGCGATCGACGACAGCGACAGCCGCGTCCCTGCGTCCGGGATCGAGGCGGTGCGCACCACCGGACGCTTGACGCTGGATGTGCCGGCGACGGAGCGGCGCTACCTGCTGATCCGGGACGAGAGGGGCGCGGTGACGACGCTGGCCGAGCGCGTGCTGCCGATGGAGCAAGGCAGCAATTTTCGCGATGTCGGCGGCTATATTACCAAGGACGGCCGGTCGGTCCGCTGGGGCCGGGCCTTCCGCTCGGGAGCGATGCCGCTGCTGACCGAGGCGGACTATGCGCTGGCCGGTCAGTTGATGATCGCGACGGTCGTCGATCTGCGGTCGATCGAGGAGCGCGAAGTGGCGCCCGACCAGCTCGATGATCGCACCGGCGCGGAGTTCATCTCGAACGACTATTCGCTGAAGCCGCTCATGGCGGGCTTTTCCCAGGCGAATGGCGAGAATGTCTATCGGGGCATGGAGAAGCTGCTCGCGCCGCAGTTCCGGTCGCTCTACCGCCACCTCGCCTCAGACAAGGGCGCGGTCGTCTATCATTGCTCGGCGGGCCAGGATCGGACCGGCATAGCCACCGCGCTGCTCTACGACATGCTCGGCGTCGATCGCGCGGTGATCCTGAAGGACTATCATATGTCGACGGCGCTGCGGCGCCCGGCCTATGAAATGCCGCAGGTCAATCCCGCCGATTATCCGAACAACCCATTGCTCAGCTATTATTTCGGCAAGGATGAAAAGGTGCGGGCCGTGCCGGAGCCGCTCTACACCAAGAGCGGCGCATCCCACCTCGCTCAGTTCTTCACTTATATCGATGCCGAATATGGCGGGTCGGAAGCCTATATGCGCAAGGTGCTGGGCTTTACCGAGGCCGATATTGTCGGGCTGCGCAAGGCCATGCTCGACTAACAGCCGGACTATGAGGTGTGCGGCGCGCCGAGTAAGGGGGGCTGGGCGCGCCGCCGACCTCTTCTGCCCCCCGGGCTTGCCAGCGGGGTGGGGGGCGGGTCGCGCTTCGGTGGAGGGGGGCCTTGCCATGCCGCCGCCGATGCGCATTGCCCTTGTGCCCGGTGTTACGCTTCCGATCCAATCGAAATAAGCTCGCCCTATCGATAGATAATCTCTATCATCCGTGTCATGCCCACCGTTCGTCAGCTCGAATATCTCGTCGCCGTCGCCGATCTGCTGCACTTCGGCAAGGCGGCGGACCAGTGCGGCGTGTCGCAGCCGACCCTCAGCCATCAGCTGACCGCGCTCGAGAAGCGGCTGGGCGGCAGGTTGGTCGAACGCAGCGGCTGGACGGTCGAGCTGACCCCGCTGGGGCGCCAGATCGTCGAACGGGCGCGGCGCGTGCTCGTCGAGGTCGGCGAGATCCGCAGCGTTGCGCGGCGCGCTCGCGAGAACATGGTCGGCATTATCCGCTTCGGCGTGACGCCGACGCTGGGTCCTTATCTGATGCCCTCCATCGTCGGAGCGCTGAACCGGGAGGAGCCCGATCTGCGCCTCTACATCCGCGAGGGCATTCCCTCGGAGCAGGCGCTGGAGCTGTCACGCGGGCGCCTCGACATGATGGTCGGGCCGTTGCCGCTCAGCGCCGAGGGGATCGAACTTGAACCGCTGTTCCGCGAGCGGATGATCATCGTGGTACCACCCAATCATCCGCTTGCCAGCCGAGAGGTGGTGAAGCGCGAAGATCTGGCGGGTGAGCGCTTTCTCTCGCTCGACCCCCGCCATCATTATCATAGGATGGTGGAGCGCATCTGCGACGAACTGCGAGCGGTCATCCTGCGCGATTATGAAGGCACCAGCCTGGACAGCATCCAGCAGATGGTCGGCTCGGGCATCGGCCTCGCCGTCCTGCCCGAGCTTTACCTGCGGTCCGAGGTCGGCGGCGATGCGCTGGTGCGGCGGGTCGAGCCGGTGGACTGGACCAGCACCCGTTCGATCGCAGCGGCCTGGCGCGCGCGCGCCGCGAATGAGGACAGCTATCGATCCATAGCGCGCCGCATTCAGCTGACAGCCCGGGCAATCCTGTCCGCAGACTGAAGCCCTGTCTTGTGCGGCGGCATAAATCTTAAAAAAGGATGAAGAAGGCCGATAGATTTTTTCTATCGTTTTTTGGCTGTCCTTTCAATTGGCTTTTGAGCGGCCTTATCGGCATCTCTTCGGTCACGGGCCGGGAGGCCATAAGACGGTAAGCGGGACGAAAAGCTTCGTTCGATCGACCGTCCAGGCCTCCCCGGACCGCCGAGAAGTTGGACCAGTACTGCCTCTAGCCAGAGGTTTCCAGATTGCCGTCGGGTCGGTTTCCCCCAAGCAACCCCACCGATCCGACGGTCACTGACGACGCGCCGCCCTGTCTCCCTGTTGCCGAAGCGGCGGCGCGTCGTCAGACCAATGGCCTGCAGGCCCATCCAACCCTCAGCACAGTCAAAAGGAGAGAGTGGTCATGCACGCCTTGATCTACCGTTTGTCGCTCGCCCATCGTCGGCTGGAGAAGGAGATCAGCCGCGAAATGCAGAAGGCGGTGCCCGACGATGTCCGTCTGTCGAGGCTCAAGAAGCTGCGCCTGGCGGTCAAGGACCAACTGCAGGGCTTTCTGCCGCAGCCGACGACGCACTGATATGGAGAGCGCCAGTCAATAAGCGGATAAACACCGCCAAGGTTGGATAGACGGAAAGCGCACCCCGACCTCTTATTCGCCGTCAATCGGTAGAAAGAGACGAAAAGGGGAAATCGATGTCGTCCAACCTTGGCAAAAGCCTCATCACGACCTTGCTCTCGGCCAGCGCCCTGGCCACCGGCGCGCCGCTGTTCGCGGGTCAGACCGAAGGCGCCGCCGGCGTCAGCGAGGCGACCGAGATCGGCGACATCGTCGTCACCGCCCGCCGCCGCGAGGAAACGCTACAGAAGGTGCCGGTGTCGATCACCGCCTTCACCGCCGCCGATCTCCAGGCACGCCAGGTCGACAATGTCTCTCAGATCGCGCAGTCGACGCCCAACCTCGTCTTCAACTCGTCTGCGCCGATCTCGGGCAGCAACACCGCCGCGTCGATCTATATCCGTGGCATCGGCCAGACCGACTTCACCCTCGTCACCGATCCGGGCGTCGGCCTCTATCTCGACGGCGTCTACATCGCCCGCTCGGTCGGTGGCGTGCTCGACCTGGTCGACGTGCAGCGGGTCGAGGTGCTGCGCGGCCCTCAGGGCACGCTGTTCGGCAAGAACACGATCGGCGGCGCGATCAACATCACCTCGCAGCCTCCCAGGGATGAGTTCGGCGGCACGGTCGAGCTGCGCACCGGCAGCCGGAACCGTATCGACGGCAAGGCGGTGGTCGACCTTCCGGTGAACGACACGCTGGCGCTGCGCGTCTCGGCGGCGACACTCAATCAGGATGGTTTCGTCAAGAATGTCGGCGGACCCAAGCTGGGCAACACCAAGGCGCTGCTCGGCCGCATCGCGCTGCGGTGGACGCCGACCGATGCGCTGACGGTCGACCTTGCGGCCGACGGTACGCGTCGGCGCGAGCAGGCGCAGGCGCAGAAGCTGCTCGACTTCAACCCCAATGCCGGCGCGCCGACCTTCGGACCCTATAATGGCGTGATCGCCCCGGCGCTCGGCCTGCCGCAGTTCGACGCGCGTTTCACCGCGGGGGGCCCTTACCAGACCTTCCAGGGTCGCAATCCGAACGCGATCTCCGACCTCGACCTGTGGGGCGTCGGCGGCACCGTCGCCTATGACATGGGCGACGTGACGCTCAAGTCGATCACCGCCTTCCGCAAGTTCGACAGCCAGTTCGGGCGCGATACCGACAATTCGCCTTTCACCATCGTCGAAACCTATGACGACATCAGCCAGCAGCAGTTCAGCCAGGAGCTCCAGCTTTACGGCTCGCTGATCGACGACCGCCTCGACTGGCTCGTCGGCGGCTATTATTTCACCGAGAAGGGCGACAACCTCAACAACGTCTATACCTCGGTCATCCTGATCAAGAGCGGTGGTGCGGTGAAGAATGACAGCCTCGCCAGCTTCGCCCATCTCACCTTCAAGGCAACCGATAAGTTACGCCTGACCGCCGGCGCGCGCTACACCGACGAAACCAAGCGCTTCACGCCGGATCAGCAGGTCATCTTCTACGACTATACCCAGTCGCTGTTCGGCGGGGCGGGCTTCACCGATGGCCAGCGGATCCTGCCCAAGGTCCAGTCCAAGCGGAAGTTCAACGATTTCTCGATGCTGCTCGGTGCCGACTATCAGTGGACCGATCGCCTGATGACCTATGTGTCCTTCTCGCAGGGTTTCAAGTCGGGCGGGTTCAACCAGCGCGTCTTCCCGCCGCGTGCGGTTCCCGGCTCGTTCGAACCCGAAACCGCCGACGTTTATGAGGCGGGTCTGAAGACGTCTAACGCTGCGGGCACGGTGCGCTTCGATCTCGCCGGCTTCTATACCCGTTATCGCGACATCCAGGTCCGCGTGCTCGACGTGATCGCACCGGGGACTGGTAACGCCGCTGCCGGGCGCGTCTATGGCGCCGAGGCGGAACTGACCCTGCGCCCGGTCAAGCCGCTGACGCTGCAATTCTCGGCCGGCTATCTCGATACGGGCTACACCAAATTCGCCGCCGATTTCGATCCGTCGCAGGGGATCGACAAGGGCGACCGCTTCGTCAATTCGCCCAAATGGTCGCTCGCCGGCTCGGCCAGCTATGTCGTGCCGCTCGGCGAGGTCGGCGACCTGACGGTGCGGGGCGACTGGAGCTATCGCTCGAAGACCTACAGCGATGCGGCGAACAGCGAGAATATCGCGCAGAGCGGCTATCATCTGTTCAACGCGACGCTGATCTACGACACGGCCGACAAGCTGTGGCAGGTCGCCGCCGGCATCCGCAACATCACCGACAAGCGCTATCTGCTGACCGGCAACAACGAGTTCGGCGGCTTCGGTTATGTCGAGGGCGTGTTTGCCCGGCCGCGCGAATGGAGCCTGTCGGTCCGCAGGTCCTTCTGATCGGCAACGGCCACCCGCAACCGTCGCCGATGCTGGACATGCTCTCGAACCTTCAAGAAAGGCCATCCTTGAACGGGACCGCCAAACTCGATCGGCTGGCCGCACGCGGCCGGCCGATCCTCGCCTGCTATTTCGTCCTGGGGGACGCGCAATTCGACGATGCCATGCGCGACCTCTATATGGAGGAGGGGGTCGATATCTTCGAACTCGGCATCCCCTCGGCCGATCCTTATCTGGACGGCACGGACATATCGGCGGCGATGGCGCGGGTGATCGCCGATGGCCACGACGGCTATGCGCGTATGGCAGAACTGGCCGAATGGTTCGCGTCGCGGCCGTCCGCACCGGCCGGGGTGTGCATGGCCTATGCCGACCTCGATCTCCGGCGGTTGGCGAATATCCCGCTCGATGGGGCGCTCATCATCGGCGGCAACGGTCAGGCGATCGATGTGCCGGGCGCGCCGCGTTGCGGTCTGCTGCCGCTCGATCGGACGCTCTGGGACATCCATGATGCCCGAAGCTGGGACGGCTATGTCATGGTCCCGTCCGCCGACGGCAAGACCGGCCCGCGTGAAGCGCTCGACCCGAGGCTCGCCGAGACCATCGCCGCCGCCAGGGAAGCCGGGATCGTCCGGCCGATCCTGGCAGGCTTCGGCATCGGCACGCCGGCGCAGGCGCGGCAAGCGATCGATGCGGGGGCCGACGGCGTCGTGATCGGATCGATGTGCGTCCGCAGCGTCCGGCAGGGCACCGCCGCGATCCGCCAGTTCCTCCGCGACGTCAGGAGCGCGCTCGATGCCTGACGGCGGCTATATTCTCGGGATCGATCTCGGCACCACGTCGCTCAAGGGCGTGCTCTACGACCGCGACGGCGAATTGCTGGGAACCTGCGGCACGACCTACCCGACCTACAGACCCGCCGAGGGGCGCGTCGAACAGGACGCCTGGGACTGGATGATCGCGCTGTGGAAGGTCGCCGACCAGCTGATGGACGGGCGGTCCCCGGCCGACCTCTCCGCGATCGCGATCTGCAGCCAGGTCAACACCTATGTCTGCGTCGACGCGGAAGGCACGCCGCTCGCGCCGGCCGTCGTCTGGCAGGACGTCCGTGCCGAGGAGGAAGCCGAGCGGCTCAACCAGATGGTCGGCGAGGAACGCCGCTTGGGCTGGTGGCCGTCGGGCATGGCGATAAGCGCCAGCCACATGGTGCCGCAAATGGCCCATGTCGCACGCCATCGACCGGACATCTGGAAGCGTACGGCCAAGCTGCTGTCGCCCAAGGATTTCCTGCTGCGCCAGCTGACCGGCCTGTGGACGGCCGATCCGTTCGCCTGTTTCGACGCGGTCGATGCGTCGGGGTCCTATATCGACGAATATCTCGCCATGGTGCCGGGCGCCGCCGAGCGGGTTGCCCCGCTGCGATCCTTCCGCGACGTGGTCGGCCCATTCCGCCACGCGCATTGGCCCGACTGCTCGGCGCGGATCGTCAACGGCACGATGGATGCCTTTGCCTGTCTGTTCGGTTCGGGCGCGGCCGGCGCTGGCGAAGGCTGCTATATCAGCGGAACGAGCGAGATCGTGGCACTGATCGGCGGTCGGCCGGGCGGTCGGCCGGGTATCGTCAGCTTTCCGCCGATCGAGGACTGGTATGTGCAGGCCGGGCCGACCCAGAGCGGCGGCGACACGCTGCGATGGATGGCCCAGCTGCTGGGCACCGATCATCAGGGTGTCCTCGACCGGGCCGCGCAGGCGGATCGGGGCGGGGCAGGGGATGGCGTGCTGTTCCTCCCCCATCTCGAAGGGGAGCGCGCGCCCTTGTGGGATGCGCATGCTCGTGGCGCTTTCCTGGGCATGAGTTCGCATGACGGCGCGCCGCAGCTCGCGCTGGCGGCGCTGGAGGGGGTCGCGCTGTCGGCGAGGCTGATCTTCGAAGGCGCGGTGGAAGCGGCCGGGGTTCGCCCGCCGTCGCTGTTCATCGGCGGTGCTGGCAATCGATCCGACCTCTGGGCACAGATTCGCGCCGACGTCCTCGGCGTGACGCTGAACCGCGTCGCATGCCTCGATACGGGTGCGGTCGGCGCGGCGATCGTCGCGGGCCTCGGCGTCGGCCGCTATGCGTCTATTGCGGACGGCTCGATTGCGCTGGTCAGGATCGAGCGGGAGTTCACGCCCGATCGACAAAAAGCGTCCCGATACAAGAGGATGGCGGAGCGTTATTTGAAAGGCTACGAACAGTTGAAGCCGTGGCATCTGTTCTAGTCGGCAAGGGTGATATTTTAGACTTGAACAGTTGAGGTTTTCACTACACGCTCGCTCATCGAACTGGAAAGGGAAAGGAGGAACCGCATGATTTCCACGCAATTGCCCCTTTCTTCGCGGGTCGCGATGGTGTCCACCGACCTTGCCGAGTTCAGCAGCTATCTTGCCGGCTCCTATTGCAGCCATCGAACCTATCTTCGCGACCGAGACCACCGGGTCGACGCGCGGCATCATCGCGTTCCGCTTGCCAAATTGTCGCTCAACTATCTGCAATATGGCGCGGAAGTGCATATCGACGCCGGGCTGTTCGAAACCTTCTTCATGCTCGAACTGCCGCTGTCGGGCTGGACCGACCTCGAACATTGCGGGCGCGCGGTTCGCAATCAGGTGGGCACGGCGACGATCGTGTCGCCGACGGAATGGGTGCGCTCGGTCTGGTCGGCCGATTGCGGTCAGCGGATGGTCAAGATCTCGCGCTCGGCGGTGGAGAAATGTGCGGCCGATATGCTCGGTCGTGGCCTGACGCAGCCGGTGGTGTTCGAGCCGCTGATCGAACTCGATGGCGAACCGGGCCGCTCGATCGCACGGCTCGCCAATTTCCTGTTCGACCAATATGAGATCGATCCCGGCCTTCTCGGCGAACGCCGCGTCTCGAACGAGATCGAAAGCGCGCTGATCTCGCTACTTTTGCTGGGGCAGCCCAATAACTACAGCGAGGCGCTGCGGGCGTCCTCGACGGGCGCCCTGCCGCGCCACGTCAAGCGGGCACTGTCCTATATCGAGCATAATCTGCGCGAGGACATCACGATGGAGGCGCTGGTCGCGGTCGCCGACGTCAGTGCGCGGGCGCTCTACACCGGCTTCGAGCGCTTCGTCGGCACGCCGCCGCTCCTCTACATCCGCAATCGCCGCATGGAGGGCGTGCGCGAGGCGCTGCTCGAGGCGAGCGCGCCGACCACAGTGAGCGAACTGGCGCTCGAATGGGGCTTCACCCATCTCGGCCGCTTCTCCGCCGAATATCGCCGGCGCTTTCAGGAACTGCCGTCCGAGACGCTGCGCCGCTGACGGTGGCATCCACGGCCTGCGGGCTCTATCCACTTATTGCGCAAGGCTTTCCGTTGCCTCCATGACGGTCTGGACCCCTGCTGCTTGCGCCTGTTCAACAATGCGATGCAGACCATCGCGAACGAGCAGGCCGACCAGCTTCCCAGAGGCAAATTCCGTGGCGCGGACGGCGAGCTGTTCGGAGGACAGTTCGTCGTGGCGGCGCTGCTGCCCGTTCTCGACCGGCTGGATGCAACCTTCGCCCAGGCGCTCGACGATGCGCACTTCCGCCGCGATCTGGATGCGCTCCTCCTCGACCATGTCTGCCGGCCGACACCGCTGACCCGGCTGGAGGCTGTCGACGGGCGAGGCGCCTCCATCTTTCTCAAGCGCGAAGACCTCAGCAACGGGCAGGGGGCGGGCGCGGCGGCGGTCGTCGGCCAATGCCTGATGGCCCGGCGCATGGGCATGACCGAAGTGGTCGCCGATACAGGGTCCGGAGAACATGGCGTAGCTGTCGCGGCCGCCGCCGCCCGGCTGCGGCTGAAGGCGACGATCTATATCGGGCGGGGTGCAGCGGGGACCTACCGTGGGATGATCGACCGGATGCGCAGCCTGGGTGCGCAGGTCGTGCTGGTCCCGCCGGACATCTCGGTCCTGCATGGGGCGATGAGCCGCGCCTTGCAGCACTGGATGGGGGATAGCGAGCGCTGCCTCTATGTCGCGGGCGCGCCGGTTGGGGCTCATCCCTATCCGACGATCGTTCGCCATTTCCAGGGCGTAATCGGCATGGAGGCACGGCAGGCCTTGGTCGAGCGCACGGGCCGGCTGCCCACCATCGCGATCGCGGTGATGGATGGTGGGGCAGCAGCCTCCGGGCTTTTCTCGGCCTTTCTCGACGATCCCGACGTGTCCTGTCTGGTCGCCGAGCCCGGCGAGGCGGGCGGCGCCCTGTCGCAGGGACGCCCCGGCATCTTCCACGGCGCGCGTACGCTGCTGTTGCAGGATGACGACGGGCAGATCCGGCGTGTCGGCTCCGCTGCCGCCGGCGCTTCCTATTCGGCGGCAGGGCCCGAACTGGCTGCCTGGCTGCGATCGGGCCGCGTCGGCGTCCGCCCGGTGTCCGATGCCGACGCGGTCGACGCCATGCGCCACCTCGCCTGGGAGCATGGCCTGGCGCTGTCGTTCGAAAGCGCCTTCGGGGTCGCGCTGGCTCGCTCGGAGGCGGCCCGGTTGCCGGTCGATGCTGCGATACTGTGTGTGACTGCGGCGGCGGGCGTCATCGATCATCATCTGCTGGACGTCGCCTGATGTCGCCAACATCGCGTCTCGCGCGCCGCTTCGCGCTTTGTGCGGCGGAAGGCCGTACCGCCCTGATCTTCTACATCGTTGCCGGCGATCCCGCAGTCTCGCTGTCGCCACGCCTGCTGCACGCCCTTGTCGAGGGCGGCGCCGATGCGATCGAACTGGGCTATCCCTTTGCCGACGCGATCCTTGACGGCCCGGTCATCCGCCGCGCCAACCGCCGCGCGCTCGATGCCGGCAGCAGTGTGGACGTCACGCTCGACATCGTCCGGCGCTTTCGCGAGGGCGACCAGGACACGCCGCTTATCCTCATGGGCTATGCCAATCCGCTATTGTCGCGAGAGGCCGACGGTTTTGCGGGACTGGCCGAGGCTGGCACCGATGGCCTGATCCTGCCCGATCTGCCGCCGCGCGAGGCCGTCACCTATCTGCCGGCCATGCGGGCCGCGGGTCTGGTGCAGATCCCGCTGCTGCCCGCAGGCACGGTCGCCGACCCCGCCTTGCTGCGTACCGAAGGTTTCGGCGGCTTTCTCTATGTCATCCCGCAGGCGGGCCCTACCGGCGGGGCAACGGCGGGCGGCGATGCCGTGCGGCAGGCGGTCGAACGGGGACGGACGCTGTCCGACCTTCCGGTCGGGGTCGGCTTCGGTATCAAGACGCCCGACATCGCCCGCGATTTTGCCGGCCATGCCGATGCGGTGATCGTCGGTTCGGCGCTGGTGGACTTCATCGACGCGCGGGCGACGACGACGACGCCGCAGGAGCTGGCGGCAGAGGTGCGCGGTTTCTGCGAGACGTTCAGGCGCGCGATCGACGGCGCCTGATGAGAACGAAAGCCGCGAGCGTCGCGATCAGGCAAAGTGCCGGCGCGACGGTCGATCGGGAGTAGAGGTCTGCAATGGGTCCGCTGCCGCGCAGGGCGCCGATGGCATAGGAGCCTATCCCCACGCCGACCATCATCGCAGCCGTCAGCATCGACGCGATCCAGGAAATTGCACGCGGCGTCGGGGCTGCTGCGAAGGCCACCAGCATCGGGAAGAAGGCCGAGCAGGACAGGCCGGCAGCGGCAAAGGCGATGAGGGCGCTGGCCGGGCTGCCCACCGTGGGGAGGGTCAGCTGGGTCAGCATGATCGCCAGCGGTAGCGACAGCAGGAAGGCGACCGGGGGCAGCCAGCCCGCGATCAGTGTCGCCAGCAGGCGGCCGAGGGTGAGCGCGGCCCAGAAACAGGTGAGCGCCAGCGCGGCCGCCTGCGGATCGAGCCCGCGCTCGTCGGTCAGAAAGACGATCGCCCAGTTTGAGAATGTCCCTTCCGCAATCGAATAGAACATGGCCGCTGCCGCACAGAGCCAGAAGAACGGGGTGCGCGCCGGATGCAGGCCGGTGGCGGCCTGCGCGTCCTCGCGCGGGGGGACGGGCAGGGGTGCCCGGAGGCTCAGCAGGGCGAGCAGGCCGGCGATTACGGCGAGCGCGACCGGCCCGACGATCCACAGTCCGATCCGGTCGAGTGCTGCGAACAGGATCGGCGCCAGCGTCAGCCCGGCACCCGCGCACATATGGAGCGCGGTCACGGCCGCGCCCTGGCGGGCCGGAAAGAGGAGTGCAGCAAAGGCATTGAGCGGGCCGCCGCCGAAGCCGAACCCGAAGCCGAACAAAGCGGTCGCCGCCATCACCATCGGCAGGGCCGCAGCTGATGACGCACCCGCGGAGAGGGCGAGCAGCGTTTCGGCAAGGCAGAAGGCGAGCAGCGAGACGACATACATCGCCTTGAGCGAGACGCGGCCCTCGGATGCGCCGCCGGCCAGCGCGCCCGCCACTGCGGCGATCAGCTGCGGCAGATAGATGGAGCCATAGGCCTCGTTCGAGAAGCCGTGGATCGAGCGCAGGACGAGGCTGCTTGCGGGAAAGGATACCAGCGTCAGGCCGATGACGAGCCCGCCCAGGTAGACGGATATAGCAGCGGCTAGGGTGCCGCCCGCAGGCGTTTCGCCGATGCCGCCGTTGCTTGCCGCCGCCATGCCATTCCCCTTGCCGATTTAGCAAAGGAGAAGGCTAGCGATCTCGCCGTGCCGCTTCTGTCCATCGGCGGCACGGCTTGTCCAACGGCTGCACCGACTGGCAGCTCAAGGGCTCAGCTGCCCTCGCTCTGCTTCAGCGCGGCGGACCGTGTGCCCAGATAGGCGCGGATTTCCTCGACCTGCTCGGGCTTCAGCATTTCGCGGAAGCTGATCATGCCGCGCTGCTGCAGGATGCCATCGAGCACGACCTGGTGGAACAGCTCGCGGCTGGCGATGGTCGGCGAGCGGCGCAGGTCGGGGATCACCCCGGCCGAATAGCCGCCCGGTCCGTGGCACAGGCTGCATTGCCCGGCGTACAGGGCGAGGCCGCGTTCGGCCGCCCCAGCGGGGAAGCTGTCGCTGACGAGCTGCGCCGGCATGACGGGCTTCTGATAGGGTGGCAGGCTCGCCTTGCCGTCGAGCTTGAAGACAAGGATCCGCCCGTTCGGCCGCTTGTGCGGATTGGGTGCGAAGGGCGAACTGACGCCGAAGCTGCCGCCGAGACCGGCCATCACCGCGATATATTGCTCACCATCGAGCGAGAAGGAGATGGGGGCTGCGATCACGCCATTCTGCGCGTCGAAGCTCCACAGCTTTTTGCCGTCTCGCGCGTCGAAGGCGGAGAATGTGCCATCGGGCTGCCCCTGGAACAGCAGGTTGCCGGCGGTCGAGAGGATGCCGCCATTGGACGGGGCAGCATGCTCGACCGTGAAACGGGCCTCCTGCTTGACCGGGTCCCAGGCGAGCAGGCGGCCTTTGGTCGCGGCGCGGGCCGCGGCCAACTGCGCGTCGCTCTGCGGTCCGAGCAGGGAGAGCGAGCCGTTGCCGAGATTCCAGTGCCCCGGCCGATAAGTGAAATTCTTGTCGTCGGCATAGCCGAAGCCCATCAACTGGACCGGGATATAGACGAGACCGGTCTTGGGACTGAACGACATCGGATGCCAGTTGTGCGCGCCGAAGGCGCTGGGCATCGCGAAGAATTCCTTGCCCGCTTCGGTGTAGCGCGCCTCTGGACGGATCAGCGGACGCCAGCTCTTTTCGTCATAGCCGTCGGCCCAGTTGACCGGCACGAAATTCTTGATCGACACCGGGGTGCCGGAGGCACGATCGATCACGTAGAAGAAGCCGTTCTTGGGCGCGTGGAACAGCACCTTGCGCGGCTTTCCGGCCACCGGCATGTCGGCCAGGATGATCGGCTGGGTGGCGGTGAAATCCCATTCCTCGCCGGGCACTTCCTGGAAATGCCATTTATAGGCGCCGGTGTCGGGATCGAGCGCGACGATCGACGACAGAAACAGATTGTCGCCCTCGTCGCCCGAACGAACCCGGCGATTCCACGGACTGCCATTGCCAACGCCGATCAGGATCTGGTTGAGGTCCTGATCATAGACGATCGCGTCCCACACGGTGCCGCCGCCGCCGACTTCCTTCCACGCGCCATTGGCACCCCAGCTCTTGTTGCCGATCTTCTCGAAGATCGCATCCGATGCCGCACCGTCGGGCTTTCCGTTCGGGTTGGGCACGGTGTAGAAGCGCCAGACCAGCTTGCCGCTGCTGGCGTCATAGGCGCTGACATAGCCGCGCACGCCATATTCGGCGCCACCATTGCCGATCAGCACCTTGCCACGCACGACGCGCGGGGCGCCGGTGATGGTGTAGGGGCGGCTGGTGTCGGTCGTCTGCACGTCCCACAGGACCTTGCCGCTGGCGGCATCGAGCGCGATCAGCCGCCCGTCGAGCGCGCCGACGAACACCTTGCCCTCATAGACGGCGACGCCCCGGTTCACCACATCGCAACAGGCGTCATAGCCTTTGCGGCCGTTCACGGCAGGGTCGTACGACCAGAGCAGCTTGCCGCTGCGCGCATCGAGCGCATAGACCTTGGACCAGGCGCTGGTGGTGTACATCACCCCGTCAACGACGATCGGATTGGCTTCCTGCCCGCGATCGGTGTCGAGGTCCTGATACCAGGCGAGCTTGAGCCGGCCGACGGTCGAGGCGTCGATCTGGGCCAGCGGGCTGTAATGATCCTCCGCATAGTTGCGGCCGGTGTTCAGCCAGCTGCCGGGTTCGGCATCGGCGCGTTCGAGACGCTGCTGGGTGATCCAGCCGGCCCGGTCGGCGGCTGCCGCCCCGGCGGCGATGGCCGCTCCGAGGGCCATGACGGCCACGCCTTTCCATGTGCGTTTGCCCATGCCCGCGATAAACCGCGCCGCGCCGAAGCCGTCTCGTCCCGCCACCCTGTCTCTCCTCTCCGCATCGGGAAGGCGTCGTTCCGCCTTTCCGTCCAGACCCGTTCCTGTTTTACGGTATCTGGTTCCGTTATCATGATGCGGTATCGGGATTGCGTCAATCTGCGCCTATTGATCCGATTGTGATCAAGCGATGCTCAAATGCGTACCCAGTTCGTGCGTGCGTTGGCGCTTTCTGTTCGTCGCCGGAGCCCATTGTCTGCATCGCCCGCTGGCCTTAGCAGACGTGCATGATCGCACAGGTTGAACCCTTCCACGCCATCGGCATCAGCCGCATCGCCCATGCCCTGTCGACGGCCGGCCAGTCGATCATCCATATGGAGTTCGGGCAGCCGTCCACCGGCGCGCCTGTCGAGGCGCTCGCCGCCGCGCACGGCATCCTCGACAATGATCCCATGGGTTATTGGGAGAGCATGCCGCTGAAGGAGCGGATCGCCCGCCATTATGCCGAGCGGCACGGCGTCGAGGTCGATCCCGAGCAGATCATCCTCACCTGCGGCGCATCGCCCGCCTTCGTGCTCGCGCTGTCCTGTCTGTTCCGGCCCGGTGCACGGGTCGCGCTGGCCCGGCCGGGCTATGTCGCCTATCGCAATACGCTGCGCGCCCTGTATCTGGAGCCGGTCGAGATTGGCTGCGGGCCCGAGGAGCGCTATCAGCTTACCGCCGCTGCGATCGCTGCGTTGTCGCCGGCACCCGAAGGCCTGATCGTCGCGAGCCCGGCCAATCCCACCGGCACGGTGATCGCACCCGACGAACTCGCGGCCATCGCCACGATCTGCCATGAGCGCGGGATCCGGATCATCTCGGACGAGATCTACCATGGGCTCGGCTATGGCGTGCCGATCGCATCGATGATCGAACGGGATGCGGATGCGCTGATCGTCAACAGCTTCTCCAAATATTACAGCATGGCCGGATGGCGGCTCGGCTGGCTGCTCGTGCCGCGTGACCTGATCCCGGCGGCGCGGGCGCGGATGGGCAATCTGTTCCTGACGCCGCCGGTTCTGGCCCAGCGCGCCGGGCTGATCGCCTTCGACTGTCGCGACGAGCTGGAAGGGCATCTGCGCACCTATGCCCGCAACCGCGACCTGCTGCTGGATGCCTTGCCGGCGATGGGGCTGCAGAAGATCGCGCCGCCCGACGGCGCCTTCTACATCTATGCCGATATCCGCCATCTGACCGACGACAGCATCGCCTTATGCGAGCGTCTGCTGCGCGAAACCGGCGTGGCGACGGCGCCGGGGCTCGATTTCGATCCCGTCGACGGGCACCGCTTCATCCGTTTCAGCTTCGCGGTCTCGACCCCGCTGATCGAAGAGGCGATCGGACGGATGATCCCCTGGTTCGAGGCGCAGCCGCGCATCGGCTGACCGGGCTTTCGGGGCGGAGCGCCTCTGGAAAATCGCGGGCCGCATGATCATCTGCCATCCGGCCTATCGGAAGCAAAGGGAGATGAAGACAATGCGCAAGGCGGCCATCGCGGCGGCTCTGATTCTCGGAGCCGCTGTCGCGATCCCGGCCTGGCAGGAGCGGGGATCGGAGGCTCCCGCCGCAAATGGCGTCGCGCTGGCAGCCTCGGGCGAACCTGTGCCCCTCGACCGGCTGAGCGTGGCGCCGCTCGTCAGGCGTGTATCTCCGGCCGTCGTCAACATCGCGGTCGCCTATCCGTCGCCCTATGCGCAGAACCCGCTGCTGCGCGATCCCTATTTCCGGCGTTTCCTGGGCGTGCCTGACTCGGCGGTCCAGCCGCGCATGTCCGCCGGATCGGGCGTGATCATCGACGCGGCGCGGGGGCTGGTTCTCACGAACAACCATGTCGTCGGCGGCGGCTCCGCGATCCTCGTCGTCCTGCAGGACAAGCGCCAGTTCCAGGCCGAACTGCTCGGCACCAGCCCGCAGGCCGATCTGGCGGTTCTCCGCATCCCCCCGGAGAAGCTGGTCGCCGCGCCGCTGGCGCCGACCGACAGCGCCGAGGTGGGAGATTATGTCGTGGCCATCGGCAACCCCTTCGGTCTCGGCCAGACCGTCACCGCCGGGATCGTCAGCGCATTGGGCCGGGGCCTGACCCCGCAGAGCGGTATCGGCCTGATCCAGACCGACGCCCCGATCAACCCCGGCAATTCGGGCGGCCCGCTGATCAACATGCGCGGGGAGGTGATCGGCATCAACACCGCCATCCTCGCGCCGGGCGGCGAGGGCAATATCGGCATCGGCTTCGCCGTCCCGGCCAGCGTGGTCCGGTCGGTGCTGGGCGAAGCGCGACGCGCGATCTGACGGGTCGCCTTACAGCCGCTCCAGCAGTTCCCGGATGGGTATGAAGGCGAAAGCCACCGAACTGTCGGCGACGCCATAGGGCATGAACAGATTGTCGCCGTGGCGCAGCGCGCCGCAGGTATAGACGACATTGGGCACATAGCCTTCACGATCCTCGTCTTGCGGAGCGAGGATCGGCTGTCGCGTCCGGCCCAGCACCTTGCCGGGGTCGTCCCGGTCGAGCAGGATCGCGCCGATCGAATATTTTCGCATGGCACCGACACCATGGGTGAGCAGCAGCCAGCCCTCGTCGAGTTCGATCGGCGGGCCGCAATTGCCGATCTGGATGAATTCCCAGGGGAAGGCGGGCGCCAGCAGCGGTGCGCCATCTTCCCAATGGTCGACCTCGTCCGACTCCAGCAGGAACAGATTCTGCCCGTCCTGCCGACCGATCATCATGTAGCGCCCGCCGATCTTGCGCGGGAACAGCGCCATGCCCTTGTTGCGGGCGGCCGCACCCCGCATCGGGATCAGGTCGATCGAGCGGAAGTCGCGCGTCCGCATCAGTTCGGACTGGATGTCCCGGCCCGAATAGGCGGTGTAGGTGCCGATATATTCGGTGCTGCCATCGTCATGGGTGAAATGGGTGAGGCGCAGATCTTCCAGTCCGTTGCGCTGGGCCGGGGTCATCGGGAAGATCACCGTCCCCGACAGCGTGCTGTCGCGATGCCGCTCGATCGTGATCGGACCGTCCTGATCGCGCACGCCATCGGCATCGGGGGCATCGGCCGCCGTCGCGAAGGGGGGCTCGGGTGCGAGTTCGAGGTCGCCGTCGATTGTGATCAGCCCCTCGCGAAAGGCGATCGAGCTGATATGGCCTTCGCCGACCGCGCGGAGAGACATGAGGATGCGCAGCGTGTTCGCGGTCAGCCCCGACTGGTCGGGGTGCGGCACCACGCTGGGGTTCATCAGTGCCGCTGCGGCATAGCTATATTCGTGGCAAAAATAGGCGCCGATGAGTTGCTTGCGCTCATCCTCCAGCCCGTCTCTGTCGAGAGCCAATTGATTGGCGATCTGCTCGTAGCGCGTCGAGAAGACCCGGCGCGTCTGCCAGTGCCGCGCTTCGAAATCGGCGAGGACCAACGCGAGCTGGCTGCGCGTCTCGACCATGTCGAGCGCCAACACGGCACTGACGAGGCGCTGGGCACGACCCGGCTCCGAGCCGTTGGCCTGCCAGGCGAGGTGGAAGGGGCGAACCACGACGCGCGATGCGTCGGCGGTCAGGCGAAGGCGGTGGTTATGATCAGCGAGCATAGGCTCCCGGGTGTTGATGGGACAGCGAACCGCCCCGCCAGCTCCGCTCAGGCAGCCGTACGGGCGGGCCGGTTATCCTGTTTCTCGCCGAGCGAACGCATGGAGGCGTTGGCTAGTTGCAGAGCCAGAATGGATTCTGCACCCTGATTGCGATTGATCCCATGCGGCATGAGGCCATCATGGCAGCCGCCGTCAGTTCCCTCCGCCAATGGTAACCCAAGATCATTGTCTCCGAGGAACCAGCCATAAGCGCGCCATGCCTGATCCAGCCATGTCGGATCATCGCCGACGGCCATCGCGGCGGTGCAGGCATCGATCATCGCCTGTGCTTCCAGGGGCTGCTGATCGAAGGGTAGGGGGGCTGCATAAGGGCGCTGAAAGCTGTCGGTGCCGATCGGGCGAAAGGCGCCGGCCGGATTGGTCTGTATGTCGGCGATCCATGTCAGCGTTTCCAGCCCGACCTCGATCGCTTCGCGATCTTTCAGCAACCGCCCGGCGCGCAGCAAAGCTTCAGGCAGCCGCGCATTGTCATAGGCCAGCACCGTTTCGAACCATGCCCAATCGGGCCGGCGCGATGCGACGAGCAGCCGTTTGAGCATGTCGATGCTCTGCTCCAGCATCGCCCTGGCGATGGCGTGATCCGGGCACTGCTCCAGCCTATGGGCAGCGCCCAGAGCTGCAAAGGCTGAAGCGCGCGGGGAGATCAACGCATCGGCCAGCGGCGCGGCCCGGTCGAACATTTCCGCAGCCCAGCCGCGAATGCCGGCGTCGGAAGCGTGCGCGGCAGCACAGCCGAGCGCCCATAGCGTCCGGCCATTGCTGTCCTCCGACCCCTCGGTCTCGCACCAGCTGCGGTCATAATTCATGAAATTGCGGAAGCGGCCCCGATCCGGGTTCCAGCCATGGTTGATGAACGCGGCATAGGTCGAGGCCAGCGGACCGGTAGCCGCTTCCATCTCTGGACCGAGGCGGCACATCAGAATCAGCGCACGGGCGTTGTCGTCGATGCAATAGCCATGGTTGCGATCCGGCACGCTATGGACGCCATGCTGGAGCATGCCCGTACCGTCGGTCATCCGCTTGACCGCCTCCAGCGACGGCCGGAGCGGCCGGCGGCTGGTGAAACGGCCGACATAGGGCCGCGCTTCATTGGCGCTCTCGATCAGGTCGACGGCGCGTTCGACGGCACGCGGCCAGAGCAGATCGCGGCCCAGGGCATAGGCGCGGTGGGCGAGCGCGTCGCGTGCGTCGCCGTCGTCGAGCAGGTCGAGCACGGCCGTTGCCAGCGCCTGCGCGTCGCGCGGCGGCACGAGAACGCCATGATCGTCGGCGAGCAGCTCCGCCGCGTGGAGATAGGGCGTCGAGACCACCGGCTTGCCCAGTCCGATAGCATAGGACAGCGTTCCCGAGGTGATCTGCGCCATGTTGAGATAGGGCGTCACATAGACATCGGCTGCTTCGAGCCAGTCGAGCAGATCTTCCTGCTCCAGAAATTCGCCGATGAAGCGGACATTGCCGGCAACGCCCAGATCGGCGGCACGCGCGATGAGGCTGTCGCGCAGCGCTTCGCCCTGTTCGCGGATCAGATTGGGGTGGGTCGCCCCGATGACAAGATAGAGGACATCCGGGTGACGCCGAGCGACCGCCGGCATGGCGTCGATCATGAAGCCGATGCCCTTGTCGGCCGCGAGCAGACCGAAGCTCATCACGACCTTGCGGCCAGCCAGGCCGAAACGGGTTTTGGCGCGGTCGGGCTCGATATAGGCGCGGTCGGGGACACCATGAGGGACTACGGAAATCCGATCCGGGGCGAGGCCATAGACGCGCTGCAGGATCGCTTTGCCGCGCTCGGCCATGACGATCACATGGGCGCAGCGCGCCAGCAGCCGGTCGAAGAGGCGTCTCTCGGCATCGGAGGGCCGTTCCAGAACCGTGTGAAGATTGGCGATGACGGGAAGCGTCGAGCGTTCGAGCAGGCGCATGACATGCTCGCCGGCCGCCCCCCCGAAGATGCCGAACTCGTGCTGCAGCCAGATCGCCTGCGCGCCGCTCGCCTCGATCAGGCCGGCCGTCAGCCGATAGGCCGTCGGGTCCCCCGCTGCGATGGTGCGGACATTGTCGGGATAGGCGACCCCGGAGCCGTCATCCATCGCATAATGGTCGACGATCAGTTGGGGAAAACGCGCCTGGAGGGCGTCCACCACATGCGACGTGAAGGTCGCCAGCCCACAGCGGCGGGGCAGGGCGTTACCGATCACCGCGATGTGCTCGATCTTTCCCCGTGACGTTCGGTCGCCCCGGTCCGCGATGGCGGTCTGAAAGATGGAGCGAACCTGATTGAGCATGCGATGCGCTTCCTTCCCCGTACGGCGACCCTCAGAAAATGATGCTGCGGCGCGATAGTTTCATTGGTTTCGGACGCGGCTCGCAAAATAGGTGTCATGCGCGGCAGAAGTCGGTCTTGCAGCGGTAGAACGGTTGCAGGGAAACAAAATGGGAGGCGCCATCTCTATACGCCGCGCTGCCGAACGAATGGCGGCCTCGCTGGACGGCCGAACCCATATGATCATCTCCGACACGCCGCGCATGACCCAGATCGCTCGCGAAGTCGGGAAGCCGCTGCTGTTTCTCTTTCTGTGGGGCGTGATCGTCACGGTCGCTTATTATGTCCTGCCGTTCAAAACACCGGGCCTGCCGCTGACCCTGTTCGGCTCCGCACTCGCGCTGTTCCTCGGCTTTCGCAGCAACTCCGCCTATCGGCGCTGGTGGGAAGGGCGCGGCCTGTGGGGACAGATGATCAACGCCAGCCGCAGCCTCGCCCGCGCGGCCAAGGCCTATCTGTCGCACTCTGAGGTCGAGCAGATCCGGCGGGAAATCATTTTTCGGCAGATTGCCTATGTCCATGCGCTGCGCTGCCAGCTGCGTCGGCAGCCGATGGACGAGACTGTCGAACGCGCAGGGCGGGATGGAGCGGCTCAAGAACACGCCGCTGCCGAACCAGTATCGCTTCTTCCCGATGCTGTTCACCCACCTGTTCTGCATCTTCCTGCCGATCGGGCTGGTCGAGACGCTGGGCTATGCGACGCCCTTCGGATCGACGGTGGCCGGGCTGATGTTCCTCGCGGTGCTGGCGGTGGGCGATGATCTGGTCGATCCCTTCGCCAATAGCGTCCACGATCTGCCGCTCTGCGCGATGTGCCGGACGATCGAGATCGACCTGCTGCAGGCGCTGGGCGAACCGGCGCCCGAACCGCTCGAGCCGGACCATCGCAACATCCTCTGTTAGGGGTAGAAAATGCACCGTGCCCGTCGCTTTCGCTTGGGCGGTGATGACGGTGCCGTTATGACCATCGGGAACGCGCCGCCTCTGTCCGTTCTGGGCGAAGGCGGCCACACCCGGGAGGCATGACATGGTCAATATCGGTATCGACGAGCAGGATCGGAAGGCGATCTCGGACGGGCTCGGGCGCCTGCTGGCGGACACCTACACCCTCTATCTGACGACCCACAATTTCCACTGGAACGTCACCGGGCCGATGTTCAACAGCCTGCACGCGATGTTCATGGCGCAATATACCGAGCTGTGGACTGCGGTCGACCCGATCGCCGAGCGCATCCGCTCGCTCGGCTTTCCGGCTCCTGGCTCCTATGCGCAATTCTCCGAACTCAGCTCGCTCCCCGACGCGCCGACCACACCGCCCAAGGCGCTGGAAATGGTCGCAATCCTCGCCAAGGGCCACGAGGCCGCCGCCCGCACCGCGCGCTCTCTTTATCCGGCCGTCGAGGCCGCGAGCGACGAGCCGACCGCCGATCTGCTGACCCAGCGCATCGGCATCCACGAACAAACCGCCTGGATGCTGCGCGCGCTGCTGGAGGAGTGAGGGGACGAGGGGCGGGTGGAAGCTCGCCCCGGCATGCTGGTGCGAGCCTGGTCCACTAAATGAGTGCGCGCAACAACGAAGCTGATCTGTGAGATAGTGGCACCGATTCTTCGGTGCAGATCACGCATTTTGCGAACCAGTCGCTAGAAAAATGGTGCCAGAAGAGGGACCGTGATGTGCGAACAAGGCTTTATATTACAACGCTTTGTCGCCGGCCATTTTATGCGTCTACCTCCAAGCCGGCAACATCGGGGACAATCAGTTCCGCTAGCCGCTGTTGAACCGCCTGTTTTCCAGCAGTCAGGTTTACGCTCGCGATCCGCAGGCGTTCATTGCCCTCCATTATGGCGTAAGCGGCGTTCAGACCATCGCCTCCTAGACCGGCGTGATGAGGGTATAACAACATCACCTCGCGGCACCGATAGAGCCGGGCATATGCCATCATCTGATAGACGTCCGACTGCGACACTCCGCGTTTCTTGTCTTCGGGATTTTGACCAACCAGCTTCCACTTGGTGTCGATTACCAACTGAACCTGCCCATTTCGCTTGATCAGAATGTCCGGCGTCGTCTGGAAGCGCGGCTTGCCGCCTTCGCACTCCTCCATCAGGCAATATCGCAATCCGCCCTGGGAATGGACGGTCAGATCGCTTCCCTGCAACGCCTTGCGGGCCAGAGCGGCGATATAGGCTTCGAACAGATCATTCATGGCGAACAGCAAGGTAATTCCCTGGCCCGCTTTGGCATCATGGTTGGTGCGCTGCCATTCGCGCTTCAGGAATAGCTTGGCTAATCCATACAGGCTTTCCCAACGACGGTTCGTCCGATCGATGCGCACCTGCGTCCAAGGTAAGACACTGACAGCCACATCACTCACATCGGCAAGGAGGAAACGGAGCTCATCCAGTCGCCTCTGCGTCTCCAGGGTACGCGCATAATGGCGGAGCAGGACAACACAGGCCTTCATGATACGCAGCAATGGGATATCAGGATTCAGAGTGTCGAAGCGGCAGGCAAGCCGGTCGGGTCGCACGGCGTGGTGGGTAAACTGGCGGATGACATCGAGCCGCCCCCTCAGCGCTGCTAGATCGTCTTCCTGAGCTATATAGCCGCGGGGCAAGCCGCGCCGCGCCTCGGCCAGCAGGCGATCGGTAAACAGGCGGATCAGAATATCGAGCAAGTTTTCCCTCTGCCGCGCCATGGGCAGCGCCTGTCCGTCTCCGAGTTTGAGACCAAGCGCAATGTCGAGCATGGCAACAAGCCGCGTGCGGATTGTTTCATCATCCTCATCCGACGCAGCATCGATCTTGGGCAGAATTTCAAGACTGCAACCCGGGGCGGCAATTACTCCAACAACTTGCTGGGCTCGTATCTCGCTGTAGCGATCGACAAGGATATTGGTCCCGGACTGATTAGCCAGCATATGCGATCGCGCAGCCCGAAGCAGGGCATTTGCCTGACTCCGGGTAAAGGCGTTCTTCGGCGCTACGCCGGTGTCATTGTGTACGCCCGTAGGCCCCCATTCGGGGACGGTCAGATGGGTCACGGGTGGAACCGGGCGATGGCGCGATCGGTAGGATCGGTCGGGCTAGGCGGGAAACACTCCAACCGTTCCCGCCACGAGCAGGCGGCAGCCCGCTCGACAGGCACGCCGGGGAGCAGATGGGGCGCCAGCTCGGCGATCACTCGCCAGGCTCCTCCGCTACCT
>JAIYAJ010000506.1 GCA_027489105.1 Zymomonas sp. | reverse complement strand
TCGAAGGTCTATTGCTCGCACCGGCTCGATCCCATCGGGGGCAGCGGCCGTCTCGATGCGTGGCAGAACAGCGTGGCGCTCGACCGGATCAGCGTGGGAATGATGAGCTATGGCGCCGAGGTCGAGATCGACCCGGGCTGTCTCGAGGATTTCTATCTGCTGATGCTGCCGGTCGCCGGCAGCGCCACGATCACCGCCGAGGGCAACAGCTTTCGCGCCGATCGCGCCACGGCGACGCTGCTCAACCCGACCGATCCGGTTCGCATGGTGTGGGACCAGGCCTGCACCAAGGCGATGGTGCGGATCGAACGCGATGCGCTCGAACAGCAACTCGCGATCCTGCTCGACAAGCCGATCCGCGCGCCGGTGCGCTTCGCGACGACCATGCCGATGGAGGGCACCGTCGCGATCTGGTGGCAATATGTCGCCGCGCTGATGGGCGAACTCGACCGGGCGACCCCGGCGCGGGCGACCACCCGCCAGCTGGAGGCGCTGCTGCTCACCAATCTGCTCGAAACCCAGCCGCATAATTATTCGGAGGCGCTGCAGCGCGGCGGTTGCGCGATCGCGCCGCGCCATGTCCGCCTGGTCGAACGCTATATCGAGGAGCATGCCGACGAGCCGATCGACATGGCCCGCCTCGTTGCGGTCAGCGGCGTCAGCAGCCGCACCCTGTTCGAGGGCTTCCAGCGCTTCCGCGACATCTCGCCCATGGCCTATCTGCGACTGACCCGGCTGCGGCGCGTCCATGAGGAGCTGACCAGCGCGCCGCTGCCACTGGGTGTCGCCGACGTCGCCAGCCGCTGGGGCTTCTACGAGCTCGGCCGCTTCGCCGGCCAATATCGCTCGCTGTTCGGCGAGACCCCGTCCGAGACGCTGCGCCGCCGCGCCAGCTGAGGCCGTTTCCGGGAAAAGCGGCGCCCCAAGGTTGCCGCACTCAGCGGACAATCTCGGCAGTGCGCGCATAACGGTCCGTCCGCCTCCGGCCTAGCCTGTCTCCCAGGAATATGGGGAGACGCATGGTTCACAACATCGCGATCATCGGGGCGGGCCTAGCGGGGCTGAGCACCGCGAAGACGCTCAGGCAATTCGGTTTCGAGGTTACCGTCTTCGAAAAGGAGGCCGACATCGGCGGCGTCTGGTCGGCGTCGCGGCGCTATCCCGGCCTGACGACGCAGAATCCGCGCGAGACCTATGCCTTTTCGGACTGGCCGATGCCGGCCGACTATCCCGAATGGCCGACCGGCGCTCAGGTCCAGGCCTATCTCGAAACCTATGTCGACCATTTCGGCCTGCGCAGCTCGATACGCCTCGGCCGCGAGGTCACCGCCGCCCGGCCGGTGGGTGACGGCAGCGGCCAGTGGACGATCGAGAGCCTGTCGGTCGCCGACGGCAGCGTCGAGACGAAGACGTTCGACTATCTGATCGTCTGTAACGGCATCTTCTCGATCCCCGCCATTCCGCCCTATCCGGGCAGCGACGCCTTTCGCGCGGCGGGTGGGCAGATCCTTCACACCAGCCAGTTCACCGATCCGGATGTCGCGCGCGGACGCCATCTGCTCGTCGTCGGCTATGGCAAGTCGTCCTGCGACGTGGCGCGCGCCTGCATGGAGGTCGCGGCCTCCACCAGCGTCATCGCGCGCAGCATCATCTGGAAGATCCCGAAGAAGCTCGCCAACAAGCTGAACTTCAAGCATCTTTTCCTCAATCGCCTCGGTGAGGGACTGTTTCGCTATATCGAGGTCAAGGGATTCGAGCGTTTCCTGCACGGCCCCGGCAAGCCGATCCGCAACGCGATGATGAACAGCGTGCAGGGCGTCATCGCCCGGCAGCTGCGGCTCAAGGAGATCGGTCTGGAGCCCGACGGCAAGCTGGAGACGATCGCCCGCAGCACCGTCAGCCTCGTCACTGACGGCTTTTACGAAGCGATCGGCGATGGGCGCATCGCCTTCCACCGTGGCGAGATCGCCGAGCTTTCGCCGGGGCGGGCGCGCCTGTCCGATGGCCGCACCATTCCTGCCGACGTCATCATCTGCGGCACCGGCTGGCACCAGCGCTGCGACTTCCTCGATCAGGATGTGTTGTCGAAGGTCACCGACGAACGCGGCAATTTCCGCCTCTATCGGTCGATGCTGCCGCTCGGCGTGCCGGGTCTCGCTTTCAACGGCTACAACTCCTCCTTCTTCAGCCAGCTCAACGCCGAGGTTAGCGCGCTGTGGCTCGCCAACATGCTCGCGGGCGGGCTGACCCTGCCGCCCGAGCAGGAGCAGCGCCGCTATATCGACAGCCGTCTTGCCTGGATGGAGCAGCGCACCAACGGCAAGCATTCGAAGGGGACCAACATCATCCCCTTTTCGGTCCACCATATGGACGAACTGCTCGCCGAGATCGACCTGCGGCTGCCGCTGCTGACGCGCATCCGCCAGTGGTTCGTCTCGATCGACGCCGCCGATTATGCCGGCCTGCTGCCGCGCCTGCTGAAGCGCCACGGCCGTAGCCTTTCCACGACCAACACCGGGAGAAACTGATGGGACAGCATGAAGGCCGCGTGGCCATCATTACCGGGGGCGCCGCGTCGATCGGCGCCGCGATTACCCGCAAGCTCCACGCCGAGGGCGCGACCGTGCTCATCGCCGCGCGTAGCGTCGACAAGGGGCGCGCGATCGAAGCGGAACTTGGCGCCCGCGCGCGCTTCGTCGCGACCGACATCACCGACGATGCCGCGCTCGCGGCGCTGGTCGACGCCGCCGTCTCGGGCTTCGGCCGGCTCGACATCCTCGTCAACAATGCCTGCAGCTATGGCGACGAAGGCCCGGCGACCTCGCGGGAGACCTGGCTCGAGACGCTCAACGTGTCCGCCGTCTCCGCCGCGATCCTCGGCGAGGCCGCGCGTCCGCACCTCGCTGCGGTCGGTGGGACGATCGTCAACATCGGCTCGATCTCCGGTGTGTTCCCGCATGTCGGGCGCTGGGCCTATCCGGTCGCCAAGGCGGCGCTGCGTCACCTGACCAAGGCGCAGGCGCTCGACTATGCGGCCGATGGCATCCGCGTGAACATGGTCACGCTCGGCCATATCTGGTCCGATCCGTTCGACGGGCTGACCGCAGGCGACCGCGCCCATGCCGATGCGGTGTCGGCCGATCTGAACCTGCTCGGGCGCGTCGCCGATGCGGCCGAGGTAGCCGAGGTGGTGAGCTTTGTCGCCTCTTCCGCCGCCAGCTACATGACGGGCAGCGAGACGAGCGTCGACGGCGGTTACGGCATACTTGGCCCCGAACGCCGCATTCCGCTGATGCCGCTGCTGTCGGGCGCGCAGGGATGAGCGACGCCGACGTCGTCATCATCGGCAGCGGAATCAACGCGCTCGTCTGCGGCGCGATGCTCTCGCTGCGCGGTCAGCGCGTCCTGCTGCTCGAGCGCAACGACGTCGCGGGGGGCTGCATCCGGACCGAGGAGCTGACCCTTCCCGGCTTCCGCCACGATACGCTGTCGACGCTCTATCCGCTGTTCGTGACCTCCCCCCATTATGGCGAACTCGGCCCGGCGCTGGCGCGGCACGGGCTGCGCTTCGTCAACACCGACGCGCCGACCGCGCTGCTGCGGTCGGACGGATCGGCGCTGCTGTTCCGCACCGACCGCGAGGCCAATGTCGCGGCGCTCGATGCGGCGGCACCGGGCGATGGCGCGGCCTATCGCCGGGCGATGCAGGCGGTCGAGGCCGATGCGGGGCTGATCTTCGGCCTGCTCGGCGGCGAACTCTGGTCCTGGCCGACGATCAGGTTGCTGCTTGGCGAGGCGCGGCGGCGCGGGCTCAAGGGGCTCGCGGCCTTTTTCGGCAAGGCGCTGCGCTCGACGCGCGGCTGGCTGTCGCAGGACTTCACCTCGCCTGCCGCGCGAGGGCTGTTCGCCCCCTGGGTGCTGCATGTCGGGCTCTCGCCCGAAAGCAGCATGTCGGCGCTGATGAACCGGCTCGTCCTCTTCTCGCTCGAAGCGGTCGGCGCGCCGATGGTCGAGGGCGGCAGCGACCGGATCGTCGCCGCCTTCCGTGCGCTGATCGAAGAGCATGGCGGCGCGATCCGCACCGGTGCCGATGTGCAAGCGATCGAGGTTGCGGCCGGCAAGGCGACCGGCGTGCGGCTGGCCGGCGGCGAGCGCATCGCGGCGCGCCGGGCGGTGGTCGCCTCGGTCACGCCGACGCAACTTTACGAGCGCCTGTTGGCCGATGTCGACGTGCCGCAACCGGTGCGCCAGGAGGCCGCCGCCTTCCAATATGGCCGGGGCGAGATGCAGATCCATCTCGCGCTGTCGTCGCCGCCGGAGTGGCCCGACGCGTCGCTGGCGAAGGTGGCGATGCTCCATGTCACCGACGGACTCGACGCGGTGTCGCGCGCGGTCAACGAGGCCGAGCGCGGCCTGCTTCCCGCCGAGGCGACCATCGTCGTCGCGCAGCCGACCGCGATCGACCCGAGCCGCGCGCCCGAAGGCAAGGCGATCCTTTGGATCCAGCTGCAGGAACTGCCGCGCAACGGCGAACTGAAGGGCGACGCGCTGGGCCAGATTGCGGTTCCCGCCGACGGGCGCTGGACCGAGGTGGTGCGCGAGGCCTATGCCGACCGCATCGTCGACCGCCTGTGCGCGCTGAGCCCCGGCCTGCGCGAGCGGATCATCGGCCGCCACGCCATCTCGCCCGCCGACCTGGAGGCGCTGAACTGCAATCTCGTCGGCGGCGATCCCTATGGCGGGCTGTGCTCGATCGACCAGTTCATGCTGTGGCGCCCGCAGGCAGTGCCGAGCCGCCACGACACGCCGGTCAAGGCACTCTACCAGATCGGCGCCTCGACCCATCCGGGGCCGGGGCTGGGCGGCATGTCGGGTTATATGGCTGCGCGGGGGATCGTGGGGTGATCGGAAGGTGCT
>JAIYAJ010000391.1 GCA_027489105.1 Zymomonas sp. | reverse complement strand
GGGGCTTTCGCCATGGTGTCAGCGTCCTTTCAAAGCCAGGGCCAGCGCGCGTCGGCGCGGAGGATCGGCGCCATGATGGCGTCGAGGATTCCAATGCTGCGGTCGATCACGGCGCCCGGTCCGGTATCGGTCGGGTCGTCCTGGAAAGTCACGGTCATGTCGCCGACCTTGTGCGTCTTGACCCGGCCCTCAGCGCCGACGTCGGGCGCCAGATCGGTCGAGGCGGCGCGGACGGCTACCTCCGCCATGGCCGGCAGAAGCTGGGTCGGCAGGGCGGGCAGATCGAACCCGTCGACGTCCACAACCGCCGTGGGCTCGCCGCCGTCGTCGTCCGGGCCAACGCGGGGCCAGAGCAGCCCCTGCGTCGATGTCTTGCGGGTGCCGCGGTAGCGGACGCCATAGCGGGCGTCGAGATAGGCTGCAGCCTCACGGGCAGAGCCTTCCTTCTTCGCCGTCGTCAGGGCCGCCCAGGTCGCGGCATAGGCCTTGTGCGACCTTGCCAACCACCATGCATCGAGCGCGGCAATGGTGGCATAGCTCTCCGCGCCGACGACGCCGGTCCCGTCCTCAACGGTCAGGGCCATGGGTCAGGCGCTCTTGTTCTCGGGCGCGGCGCCGATCGCCTTGTTGGCGGGCGCGGCGCGGGCCTTCTCTTCGTGCTCCATGACGGTCACGGCGTCGGCCTTCGTCTCGACCGACGGGTCGAACTTCTTGGCGAGCGCGACAAGCGTCTTGTGGTGCATGCCCCGCCAGTTGGCAGGGAAATCCGTTTCCTCGGCCAGATGGCCGGGATGATGGGGTTCGGTCGGCGCGGCCTTGGCGGGCTTGATGCGCTCGACATAACCCTCGGCCACCAGGCCATCGACCAGATCGCTCGGGACCGCGTCATCCGTGCCGGCGACGATCTCGCGGCCATAGATGTTGCCGGGGCTCGCGACGCGCAGGGCGCGCAGCACGCGAACGGGGGTCATGGTCATCGGGGCGGCTCCAGAAGGGCGGCCGTGCGGCACGGGCGAGCGCCGCACGGGTTGTCAGGCCGTCAGATCAGGACAGCGTCGGGGTCGGCGCGTGGCGCGGCTTGCCCAGCACGGCGACACCGGAGATGAAGATGTTGCCGGAGTCGTTGCCCGACGGTGTGACCGTCATGCGGACATAGCGCTTGGAGCCGATGTAGCCGATCTTCCGGCACTCGCCGTCGTCGGCGAACGTGAAGCTGGCACCGGCTCCCGTCCCGATCAGGAAGGAGTCGGCGACGGCGACGTTGTCCGACAGGCCGGAGTTGTCGCCGTCCTCGACCAGAACCGCGAAGGTCGCGTTCACGTCGGTGTTGGCGCCGGTCACCAGGACGAGTTCGACGCCCTCGTAGCCGGAGGTGTCGATGATCGCCGAGACGATGGCGGTGTTGTCGGTGCGCGCGGCCACGGGCGTGATCAGCGGCACAAAGTGCAGGTTGTTGTGGATGTCGCGAGAGGCCATTGCCTGTCTCCTGACGAGGAATGAGGGGGAGGATCGGGACGGCCCAGAGGCCGCCCCTTAGGCATCGCCGCTTAGGACGCCGAGCACTTCAGCTTGCGGATGGCCTCGGCCAGCACGACCTGGCCGCCGAGACGGCGGCGGAAGACGTAGCGGACGTTGCCGGCGGTAGCCTGCGTGTAGGGGTCGCGCAGCATCTCCATGACGATGCGGTCGACCAGCGTGTAGGCGCGGCGGAAGTCGCCGAACGCCACCGGATAGAGGCCGGCGCCTTCGTTGGGCATGTCGGGCATCTCGACGTAAGGGGCGCCGAGGATGCTGTTCGGGATGCCGTTGGCGAGGCCGGGCATCCAGATGTAGTTCTTGTCCGCGTCCTTCAGCTTGCGAACCGAGCCGAGGGTGGTGCGGTTGAGCGCCCAAGCCGCATCCCGCGAATAGGCGGTCTTGATGGCATGGAACAGGGTGATCATGCCGTTGGCCTGGCCGTCGGCGTCGGCGATCGTCGCGGCGGAACCGGAGATCGTCTCGGCGACGGAGGCGTTGGTCATGAAGCCTTCCGGCTTGCCGACGCCCGAGCCCGACACGACCGCGGTGCCCTCGGCCACGGCGAACTGCTCCGCCGCCTCCATGCGGACCTCCGCCTCCATGTCGAAGGCGCTGTCTTCGAGCATCTGGTTGCTGATGTCGATCAGCGCGTAGAGCTCATGGCAGGGCAGTTCCTCCAGGCCGTAGGTGAGGCCCGTGGTCTCGGTCTTGGTGCCGGCCTCGGCCACCCACTGCGCGGCGAACTGGCCGGTGCGCTTCGGGATCTGGATCGCCTTGTTGGCGGTCTGGCGAACGCGCACCACGGCGCGGGCCGGGCTGAGTTCGGTCACGCCCTTGATGATCTCGCGGACGTACTCGGTCGGGGCGAGGTAGCCGGCAGTGGTGTCGGTGCCGACGCTCAGGGCCTTGTGCTCGGCCTCGACCGTCTCCAGCGCCTTGCGCAGCGGCTCGGGCAGGTTCGGGCGGCCGCGGGTCTCGGCGAGCACGACACCACGCGCCCAGTCGTTGACCAGCTTCTTCATCTCGACCTTCTTGTCAGCCTGGCCGCCGCCGCCCGAGCGCTTGATCGCGGTCTCGATGCGATCGGCCTGCTCCTTGAGTTCGGCGACCTTGTCGTCCGCGCTCTTGGCCTGCTGCTGGGCCAGGGTCAGCTTCTGGTTCATGTCCTCGAACTTGTCGAGGCCGGCGTTGATCCGGTCGACCTTCTCGCGAAGGATGACGTCGGCCTCGCCGAGCTTCTTGATCTCGGCCTGGACGGTGTCATTCGCGGCCTTGAAGGACTCGAACGTCTTCATCTGCTCGTCGAGCAGCGTCTTGGTCTCGGCGTCCATGATGGAGCCCTTTCGGTTTTCAGAGAGAGGGGCGCATGGCCCGGAAGCGCTCGGCGTAGGAGCGCAATTCCGCCGCGGCCACCTCGTCACGAGGGGCTTGGATCGGCCCGCCAGCGTCGCGCTGGAGGTATTTCTTGAGGCCGGAGACGGCTTTCACCGAGTCCGCGCGCGAGAGGTCTTCGTCACGAAGAGCCGCCTCCAGGTCGCGCCATTCCTGAGCGGACAGGCCAGACAGCAGCGCCTTGACGCCGGTCACCGTGGCCGCTTCGTTCATCGGGAGGGTCACAACGGACACCTCCATGAGATCCAGCTTCTTGAGCACGCGGACGCCCTTTGCCCGGTCGATCTCGAAATCGACCGGGCGGTAGCCGATGCTGAGGCCGTCCATGGCCCCGTCGAGCATCAGCGCCCGCGTCTCCCGTGCCCGCTGCACGTCGAGGGTCAGCTTGCCGCGCACGAAGAGGCCATAATTATCCTCGCGCATCTCCATCCAGGCGCCGATCGGCTGCTGCATGTCGTGCTGCCAAAGCATCTTCGGCATGCGCTTGTTGGCGGCTGCGCTGGCCAGGCTGTCGGTGAAGGCGCCGGCGACGACGACATCGTTGCCGTGGTCCATCAGGCTGAAAACCGAGCCGTACCCTTCGAAGACACCAGTCTCGTCCGGCATCTGCTTGATGTCGAACGGGACAAAGTCCGTCTTGAGTTGCATCAGGGCGGTCTCCGCTCAGAATTCGATGACGGCGCGTGCGACGCACCTGCAGTTGATCGGCTGGCCGGGATGGCCGTCGCTCGGTGGCTTGTCCCACCGGAATGTCTGGCCTTCCCGCGCGTAGTGCGAGGGCTTGGCGTTGGGGTATCGGCCCTCGGGATTGCCCCGGACCCTGATATCCAAGCTCGTGCTCCAGACGTATTCCGTGACCCCCATCCGGGTCTGCCGGGTGCGGTTCAGATCGCCGTTGAAGCTGGCGGCCTGGTCGCGGGCGATCAGCGCAGCGCGCCGGGTCGAGAACCCGAACTCGCGGGTCAGCAGCTTGGCGATCTCGGCGTTGCTCGTGCCGGCGGTGATGGCGCCCAGCAGCGTCAACTCGACGCGTCGGGCGAGGTCTTCGGTCAGGCCCCGGATCAGCGCGACATTGCGCTGAACCGCGGCGGAAACCTCGGCCTCGATCCCCTCCGCGACGATGGCCGCGCCGAGATCAATCCCGATCGCCGCCCGCATCGCCTCATGGAAGCGACGGCGGTGGCGCTGTTCCTCTGTCTCTGTCGCGCGACGCACCTCTTCGCGGGCGCCCTCGACAAAGCCGGCGAGAAGGTCGCGGAACAAGCGCATCGCCCGCTGGAACCAGCCGACGTCCTTGCGCTGCAACTGAGCGCGGGCCGAGACGGCGGCAGGCACGATGTCAGCGTCGACCAGATAGCGAGCCTCGCGCAGAATCCGAACCATGGCGCGGCGCAGGGCTTCTTGATACGCGACGGTCGGGCCGATCGGGCGCAGCGCTACCTTGCGCTTGGCGCGCGGCATCCGCTTCGCCTCGGCAACCCATGCCTGGACGTTCATCTCAGGCTCCGGTCGTCGTACGCCAGTCCTCGTCTAGCTCTGCGAAGATTTCCGGCCCGAACTCAAGCGCTCCGCGATACGGCTCGACCTTGCTGAGATCGACGTCGCCGCCCTCATAGGTGATCGTGACGTGCGGCTGGTATTCGGGATAATCCCACGAGGCGCCGGCTTCCCGGATCGACATGTTGCGCCACGACAGTTCCGCCGCGTTGAACAGCAGGACCACCGCGCCCTTGTCGCCAAGGGGCTCGACCAGCCGGGCGCCGCCGGGCGCCACCGT
>JAIYAJ010000446.1 GCA_027489105.1 Zymomonas sp. | reverse complement strand
CTAGAGCGATCCATCCGATGCAATCGGAACGGATTTCGCTCTAGAACGGCTCACGCTCGACTGGACCCACAGATTCTCTTCGCCTCGCGGGAGCCTCATCTGGCCAGCCCCGAAGCGACTCATGCCCGATAGAGCGCGTCGAGCCGTTCCCCATAGATCGCCCGGATCGCGTGGCGGCGGTTCTTGAGCGAAGGGGTCATCTGCTCGTTCGCGATCGAGAAGGGCTCGTCGGCGATGACGATGCGGCGGACCTTCTCGATCACCGACAGGTCGACATTGACCCGGTCGACCGCCGCCATCAGCGCGCGGTGCAGTTCGGGGTTGTCGCGCAGCTTGGCGAGCTCAGGCGACAGGCCGCGCTCGGCGGCCCAGCCGGCCAGCCATTCCTGGTCGGGGACGATCAGGCCGACGATATAGGGGCGGCGGTCGCCCGAGACCATCGCCTGGGCTATCTCGGGCTGGAGCGTCAGCATGCCTTCCAGCTTCTGCGGCGCGACATTGTCGCCCTTGTCGTTGACGATCAGATCCTTCTTGCGGTCGGTGATCTTGAGGCGGCCCTTCTCGTCGAGATGGCCGACATCGCCCGAATGCAGCCATCCGTCCTTCAACACGCGCTCGGTCTCGGCCTCGTTGCGCCAGTAGCCGGCCATCACCAGCTCGCCCCGGATCAATATCTCGCCATCCTCGGCAATCCTGACCTCGACGCCCTTCATCGGGGGGCCGACCGTGTCGAGCTTGATCCCGACCTTCGGCCGGTTGCAGGAGACCACCGGGCCGGATTCGGTCTGGCCATAGCCCTGAAGAAGGGTCAGCCCGAGCGAGGAGAAGAACTGCCCGACCTCGGGGTTGAGCGGCGCACCGCCCGACACCAGCGCCTTGATCCGGCCGCCGAACCGCTTCTGAACCTTCGGTTTCAGCAGAGCATCGATGGCGAGCTTATAGGGATAGTCGGTCAGGCGCAGCTTCTCGCGCGTGCCGAGTTCGAGCGCCTTGTCGAGCAGCTTCTTGCCTATCCCGCCCTGTTTCTCGACTGCCTTGATCAGGCGCGCGCGCAGCATCTCGAACAGGCGCGGGACCACGACCATGATCGTCGGCCGCACCTCCTCGATATTGGCGGCGAGCTTCTCCAGTCCCTCGGCATAATAGATCTGCCCACCCAGCCCGATCGGCAGGAACTGCCCACCCGAATGTTCATAGGCGTGGCTGAGCGGCAGGAAGGAGAGGAAGACCTCATCGTCCCAGCCGAAATCGGTCTGGAGGATGTCCAGGCACCCTTCGACATTGCACAGGATCGCGCCGTGATGCTGACGCACCCCGCGAGGCGCCCCGCCGGTGCCGCTGGTGTAGATCAGGCACGCCAGATCCTCCCGCCGCATGTCGAGGGCCCGGGCGGCGGCGGCCTGCACATCGGCCGCTGGATCGCCCGCGAGCGTGGCGAAGTCGAGCGTGCGGACGGCGGTCTGCGGCATCGGCTCCATGCCGATCAGGAATTCGCAGGTCGATGAGCGGACGATCGCCGGCAGCAGCACCTGCGCCAGCTTCGCGGTCGACACGATTGCCGCGCGGGCGCCGCTATTCTCCAAGATATGGGTGTGATCGCGCTCGGTGTTGGTCGTGTAGGTCGGCACGGTGACGCAGCCGGCGGCCATGATCGCCAGGTCGGCGATGCAGAATTCGGGGCGGTTCTCGGAGACGAGGACGACACGGTCCCCGTCCTTCAGGCCCTGCGCGCGCAGCGCGGCGGCGAGCGAGGCGACGCGCCGGGCGACCTCGCCCCAGCTCAGCGCCTGCCATTGGCCGCCTTCCTTGGCCCACAGGAAAGGCGCGTCGCCCTTCTCCGCCGCGCGCGTGAAGAACATGGTGACGAGGTTGGGAAAACGCTCGAAGCTACGCATCATCTCTCCTGCCCCCGCGGATCTGGCCGCTCTGAAGCGGGGTATAACGCCGAAATCGGCCTTTGCACCCGCTTCCTGCGGCTTATTGTGACAGGGCGACGCCCGGACTGCGGGGGTCGGCCGCGCCGGTCCAGCCGGTCTTGGTGCTTTGCAAGATGGTCAGCTTCGACGGGATGTCGCCGACGCTGACCGTCTCGCCGAGCTTCGTAAGCTCCGGCACCAGTGCCTCGAGCGGGCTGTTGCGTTCGACCACCAGCGCGGGACCCCGGAAGAAGATATTGGGCAGCGCGATCGCCTGGTCGGCGGGCAACCCCCAGTCGATCGCCCCGATCATGGCTTTCAGCGTGTGCATGATGATCGTGCGCCCGCCGGCCGAGCCGAGCGCGAGCCACGGCTTGCCGTCCTTGCCATAGACGATCGTCGGCGCCATCGACGACAGCGGCCGCTTGCCCGGCTGGACATGGTTCGGGACCAGACGGCCCTTGTCATAGGGATCTTCGTTGAAGTCGGTCAGCTCGTTGTTGAGGAAGAAGCCGCCTGCGACGAGCGAACTGCCGAACGGCCCCTCCACCGTCGAGGTCATCGAGACGATGTCGCCGCGATCGTCGACAGCGACGAAGTTGGTGGTGCCCTGCTCGGCGGGTGCTTTCGTCATCGCGAGCGGCTCGGCGCCGGGCGGCGTTCCGGGTGGATAGCTGCCCAGTGTCTTGTCGGGCGAGATCAGCTTCGACCGCTCGGCGAGATAGGCCGGGTCGAGCAGGCCGGCGACCGGCACCTTCACGAAATCGGAATCGCCGAGCCAGGCGTCGCGGTCGGCATAGGCCAACCGCATAGCTTCGCCGATCAGATGCCAGGCGACCGGCGAGTCTTTGCCGAGTTTGGCGAGGTCGAAGCGCTCGAGCATGCCGAGGATCATCAGGTCGGTGATCGCGCCCGACGACGGCAGGCCCATCCCGCAGATGCGGTGGCCGCGATAGCTGCCGCAGACCGGCGCGCGCAGCTTGGCGCGATAGGCCGAGAGGTCGCCGACCGTCAGTGTCGTCGGGTTGCGCTTCGACCGGCCGACCGCCTGGCTGATCTGGTTGGCGATCTCGCCCTTGTAGAAGGCGTCGGGACCCTTGGCGGCGATCGTCCGCAGCGTAGCGGCGAGCGCCGGATTGCGCACCGTCTCGCCGGTCGTGAGCGGGCGGCCATCCTTCCAGTAGATGGCGCGGGCCTCGGGGAAATCGGCCCAGAGTTTCTCGAACTGCTTGAGGCGATAGGCGAGGGTGCCCTGCACCGTGAAGGGGCCGGGTCTGTTGTCGGGCAGCAGCGTATAGCCCTGTTCGGCCAGGCGGATCGCCGGTTCGAACAGCTTGGCCCAGGGCAGCTTGCCCCAGCGTTTGTGGGTTTCCGCCATCAGCGCGATGTTGCCGGGGATGCCGACCGAATAGCCACCGGGCACCGCCTGCATATATGGCAGCGGCTTGCCGTCGGCGCCGAGGAAGCGGTCATGGCCGGCCGAAGCGGGGGCGGTCTCGCGTCCGTCGACCGTCTCAAGCTTGCCGGTCTTGCCGTCATGGTGAAGCAGGAAGCCGCCGCCGCCGATGCCCGAGGACATCGGTTCGGTTACGGTCAGGGCAAGCATGATCGCCATCGCGGCGTCGGCGGCGCTGCCGCCCTTGCGCAAGATTTCCTGTCCGGCGGCGGCGGCGCGCGGTTCGGCGGCCACGACGGTGCCGGCTTCGGCGGTGACCGGCGCGACGAGAAGCGCGACGGCGGCGAGAGCGGTGAGGGCGCGG
>JAIYAJ010000539.1 GCA_027489105.1 Zymomonas sp. | reverse complement strand
GCGGCTGTGGCCGCGCCCCCGATGCGCGTGATCCCGAGCGCCGCCGTGAGGAGCGCCCCCTTGAGGTTGAGGCCGATGAATTGCAGGCCAATGAGGCCGATGCGCAGCGCGGCCAGGGCAGCGACCGTGCCGACGACAGCCTGCGTCAGGCGCGGGAAGCGTGCGACGAGATCGGCGATGTGTCCGGCGATCGGGGCGAACTTGTCGGCCATATCGGCGAGAGCGGGCGTGATCGCGCTGCCGATCGAGATCGCGATGTTCTGCATCGCCGTCCGAAGCCGCCGCAGGGCATTCGCAGTCGTCTTGCTGCGCTGCTCGAATTCACGCTGAACCGATCCGGCGGTCTTGGCCTCGTCAGCCACCGCCTCGTAGTTCTGGCGAACGAGGTCCAGATTTTCGAGGAGCGGAGCAAGGGCGCGGGCCTCATCGCCGAAAAGCTCGGAGATGACGGATGTCCGCTGCTCGCGCGGGAGCTTCTGGATCGCCTCAAAAACCTGCATCACGGTGCCGATGCCATCGGCCTGCATGTTCTTTTGCAGGGCCTTCATGTCGAAGCCGAGCGCCTTGAAGGCTGCCCGCTGCCGCTTGGTCGCGGCATCGCCCTTCGTCATCGCCCTGGTCAGGTTCAGGAAGCTCGTCGCTGCCACCTCGGGCGCTGCGCCTGCGGAGATCATCGCCGCGCCGAATGCGAGCGTTTCCTTCGCCGACATGCCCGCCGTCTTTCCGGCGGCCAGGCTGCGGCGGGAGAACTCGAGAAGCTCGTTCGTGCTGGCGGCAGTGCTGTCGGAAAGCGTATTGATCTCATCCGCGAACTGCCGGGTCTGCTCGACGGTCCACTGCATGGCCGTCTGAGTTTTCGCCAGCGCCTCGCCCGCCTGGTCGCCTGTCATGTCCCAAGCCACCCCGACTTGAAGGACCATCTTCGAGTAGGCTTCGAGATCATCGTTGCCGATGCCGCCCTGAGCGGCGGCGGCCATGGTGGCCGCCACCTCAGACTGCGCCTTGCCAGTAGCATCCGAGACGCGCCGGATCGCCGCTTCGAGATCGCGCATCCCGGCATCATCGACGTCCGCCACCTTGCGCAGATCGGCGAGCTTTTCCTCAAGCTCGATCGTCGGGGTCAGGACGCCCGTCATTGCCGCCTTGAATGCATAGAGGGCTGCAATTCCGTCGATGAGCTGGCCGCGCGTCCGGTCGAGGGCCGCGTTGTTCTGATCGAGCGCGTTTCCGAGCCGGTTCTCGATGTTGCCGCCCGCACCGGCAATCTGCCGGTTGAGCCCGGTGAGCGCCCGGCCGACGCCCCTGGCGGGGCCAGTCACCTGATCGATGAGCCGGACGACAAGTTGTGATGTAAGCGATCCCATGAGCGTAATCCTCAGGTTTTGGAAATGAGTTGGACCGAGCCGCCGCGTGGGGCTCGGGCGAAAAGAATGTCGCCGAGATCGAGGTGAAGGACGCGCTCGCGATCGAGCAGGATCGCCTCGTCGTCATCCGGGGTATTGCCGCCGGTCACAGCGATGAAGACAGGCCCGAGCGAGCGGCGGACGCCAATCTCAACGCGAGCTGGCCCGTCGATGTCCACGACGAGCCAGTCCGAGGAAAGCGCCAGCGATCCGGTGCGGAGCGCCATGTCAGCCCCCAATCCGCAGCGTGCCGCCAGTCTTCGCCTCAGCCTTTGCGAACGCCTTGGTCCATCCGGCCTTGGCAATGTCCGCCTTGGACATGGGCTGGAAATCTCCCGCAGGCCCCATCTCTGCCATACCCGCCGCCCGCTCCTCGATCGAGGGGATGCGAGGAGCGGCCGAGAGTGCGGCCTGCTGGGCGATCCGGAGCGTTTCAGCCGCCTGGTCGAGCGGCATGCTCGACGCGGCCAAGCTGGCAACGGTTGCGGCCATCTCGGCCCCCGGAGCGATCTTTGCGAGGTGCATGTGACGCTCAAAGGTCGATGCGGAAGAAGGCACCGCCGCCACCGGCTGGGCCGGGGCGACGGGCTCTCCGGCTCCGGCGGAGGCATGGGGAGACCCCGCCGTGAGGAAAGAGCTAATCGCGTCGCTGAGGAGCTGCCGGATTACTGCCCCGCCAGGGGTCGAGGCCGCAGGAAGCTCGACACGCTCGCCCCGATAAAGCTGGCGGCAGAGGTCGCGCGCGTCGGAAGCCGCCATTCCGCCGTGAGTGATGGAATACGCTTCCACCTGATCGATGAAATCTTCGTGCATAGGGTAGCTCCTCAGTTGCGCTCAACTGCCTGGCAGACTGCCCGCCAGTCGGCGTCCCTGCGCCGCTCAAGGGGAATTCCGGCCGCCGCCGCTGCGCAGACGATTGCTTCTTCTTCAAATTCGATTTCGAGGCGGCGGGCGGTCAGCTCGTCGATCCGCTTCTCACGTTGCGCCGAAGGGAGTGCACCCGGCGGTTCCTCGGTCGGAAGCATTCCGACAGCTTTCTCGAGGATCACGTCCCGGAGGAACCACACGAGCGACGGCAGAGGGTCATGGACGACGGCAGTCCTGGTGGGGTCTTGGTAGCGCGGCGGGGAGAGGTGCGCGACGATGGGGACAGGGCTGTTTTCCCTCGCACGCACGCTAAGCACGGGTGCCCTGGCGTAGCCGTCGATTTCTTCCTCGATCTTCGCCCGCATCTCCTCGATCGTAAGCGGAGCGCCGGAAAGGTTTTCGATTTCTGCCGTTACTTCATCCAGTGCACGGCGGCTTTCCTCGACGGCTCGGTGATAGTCGGAGCGCTTCACCGCCGGAAGCGGACGCTCGACAAGGCGGATGCCGGTACGCGAACAATCGACAAGCTGGCTGTGCACCTCGTCGAGGAACGAATACGCCTCCCAGGCTGCCTGCGCCGTCTTCACACGGGCGGTGGCCCGTTCGATCTCTGCCTCGGCCCGCTCGACGGGAGCGCGGGAAGCCGCGATCTCTTCGGGCGTCGCCTTCCTTGCGACCGTGCTGGCGAAGTTCTGTTGCCAATTGCGGACGGCCATTTCGGCGGCATCGCGCCGCTGCCAGGCGCTTTCCTGTGTGGCGACCGCAGCGCGGAGGACAGCGTATTTATCCTCCCGCTCGTCGGCGAGGGCCATCAGCTTCGCCCGGCTCTTCTCGGGCAACAGTTTCAAAAGGTTCGGAGCAAATTCCATAAAAAATCCCCATGAGTTACATCACGGGGATCATATTACCTGCCCTCTCAAAATAACGCTTGCCGCGAAATCCGAGTTTGAAATCCGAAATCCGAGAATAGGGCCGATCAGATCGGCCCTTTTACTCGCGTCATGTCAACGAAATAGCGCCCGCGTCTCTTGAAGCCGATGTGATGAGCTTTGATCCGATCAACGATAGCGTCTTCGCTGCGCTTCAATATGTAAGCCACCTCTTTAGGCGTTCTATAGCGCCTCGAATTGTCAGAGAGCCTGTCCTCAAGATCGACGGCCTCAGGATCGATCGGCTCGAAACCGTCGAGGAGCGCCAT
>JAIYAJ010000412.1 GCA_027489105.1 Zymomonas sp. | reverse complement strand
GTCGCCGGCATCGACCTCACGCCGCACGCGGACGGGCCGACCAAGCGCGGCTTCGCGGCCATGGACCACGCCTTCCACAACGAGGGCCTGATGCTGCGCTACACCGGCGACACGCTGGCGCTCACCCCGCCGCTGATCATCACCGAAAGCCAGATCGGGGAACTTGTGGATAAGGTGAGAAGGACGATCAGGGCGGTGGCGTGAGGGGTAGGCAAGGCAGTGCTGCCTTGCCTTACGCACTCTGCATTCCGCACTAGATTTCTGCGCCGGGAAAGTGCCGCGATTTCGGATGCTGCCGCGTGGTGCACAATTCTTGAATTGTGCGCTTTCTTTTGCCTTAGGTGATAATTCCGAGCTCGTGGTCCAGCCCTAGAATCCATGGCTGGACCCGCGACCGAGCCAGTGGGACCAAAAATTGAATCATGCGCGGGAATGTCCGCACGAGGCGTCCGGGCAGCGTAGTTGCGCGCGGAACGGCCATCGCCCTCTGAATTTGGCCAACAACCTTGTTGATTACGGGTCGCCGCAGCGCGTCGTACCGATCGAGTTCGCCGCGGTGATGCAGCTCGGCGAATACGAAAGCGTCCTCGATGCCGAGATTCATCCCGCGCGCACCGATGCCCGCATGGATGTGTGCCGCATCACCGGCTAGATAGATCGCGCCTTTGGAGAAACGCCCGGCGACGCGGTTGGAAATGGCGAATTGCGATTCCCAGTGCACCGGTCCAAGCTGCGTACTGGCAGGCAGACGTTTGAGCATGTCAGGAACATTGCCCAAGACGCGCCAGACGTTGCTCTCGTGGCGCACGACGAACATCCCGCCGTCATCGAGCAAGAAGATATGGCCGTCGTCGGCGTCCAACGGCCCTGTCAGTTCGAGATCATAAAGTTTCCAAGGCTCATCGTACTTCACGCCCTCGAAGGATATGCCCAACGCTTTTCGAACGCTGCTGCTTGCTCCATCGGCCGCCAGCACGATATCCGGTTTCATGGTCGATGAGCCGGTCGCCGTGCGGACCTCGACGGCGGGTCTTCCGTCACCGTCATGAATGTGCTCGACAGCCGAACCCCATTCGACCTCGATCCCGCGCTCAGCCAACGCCTCGCGCAACATCCGTTCCGACGCTTCCTGGCTCTGCACGCACATGAAGGGGTACCGGTGCTGAACCTCGCCAAGGCGAAGCTGGGCAAGAATGCGGTCGTGGTGATGGAGATTGAGGTTCGTCATGCGACGACCATGCTGGAGGAAACGCGCGGTCACGCCTGTTGCTTCGAGCAGTTCAAGCGATCGCGCATTGACGCCAAAGGCCTTGGAATAGGGCGAGGGGGAGGTATTCCGGTCGATAATCCTCGGCCTGTAACCCTTTTGCGTGAGAAATAGCGCCGTAGCGAGGCCCGTGGGTCCCGCGCCGATGATGAGGACCTCGCGATGCGGCTGCATGACAATCTCCGGTTGATAGCAGATACTACCAATAGGTTTGATAGTGCTTGCTGTCAATGACTGGCAGGATGCAGTAACATGGAGTCATGCCTGCTCCGATCAATGAACTGAGAATTTTGGAAGCAACCCTCGCTGTCTGGCGCGAGGAGGGCTATCGTAATGCGACGACCCGTAAGGTCGCTGAGCGCGCTGGCATAGGCGAGATCACACTGTTTCGCAGGTTTGGCGACAAGGCGGCGCTTTTCAAGGCAGCGCTCGCATCCGAAGCTCGACGATTTGGCAGGGACGGCATCACGTTTACCGGTGATATGAAGTCGGATTTGACGCGCATCGTGGAGGTCTACAGCGCATTACTGGACAGGAACGGCGAGATCATCCTCGATTTCCTCGTCAATTCGCCACGAGATGCGTCGCTTGCTGCTCTCGCGCCTATCCCTCTTCAAGCGATGGAAGGCGTTGCAAGCGTGATCATACAGCACCAGGCTGCAGGAGGCCTGCGCTCAGGGCCGCCACCGCTTCTGGTGCTTGATCTTCTCAGCCCGGTTCTGATGCGCCGGCTACTTGAGCGCGCGCAACCCTCGTTCATTCCAAGGGTGAATGCCGAATTTTTGGTGTCAGGGTTTTTGGTTGGGTGGAAAGCCTGATTGAGGCCTTTGGTGCACAATTCTTGATATACGCACAGCCGCTTTTGGCGCGCAGCAAAATGTCAGTAATGAAACCGACACTGCGCGATCTCAATCGTCTCGCCGACGACCCTGTAGACCAGTCGGTGTTCGTCGGTGATGCGGCGTGACCACCAGCCCTTCAGATCATGGCGCAGAGGCTCAGGCTTGCCGATCCCGGAAAAGGCAGAACGGCGGCAAATTTCGATCAGAACGAGAAGCTTCTGCGCGGTCTTCGGTTCGAACTGAACGAAATGCTGGAGGTGTCGAATGGCGAGCGGCATGAAAACGACGTTCATTCCGCAACGCTCTGCGCTCCTGCCTCCATCTGTCGAACCGCTTCGTAGAGTTCTTCCATCGTTTCGAACCTGGCGGCGAAGCGCCCTGCGTCTGCGTCCGCAATCGCCTCCTTCAACGCCTTCGCATTGGCAGGGCTGCTCAGCAGGTACCGCGTCTCCTCGTAGCTGGCGAAATCCTCCAGCGACATCAGCACGGCATGGCGCCCGTTGGCGCGCGTGACCAGCATGGGCGCATGATCGTCCGCCACCTCGTCCATGCACTTGGCGAGGTTCTGGCGGAGCTTCGAGTAGGACGTGACTTTCATGGAGCCGTTGTACCAATAATTGCACAAGTTGGCAAAGCCGACCGCCTCCCCTAAACACGCGCAGTTTCGCGCCGGAGCGTCCTGAATGTCCCCTTCCATGAAACTCGTCGTCGTCGGCGCCGGCGGGCGCATGGGGCGCACGCTGGTCAAGGCGATCGCCGAGGCCGAGGGCGTCGCGCTGCATGCCGCGCTGGAACGGCCCGGCTCGCCCTTCATCGGACAGGATGCCGGCACGCTCGCCGGGTTGCCGGCGCTCGGCGTGGCCGTCAGCGACGATGCGCTCGCTGCCATCGTCGACGCGCATGGGGTGCTCGACTTTTCGACGCCGGATGTGAGCTGCGGCATCGCGGCCTTCGCGGCCCAGGCGCGGATCGTCCACGTCATCGGCACCACGGGCTTCGAGGAGAAGCACCTGCACCGGCTCGAGGCGGCCGCGCGGCACGCCACCATCGTGAAGTCCGGCAATATGAGCCTCGGGGTCAACCTCCTCGCTGGGCTGGTGCGCCGGGCCGCCGCCACCCTGGGCGAAGGCTGGGACATCGAGGTGCTGGAGATGCATCACCGCATGAAGGTGGACGCGCCCTCCGGCACCGCGCTGCTGCTGGGCGAGGCCGCGGCGCAGGGGCGCGCGATCGCGCTGAAGGAGCACAAGGTCACCGTGCGCGACGGCGTCACCGGCCCGCGCGAGCCCGGTTCGAT
>JAIYAJ010000217.1 GCA_027489105.1 Zymomonas sp. | reverse complement strand
GAGGTGCTGCTCGACATGGGCGACGAGGAGGGGATCGGTTTCGCCGATATCGATCTCGCGCGTCTTGCCGATGTGCGCGCGCGGGTGCCGGCGTTGCGCCATCGCCGCCCGATCGGCGCGGTGGAGACCTGCGCATGATCGTGTTCGATCTTGCCTGCCGCCCGGGCGGCCATGTGTTCGAGATCTGGTTCGGATCGTCGGCGGATTATGAGGATCAGAAGGCGCGGGGGCTGGTGTCCTGCCCCTATTGCGGATCGTCCGAGGTCGAGAAGGCCGTGATGGCGCCCAACGTGGCGCCCAAGGGGAATCGCCGGTCCGACGCCGATAGCCGGGCCATGGTTCCGACGGCGGCTCCCGGCGGCGCTGTCGTGCCCGCCGGCGCCAATCTGCCGGCGCCCGAGCAGTTCAAGGAGATGGTCGCCAGGATCGCCGAGATCCAGGCGAAGATCCTCGAAGGCTCCGAATATGTGGGCAAGGGTTTTGCCGATCGGGCCCGGGCGATGCATCTGGGCGAGGAGGACAGTCGCCCGATCCATGGCCAGACGAGCATTGAGGAAGCCAGGGCGCTGCTCGACGAAGGAATAGCGGTCGCGCCGCTGCCTCTGCCGGTCCGACCGCCCGGCAGCGAGAACTGAGCGGCTGCGCCTGCTCTGGACCCGGCGCGAGCCGCTCGCTATGAGCCCTCTTCGGGACTCCGTAGCTCAGCAGGATAGAGCGTCTGCCTCCTAAGCAGAAGGTCGCGCGTTCGAATCGCGCCGGGGTCACCACCCATCCTAAAGCCCGACGAGCTTGAGCGCGGCATCGGCTGCGCCCTCCAGACCGTGGCGCGGGCGTCCGCCTGGATGAGCCGCGAGCGGGGCTTCCTCGACGATCAGGAGGCCGCTGCCGCCTTCGACCCTGTCTTTGAACAAGGCTTCCCGGCCAAGAAAATAGGGCCAGAAGGTCTCGGTCCTCGCGACCGAATAGCGCAGATCGGCGGAAAATCCGACCAGCTGCAACTGCCCAAAAATCCGTCCCTTTTCAGCCTGTTCCACCCGGATTCCGCGACGGCCTTTGAGGATCAGTCGGCCGGGACCGTGGAATTGGAGATAACGCAGCTGCAAGGTGAGCCATGCGGCCAGCGAGAAGAGACGCCAATGGCTGGTGATCCGCAGCGGCCGCCCGGCGGGATGCGCCACCGCCGCCAGCGCGCGGGGCTGCAGCACGCAGCCCGCCCCCTCGGGCAGATCGAGGATCGTCACCTCGGCCAGTGGATCATGCACGGCCGAGACGGTGGTGCGCGCATGGGCGCCGGTGATGCGGGTGAGGAAGCACAGGCCCGTGACGAGGCTCGACAGCGGATGCCGCCAGTCGAGCAGCCAGTGCGTCGTCTTGACCCCTTCGACCGATGCCGATTGCAGATAGTCCTGCCGCACGAGCAGGTCCTCATCGGGGCCGAGGCGGATCGTGACCGAGGTCGTCGAGGCGGCAGGCATGGGAATGGCGATCTGGCCATCCGGGCCGCCTGAAGGGCTGCGCAGCAGGATCGAGCGCCGCCGCTCGGCATAAGGCGCGAGCAGGAAGAAGAAGACCAGGCGGATCGCATAGGGCGTCAGGATGATCGCCAGCAGTGCCCAGCCGGCGGCGATCAGGATGCGGTCGAGATGGAGCCGAGCGGCCCAGAGATGCAGGCGCTCGCTCCAGCTCGCGGCCCATGTCGCGCGGGCAGCGGCCAGTTCGGTGTCGAAGTCCGCAGCCCAGATGCGGGCCTTTTCGTTCGTGCCCCCCGCAATATCGTCTGCCGCGCGTGACAGCCCGTCACGGGCCGCCTGGGCCGCACGGATGGCTTTCTGCCGCGCTTCGATCAGGGCCTGCCGCCGTTGCGCATCGGCGCAGGCCCCATCGGCGGCGCGCACCAGCGCGCGATGCTCGTCAGTGTCGAACCAGGACCGCCAGCGCCACCGCCAGCGCGCTTCATAGGCCCGGCGCACCGCCTGCGCCTGATCGCAGCGGGCCTGCGCCTGCCGCAGAGCGGCCGCCTGCGCCTGAAGGTCGACCGTCGCGGCGATCCTGTCGCGATCGGCGAGCAAGGCAGCCCGCGCCGTGCGCAGGCCTGCCAGTTCCTGTTCGGCGAGGAGGCGGTCGAACTCGGCGCGCTTGGCCTGCAGCAGCGCGTCGCCACCCTGTGCGGCGAGGATCAGCGTCGAGGGGCTTGCTGCGATGCGCTGGTCGAGCGCCTGCTTGCGGGCGTCGGTTTCGGCGATCTGCCGGTCGATCGCGTCCAGCCCGCCGCGCCGCGCCTGTTCGACCCGCGTGGAAACCTCGGCCGCCGCGCCATCGAGGCGGGGCTGGAGCGTTCGGCGGGCGTCGAGCAGGGCGGCATGGTGCAGGCGCGCGGTGCGGTCGCCCTCCGCCTGCTCGCGAAGCCAGGGAAGCGCGATCGCGGCAAAGCCGATCGCCGCCACGAGCAAGGCGTAGAGCAGGAGCCGACGCCCGAACCACCGGACGATCCGCAGGACGAGGTCGAGCAGCATCGCCCTTCCATAGCCGCGCGATAAAAAAGGAACCAGCTTACCGAAATTGCGGTTGAGCCGCGGATGAAAATCGCGACAGTGGCCGTAAGCCGGGGTTCGGACTTGGGGGAGATGGGAATGAGCGACATGACGCCGGACAGGATGCCGATCGCGCAGTCGCTGCGTCTGCCCTGCGGTGCGGTGCTCCCCAACCGGCTTGTCAAGGCGGCGATGACCGAAGGGCTGGCGACTCCGCAGGGCGCGCCGACCGACGATCTCGCCCGGCTCTACCGTGTCTGGTCGCAGGGCGGGGCGGGGCTGCTGCTGACCGGCAATGTGATGATCGACCGCGACCATCTCGAACGGCCGGGCAACGTCATCCTCGATCGCTTGCCCGACCGTGAGACGATGGGGCGTTACGAAGCCTGGGCGGAGGCGGGGACCGAGGGCGGAAACGGGCTCTGGATGCAGATCAGCCACGCCGGCCGACAGACCCAGAAGAGCGTCAATCCCGCCCCCAAAGCGCCCTCGGCCGTCGCGCTGCGCGTCCCCGGCGGACGCTTCGCCACGCCGGTGCCCTTGAGCGAGGAGGAGATTGCGGATCTGATCGGCCGCTTTGCCACCGCCGCGATGGTCGCCCGCGACGCCGGTTTTACCGGCGTCCAGCTCCACGCCGCCCATGGCTATCTGATCTCGCAATTTCTGAGCCCGCTCGCCAATCTCCGCACCGACCGCTGGGGCGGCAGTCTCGAAAACCGCGCGCGCTTTCTGCTCGACAGCGTGCGGCGGGTGCGCGCGGCGGTCGGCCCCGACTTTCCGATCTCGGTCAAGCTCAACTCGGCCGATTTCCAGCGCGGCGGCTTCGCCTTCGAGGAAAGCCTGAGCGTCGCGCGCTGGCTGGAGCAGGAGGGCGTCGACCTGCTCGAGATATCGGGCGGCTCCTATGAACAGCCGGCGATGATGGACCTCGACGGGATCGGCGAACGCGAGGAGCCGCGCGGCGTCCCCCCGTCGACGGCGGCGCGCGAAGCCTATTTCGTCGACTTCGCCAAGGCGATGAAGGCCGAGGTCGGGACGATGCCGCTGCTGGTGACGGGCGGCTTCCGCAGCCGGGCGGCGATGGACCATGCGCTGGCCACGGGCGCGGCCGACCTGATCGGACTCGCGCGTCCGCTGTGCGGAGCGCCCGATGCCTGTCGCGCGTTGCTTGCCGGCGCTGATGCCGTCCCCCGTTATGAAAACCGATTGTCGCTGCTGCCGCGCTGGCTGAACTGGCTGCGCGCGATCAAGCTGGTCGACGGCATCGCCGGTTTCGCGGTGCAGTTCTGGTATTATGGCCAGATCGACCAGCTCGGCCGCAAAGGGCGAATCGAGCCCGCTTTGTCGGTCTTTGCCGCGCTGCGGCAGGTGGAGCGCGACGCGGCGGCGTGGATGGCGGCGCGCAAGTCATAGGCTGACTGCCCCATCGGGCTCATTGGGGCGACGGGAAAGGCTCATTTGATGAGCCTTTCGCCAGCGGCGCGGATGGCGGCCTCTGCCCTTGGGCCTATCACTGGACGGCGAAGGGCGAACGAAAATCGTCCCCTATCGGTTGGGAGAGAGAGCCATGCAGGACAAATATCTGATCAAGAACGGCACCGTCGTCGACGGCACCGGCGCGCCCGCCTATAAGGCCGATGTGCGCGTGCGCGGGTCGCAGATCGTCGCGATCGAGCCGAATATCGAACCCGAGCGGCGCGAGCGCGTGATCGACGCCACCGGCTGCTATGTCACCCCCGGCTTCATCGAGGCGCATAACCATTATGACGCGCCGATGTGGTGGATGCCCACGCTCGATCCGATGCCGGGCTATGGCGTCACCACCTCGATCAACGGCAATTGCGGTTTCGCCGCCGCGCCGGTGCACGACGATCCGGCGGTGCGGCAGGAGATGATCGACATCTTCTCCTTCTTCGAGGACATCCCCGAAAAGCCGTTCCGCGATATGCTGCCCTGGGACTGGAAGACCTGGAGCGAGTATAAGAGGTCGGTCGTCAAGCATGTGAAGACCCCGGTCAATTTCGGCGCCTTCGTCGGGCATATCGCGATCCGCCTGGCCGTCATGGGCCTCGAAGCCTGGGATCGCACGGCGACCCCGGCCGAGATCGAGCAGATGTGCGTCCTGCTGGAGGATGCGCTGTCCGCCGGCGCGATCGGCATGTCGACCAATCTGCTCGACCATGACAAGCATGATCGCCCGATCCCGACGCGCAAGGCCGACGATGCCGAGTTCGACGCGCTGTTCGCCGTCGTCGCCCGCCATCCGGGGGCGCTGGTCCAGGTCGTGGTCGACTTCTTCATGCGCCTCGACGGCCTCCAGAATTCGGAACGGATGAGCGCGCTCGCCAAGAAGCACGGCATCCGCCTGCAGATCGCCGGCAGCGTGCCGACGCTCGCCTTCCAGTCCTTTGCGATCGAGGGCGCCGAGGCGCTCCACGCGCGCAACAAGGCGGAGGGCAATGATGTGTGGCCGGGCTTCCACGTGATCTCGCCGACCACGATCGTCAGCTTCAACTCCTCGCTGCTGTTCGCCCAGTCGAACAATTATGTGTGGAGCGAGGTCGTCCAGACCAAGGGCGAAGAGGCGAAGATCGCGCTGCTCGAAAGCCCCGAATGGCGGGCGCGGGCGCGCGAATCCTGGGCGCAGACCTTCCCGATCTCGCCGATCGGCCGGCCCGAGGACATCTTCTTCATGGAAAGCGCCACCGGCGTCGGCCCTATCACCGGCACGCTGCGCGACTATATGGACGCCAACGGCATCGATCATCCGTCGGACGCGCTGGCCGACTGGCTGCTCGACAACGGCACCGACTCGATAATCAAGACCGCCGACTTCCCCAATAATGAGGAAGCGCTCGACAAGCTGCTGACCGACCCGCAGGCGCTGGGCAATCTGTGCGACTCCGGCGCGCATGGGCAGATGTTCTGCGGCGTGGGCGACAATGTCCTGTTCCTCACCCGCTATGTCCGCGACCGCAAGCAGCTGACGATCGAGCAGGGCATCGAATATCTGAGCGGCCGCATCGCCCGCCACTTCAACCTTCCCGATCGCGGCACGCTGAAGGTGGGCAAGAAGGCCGACATCGTCGTGTTCGACCTCGCCGAGATCGAGCGCCGCCCCGACGAGAAGGCGTGGGACGTGCCGGACGGGGAGGGCGGCACCACCTACCGCTACACCCGCCAGCCCGCACCGATGCGCCTGACCATGGTCAACGGCACCCCGACCTTCGACCGCGGCGCCTTCGCCGGCCACTTCCCCGGCGAGTTCATCGGCCCCGAGGTCGAGGCGCTGGCGCAAGCGGCGGAATGAGATCGCGCTCCCCGGCTGGCGGAAGCCTGCCGGGGAGCGTTTCACTGGATGAACGGGCTGCGGGTGACGCGCTCGGCGAGGCATGCCTTTTGGATCATGCCGCCGCAGCTTCTTCAACCCCTCCCCAGACGCGGGCGATGGCGGCTTCGATCTTCTTTTCGAAGCGGACGATTAGCTTGCGGTTTGCATCCACAAGCGCCTGCTCGGCTTCGATTTCCGCAACGATGCCTTGCTGGATTTCGACGGGTGGCAGAGGGATTTGCAGGCCGTCAAGTATGCCCTGCGACAGATTGCGAATGCTCGATCCTTGCCCCACCGTCTTCATCTTGTCCGCAAAATCAGCGGACTTGAAGAAATGTGCCAGAAACCGCGAACTTGCCTCTGGATTGATAATGCGCGCCCTGATGCTGAAGCCCGAGAAAGTCGCTCGGCCAATGTCATCTGGGACCAGCATTGATCGACCGACGAGATCAGGATTTCCATTGGAGCGCACAAAAAGAATGTCGCCGGCCCGCAGGAGATATTCGTCGCCGATTTCGTCTGCGATTGTGACGCTGCTGAGACCTTGAACAGGCACGGTCAGATTGTTCTGAAAGTCGCCGACGCCGACGATGGCTATCGCATGGCCGGCCTCGTCCTTCGTGAAGTTCAGGCCATTCTTGAATGAGGCCAGGCTGCCTAGATTCGTCACGGGCCAAGTAGGATCGATGGGGATGTGGGGGCGGTAGTTTTCGAGGACGGTGCGGGCGCCGTCGATGACCTTTTGATAGCCCTCAATCTCCGCCACAATCTCCCGCTGCACCTCCAGCGGCGGCAGGGGGATTTCAATCGCGCCGAACGACTGCCAGCCAACGCGCGGTAACTGTGCGCCTTTAATCTCAGCCATCACCATTTGGTTGAAATGGTCCTGCCGGAACAGGTGGGCATAAAGACCAGCATCAACCTTTGCTGGATCGGCGCGGACAACGAAGATGTCTGTTGAGCAGATGCCTTCACGATCCGCCAACCAGACCTTGTTGAGGTTCGGACGGAGCTTTCCATAGAGAATGTCGCCGGGACAAAATCGGTTTTTGAGGCTTTTGATTTCCTTTGGATCTGTGATGACGGTTTCGCCGGTGAGCGTGCCAAGGTTGGAACTGATGTTTTCCAAGCCGATGTAGGTGACAGGACCGTCCAATGTTTCGGGCAGCACAGTCTCGCCCGCCTTGGCGAACACATCTTCGACCTTCAAGAATGGCCAAGCTGATGCCCGCTGTGTCGTCTCCCGATACCGCTCCCCGCTCAGATTAAACTCACCGCCCTCGGCAATCCGCTTTTTCTCCACCGCAAAGCCCAGCGGCGTATCCAGCACGGCCTCACCCCCGCCGCGCAGTGCCGCCAGCCATGCGCCCAGCTCGTCCTTCACTTGCGCCAGCTGCCCGCCCTTCACCGCGCGGCGCTGTGCGCCAAGGCCGAAGCCGTCGTTCTCGATCTTGAAGAAGGCGATACTGTCGCTGGCCTTCGCCACCGGGCGGTCGAGGATCAGGATCGAGGTCTTCACCCCCGAATAGGGATTGAACACACCGGCGGGCAGCGAGATGACGGCGGCGAGATACTTTTCTCGCACCAGCATCCGCCGCAGGTCGCAATAAGCACTCTGGCTCTGGAAAATGATGCCTTCGGGCACGACGATGGCGGCACGGCCGTTCGGGCTTAGGTGCTCGGCGATGTAGTCAACGAATAGCACTTCGCTGCGTTTGGACTGGATAGCAAAGCGACGATGGACTGGGATGCCACCCTTCGGTGACATGAATGGTGGATTGGCAAGAATGACGTCCGCCACTTCGCCCCATTTGTCTTCACTGACGAGTGAGTCGTATTCGTCAATCTTCGGGTCAACAAAGCCGTGCAGGTAGAGATTTACAAGACTCAGCCGCACCATGTCGGGCGAGATATCATAGCCCTTGATATTGCTCGCCAGCCGCAGCCGGTCTTCTGGCGCCAAAAGGTCACCGGAATAGCGCAGCGGACTGTCGAGCGTTGCCTCGGCGGCGTCCACTTCCACGCCCGCGACCTTGCTGCCCGTGTCGGTCGAGTTGGATTTCAGGATATGCTTGTAGCTGGAAATCAGAAACCCGGCGGTGCCGCAGGCCGGATCGAGGATCACCTCGTCCTTCTTCGGATCGATGATCTCCACCATGAAATCGATGATGTGGCGCGGGGTGCGAAACTGCCCGGCATCACCCTGGCTGCCCAGCACAGACAGGAGATACTCGAAGGCATCGCCCAGCCGTTCGCTGTGGTCATAGGTGAAGCCGTTGATCTCGCGCAGGAAGCTGCGCAGCGTTTCCGGATCGCGATAGGGCAGATAGGCGTTGCGGAAGATCGAGCGGAACAGCTCGGGGATACCGGGGTTCTCGACCATCTTGGTCAAGGCCTCAGTATAGGTGTTGAGCATTTCCTGCCCGCCAACGCCCGGCGCGACAAGCT
>JAIYAJ010000104.1 GCA_027489105.1 Zymomonas sp. | reverse complement strand
CTGATGCGGCCTCCGGGCGCAGGCCTTCGCCTGCGCCCGGGCACCCAGGAGCCACGGCATGTCGATGCAGATAGCCCACACGCCCCTAATTAGCCCGTCCCGCCGGCGGATCCTTCTCGCCCGTCGCTTGATCGTGCAGATCGCGGTCGTCGCCGTTGTCCTGGCCCTGGTGCTGTGGTTGGGCTTCGCCATCCGGAACGCGCTCGCCGCCAAGGGAATACAGTTCTCGTTCGGCTACCTGGCCACGACCGCCAACATCAGCCTCAGCGAGGGCATGACTGTCGCGCTCGATGGACCGAGGCCGATCATCGAGGCCTTTGAACCTTCGCACACCAACGCCCAAGCGCTGATTGCCGGCCTCGCCAACACCCTGAAGGTAGCCTTGGCCGCGATCCTTCTCAGCACCGTGTTCGGGACGCTCCTCGGCGTCGGCAGGCTGAGTACCAACTGGCTCGTCCGCAACCTCGCCTTCGGGCTGGTCGAACTCGTCCGCAATACGCCGATCTTGATCCAGATCGTATTTTGGTACTTCGCCGTTGTCCTCCGCTTCCCGCCGGCAAGCGCAGCGTCGAGCTGGTTCGGCGGCCTCATCATGAGTCAGTCGGGCGTCTATCTCCCAGGCCTCGCCGCGTCCGCCGAAGCGTCTTCCGCGGGCTCGATTCTCGCCGCGGTCGCGGCAGCGTGCGTTGTGGCGATCTTCTTCGCCAAGGCCCGGGCCTGGAGGCTTGGCCTGGCTCTAGCGGCGATGGTCGCGGCAGTGGTGTCCTATTCGCTCGGCCTTCCCTTCGAACTCGACGCACCGGTCGCCACGCGCTTCGGAGCCAGGGGCGGGATCAACCTCACGCCGGAGTTCACCGCGATACTACTCGCGATCGTCGTCAACAGCTCCGCCTACGTCGCTGAGATCGTCCGTGGTGCGATCGACGCACTGCCCAAGGGGCAGTGGGAGGCATCAGCCGCGCTCGGCCTGTCACGGTCACACACGCTGCGCGATATCGTCCTTCCGCAGGTCTTCAGGGTCGTGCTGCCCTCGCTTGCCAACCGCTACATCAGCCTGACCAAGGACACCTCCCTAGGTATCGCGATCGGCTTCCCCGACCTCTTTAACGTCTACGGCACCGTCTCCAACCAAACCGGCCGAAACCTCGAGGGCGTCGTCATCGTCATGGCGACCTACTTGATCCTCAGCTGGATCATCAGCGCCGTCGTGAATCTCTTGAACAGCTGGGTAAACGCGCAGGGGGCGGGACGATGACGGTCGCGATCCGGTGGCTGCACCGCAACTTATTCGCCAAGCCTTTCGACATCGCGCTTTCGCTGCTCGTCATCCCGCTTTCAGCCTGGGTCCTGTTCTCGTTCGCCCAGTGGGTCCTCGTGGACGCGCGGTGGGATGTCCTTGCCGGTAGCATCCGCGTCCTCTTGGTCGGTATCTACCCGATCGGAGAGCTGTGGCGGGCCTGGATCTCCGCCGGGATTATCTTCGCGATGCTCGGCGCCGGGCTGGGCCTCTGCATGACGCCACCCCGGGGGCTGCTCGTCGCGCTCGTAGGCGCGGCGCTGGCGAGCGGCATTGCGATCGGTACAGCGTCGGGCCTGACGCTGGGCCTATGCGTGACTCTGGCGCTCTGGGCGAGCCTTGCGGTCTGGCACCTCATCGCGGGTTCGGCCGCTGCGCAGCGCTTCACCGCGCCGGGCATGCTGGTAGGGCTCGGTGCCATCTTCGCGGTCTACTCGCCGCCGGGCTTGGAGACGTGGGGCGGCCTTCTGCTAAGCGTCGTCCTGACGCTGGCGACCTGCGTGGTAACAGTGCCTTTCGGCATTCTTTTAGCCTTCGGGCGTCAGAGCCGTATCGCCAGCCTGCGCGTTATTTGCACCGCCTACATCGAGGTCATGCGATCGGTGCCGCTGATCTTGGTCGTCTACTGGATCTGGATCATCGTGCCGCTGCTAGCTCCCAGCTCCGGTATTCCGAGCCTGGTGAGAGGCATGGCGGGGTTCGCCTTGTTCTTCGCCGCCTATGTCGCCGAGTACGTGCGCAGCGGCCTTCAGGCACTTCCGAAGGGCCAGGTCGAGGCGGCTCGGTCGCTGGGCATGAGCACCTGGAGCGTCAACGTCGACATCGTCCTGCCTCAGGCTCTGCGCGTCGTTGTTCCCGCGCTCGTCGGCCAGGTTCTGGACATCTTCAACGGTGCGACGCTGGTCTTCATCATCGGCCTTACGGACTTCCTGCGGGCTGGCCAGATGATCCTCGCCGATCCGCAGAACAGCGGGCGCACCTACGAGATCTACGTCTTCATGTTCGCCGTCTACTTCACCATCGGCGCCACCATCACCTACGCCTCGCGCCGTCTCGAGGCCTATCTCGCAAGGGGGTCGCGATGAGCGTCAGCCACCACGTTGAGCCGGAAGCCGCGGGCACCATCGTCGCCGTTTCGCGACTAAACAAGTCATTCGGTTCGTTCCATGTCCTGAAGGACGTCGACCTCGACGTCGCCCGCGGCGAGGTCGTCGTCATCATCGGCGCCAGCGGATCGGGAAAGTCCACCCTCATCCGCTGCGTGAACGGTCTCGAGATGTACCAAAGTGGCCGCCTCAGGGTCGACGGCTACGACATGCCGACGCAGGCCGACCGCGAACTCGGCGGTGAGAGGGAGCTGGCCAGCATCCGCAAGGGCGTCGGCATGGTGTTCCAGCAGTTCAACCTCTTCCCGCACATGACCGCCATCGACAACGTCGCGATCGCGCCGATGCGCGTGCGGGGCAAAACCCAGGCCGGGGCCCGCGCCGACGGCCTGCGTCTCTTGGAGCGCGTCGGGCTCAAGGACCACGCACACAAATTCCCAGGCCAGCTCTCAGGAGGCCAGCAGCAGCGAGTCGCAATCGCGCGATCACTGGCCATGGGTCCCCACATCATGCTCTTCGACGAGCCAACGTCGGCCTTGGATCCCGAGATGGTTGGGGAGGTGCTGGACGTCATGCGCGCGCTCGCGCGGGAAGGAATGACGATGATGATCGTCACCCACGAGATGGGCTTCGCGCGCGAGGTGGCGGACCGCGTCGTCTATATCGATCACGGCCGCATCCTCGAGATCGGTACACCCACCGAGATATTCGACCGCCCGTCGCACGAGAGGACCAAGACCTTCCTCTCGCGCGTCCTGCGGCACTGACTTTTGGAACCCGGGGCGTGTGGATCATCGCGCGCCCGAGCGACAGCCGTCCGGCTGGACGAGACGAGACGAGGATACCACGATGAGCAACGCGATGTCCCTGGGGCTGGCACGTCAGGCCGATGCGGACGGGTGGCAGGGGATTTTCGGGTCGACGTCAGAGCAACTGGGACCTGACGTCGCCAGCATGATCCATGACGACAGGGAGCTCGAAGAGCGCTCGCTGAACCTGATCGCCTCGGCTTCCTACTGCCCGCTTGGGCTGCGCCAGATAGAGGGGACCCATCTCGTCAACCGAGCGCCGATGGGGCTCCCGGGCAACCGCTCCGTGGGCAACTGCCAGCATCTCGACGAGATCGAGACGCTGGCGATTGATCGAGCCAAGTCGGTGTTCGGCGCCGAGTTCGCCAACGTTCAGGCGCTCTCCTCGACCATCGCCAACGTGGCGGTATTTAGGGCGGTACTGCCGGAGTCTGGCGCGCGCCTTGTGGCATTCGACGAACTTGCCGGCGGACACGTCAGCCACGGCGCGATGCGCCACATCACGGGGTACAATCGAGAGGTGGCGTCGTTCGGCGTCACCTCGACCGGAACGGTGGACCTAGATCAGGCCCGCGACCTAGCCCGTAAAATGCGGCCCCACATGCTGATCGCGG
>JAIYAJ010000344.1 GCA_027489105.1 Zymomonas sp. | reverse complement strand
CCAATATCAGCAGTGAGGCGATAAAAGTCGTCGGTACCGATGGTTGCGGTGAAATCGGTGACCCGCTCGGGCGAAGCGACGCGGCTCGTCATGTTGACCACACCGCCCGGCGCGATCTGGCCGAACAGCACGGAGGCCGGCCCCTTCACGACTTCGATCGATGCCAGCCCCCCCGGCTCTTGCTGCTGCAGGTAGCTCGGATCGAGCCGCAGACCATCGCGGAACTGGTAGCGCGATTGATTGAACCCTCGCACAAGGAATTCATCGAAGCCCGATCGCCCTGCAAGCTCGGCTTGTACCGAAGGCACGTAACGCAAGATTTCCTCGACGCTGGTGGCGTTCTGGCGCTGGAAGGCGTCTTGGGTGATGACGGTAATGTTCTGCGGGGTCTCCGCGAGCGGCACATCCAGCTTTACGATGGCTGTGGCGGTAACGACGATTTCCGATTCTTTGCCCGCATTGCTCGCAGCATTATCCTGGGCGTGCAGCGCACTAGGAAGTGTGGCAATGGCCGCAGCCATGACGACGGTTTTCATGTTGTTTGCCACCCCCCTATAGCCCAAATGGCGCGTAAGGTATGGTGTAACATATCATTAGGCAACATAAATGTTCAGAATTCTGGAGATTCATCGCTGGCTTTCGCTCGTTCTCGGACTGCCGGTTGCTCTCGTCGCCCTGAGTGGCCTGCCGCTTGCGCTCTGGGAGCGCGCTGATGCGATTGCCGCGCCTGCGTTCTATCCGGCCCCCGTAACGAGCGCCAATGGCGCGATTGATCGCGTCATTGGCACAGTCGCTTCCCGCGATCCGGCGCTGGCGCTGGAGTTCATCTATTTCCCCCGGGCATCAGGGGCGATGCATGTCGGCGGCTCCATGCCCTCAGGAGAACAAATCGAAGTGGCGGTGGACGAGACGGGCCAGCGGATCCTTGGGACCCGAAGTCACCAAGGCAGCGTGATCGGCCAGATCCATGCCTTCCATTCGCGCTTCTTTGCCGGCGATGTGGGCCAATGGCTGATGTTCGCCTTGTCGTGGTCCCTGGTTTTGTCGACCGGTTCAGGGGCTTGGCTGTGGCTGGTGCAGCGCAGGCGCAAACCTAAGACCCTGCCGCGCAAACCGCACACGAAAATCGCGGCGAGAGTCCTGCACAATTCGGTCGGCATATGGTCGTCAGGCCTGCTCCTGACGATGGGGCTCACGACAATCGTGCTGACGTGGCCCGGCCCGGCTGAAACGCCCATGCACGATCACGCGCACCCAGCTTCGAGCGTGCCGCCTGCCGAAAAGATCGCCCGCATCGTCAAGGCGCATGACGGGGCTGCCAAATTGCGCAGTATCTCACTGCGGGAGACTTCGGCCGTTCGTGTCATGGCCGAAAATCCGGCGGGGATATTAAGGGTGATTCTGGTCGACCAAGCATCAGGTGCTGTGGTTAGCGACCAGCCATATTCGGTCACGTCACCTGATGCCTTTGCGCGCGGATTGCATGGAGGCTCGGCTCTCGGTCATGCTGGCCGCTGGCTTATGGCTGGAGCAAGCCTGCTACCCATCATGATGTGGCTCACGGGTTTTTGGATGTTCATGCGCAGGAGGCGTGGGCAATGGGCATGACTATGTGGCCATTGCTCTGCTGTGATCACTTTGTGGTCGGATCTTGCAGCTCCGGCGTCAGGAAGCTGAAATAACATAGCTACCATCCTGACGTTCGACCAAAGTCGAGTCCAGATCGGGTAAAACCTGTCCTTCGGTATGTCCTCTGAGAATAGCCGCAAAGTCCCACAAACAGCCACAAAATAGATGTCAGCACAAAGAGGACAGTCAGGTCAAAAGGTTTTGCAACGTATCACCGATCTGCTGCGCGGCGTCGAGCAGATGCTCATCATTGAGGTGGGCATATCGGGCGGTTGATTGGTGGTTTGCATGGCCGAGCAGCCACCCAATCATGGGCAGCGTTTCCTTGCTCATCGCGGCATGGCTGGCGAAGGTGTGGCGCAGGTCGTAGATGCGCAGTTTGCCAAGGTCGGCCCGTTCAAGGATCGTCCGCCAGAGATGCTGGATGCAGCCGATCGGCCCTCGATACTGGCAGTTCCAGAACAGCCACGGAATTTTCGGGCGGCGAGGCAAACTGTCGATAACCTCGCGGGCCGCCGAGCCTAGCCAGACCGTGCGCGGACCGGTCTTGCTGTCGCGCAGCAGCAGACGATTCCCCTTCACATCCTGCCATTGGAGGGGCAGGATTTCGCGATAGCGACAGCCGGTCAGTAACATCAGTCTTGCCCGGTCACGCCGGATGAACAACCTCCTGAAAGCTCACATCTAGACGATCCGCTTGAGACTGGCGGCGGTCATGGGCGCAGGCGAACGAACCAGTAGTAATTGCCGGTCGGCCTGATGCACAGCCCGAAGCCTGCCAGTTCGGTATCCCAGATGCAGTATTCGGTCTCGCGTAGCGGCAGCTTGCGCCGCGCGAAGTTGCAATCGAGAAGTGCCCGGCGCCCGGGCTTTCGCCGCGTGGGGACCAGATGGCCATCGCCCATATCAAAACTGGGGTCGAAAGTCGCGGGATTCCGGTCATTTGCGGGGACCAGATGGCCTTCAACGGCATGCCCGCTGCCGAGCAGCCCCAGCATTTCGCGCACTGATTTTACGGCATTATTTCCCATGAACACAGCTGTACACTGCGTAAGTTGTGCGGCAACGTTCAACAAAGGTTCACCCACGGCTTGCGATAACCAATGGCGGAGCTAGGTTGAAGTTGTTCGCAGGACCGCTTCTTAAAACACAAGGCCTTACCCATGCCGATGATCCGCAAGATATTCGCCGCCGCCGCGCCCCTCGCGCTGCTGGCTGCTGCCGCCTGCACCCCCTCGTTCAAGGCCAATGTGTCGCGCTTCCAGGCGCTGCCTGTGCCCGAGGGGCAGACGTTCAGCGTCGTCGCAGCCGATCCGCGCAACGAAGGCGGGCTCGAATTTGCCCAATATGCCAATCTCGTCACCCAGCGCCTGGCCTCCTACGGCTACCGGCCGGTCGAGGGCGGCGCGAAGCCCGAGTTGATCGTGAAGTTCGACTATGGCGTCGACAATGGCGTTCAGAAGACGGTCACCCGCCCCTCAGCCCGTGGTGGCTTCGGCGCATGGGGTGGCGGTCCCTGGGGCGGCTTCGGCCCCTATGGCCGCCGCTGGGGTTATGGATCGGCCTTTTATTATGGCTGGGACCCTTTCTGGTACGATCCCTGGTATCCGGAAATCGACACCTACACGGTCTTCACCAGCCGTGCCGACATGATCATCGAGCGTGCATCCGACGGCAAGCGCCTGTTCGAAGGCAAGGCCAAGGCACGCTCGGTCGAAGACTCGCTGACCAAGCTGGTGCCCAACCTGATCGAGGCGATGTTCACCAACTTCCCCGGCCAGTCGGGCGAGGAAGTGCGAATCACGGTCGCTCCGGAAAAGAAGAAATAGGGCCTCGCCCTTTGAGCAATCGGGGGCGTCCGGCGATCGCCGGGCGCCCCTTTTCTTTGCCGGACCTCAGCGGCCTCCAGGGCTGCGGCGGCTGAACGCCGGGCTGCGCTTTTCTGCGAAAGCGGCGCAAGCCTCCTGAAAATCCTGCGTCATCAGCGCGAGGCACTGGACGTGATTTTCCAGTTCCAGAGCGGCGCCGAGGCTCGGCGCGTCGAGATTGGCGCGCATGACCTGCTTGCTGTGCTTGATCGCATAATCGCTGTTCTGCGCGATCTGCCGCGCCATCGCGATCGCTCTCTCGACGACCGAGCCGCCGGCATCGGCCGGGCAGGCCAGACCGATCGCAACGGCTTCCTCCGCACCGACCGGGCGGCCGGTGAGCATGATCTCGAAGGCGCGCGCCGAACCGATCATGCGGGGGAGGTTGTAGCTGATCCCGCATTCCCCCGCGCTGAGCCCGATCTTCACCGCCCCCACCAGGAAGCGGGCCTTGGGACCAGCCACGCGGACGTCGGCGGCGAGCGCCAGCCCCATGCCGGCACCGACCGCCGCTCCGTCGATCGCCGCGATAACGGGAAAGCGCGTCTTGGTGATGGCCTCCATCAAGCCGGCGAAGCGTTCCTGCAGGTCCATCCACGCCATCGGATCCTGCGGCGCGCCCTCTCCGATCGCCTCCTTCAGATCCAGTCCCGCGCAGAACACCTTGCCCTGCGCCGCGAGGACGAGAACCCGAACATCCTCCTCGGCCTCGATGCGCGCCAGCTCCGCGCGAAAGGCATCGACCATCGGCACCGTCATGGCGTTGGCCGCTTCGGGCCGTGCGAGCGACAGGACGCCACAGCCGTCGCCGATATGTTCGAACGCGATCATCAAGCCCTCTCCAACATGGTCAGCGCCGTCCTATGGTCCGCTACACCGGGGACATCGACGGCCAGACGCAACAGGCCACCGACGCCGCCCGTCTCGGCATTGCCGCCCGTCGTGACCAGAAGCGAGGCAGGCTCGCCGGGCATGACGGCGACGCTCACGATATGCGGCGCATCCGATGTCAGGGCTTGGGTCAGATGGCCCTCGGCCGAGAAGCGCCGCAGAATCCCGCTTTCCCAACAGGCCACCCACAGGGCGCCATCGCGATCGGCGACCAGCCCATCGCTGTCGTCGAGCGAAACCAACAGTTCCGGCTGCCCGGGAACAGCATCGCTCAGGGCGTAGCGCCAGATTCCCCGGCTGGTTTCCGAATGATAGAGCCAGCGGCCACAGGGGCTGAAGGCAATCCCGTTCGACGCAAAGACGTCCCGCCGGATCACGGTGACCTTGCCGGACGCATCCATGTGGAAGAAGCAACCCGGCGCGGGTTTTCGTCCCAGCTCCATGATCGAGACGAAATCGATCGTGCCGGCATAGAAGCCCCCCGCGCCATCCGCCTCCATGTCGTTGACCGCAACGATCGGCTCTCCATCGATCTCCGACAGGATGATTTGCGTATCTCCCGTCAGAGGATCGAGCGCGATGACGCCACCACGCCCACCGCACAGGACCTGTCCCGACCGATCGTGAGCGATCCCGCCGACCCAGTCGCGCCCGGTCAGCATCGTCTCGACCGTACCATCGGCGTGGCGGCGATGGACGGTGCCGGCGGAGAGGTCGGAGAACCAGATCGAACCGTCGGCTGCCGCCCGCGGGGCTTCGACGAACAGAAAGCCGGAAGCGAGTTCCTCGAAATCGGCGGCAGCAGGTTCAGGCACATCGCTCTCCATTATGTCCGACGACTATTCTACGCAGCGATCAGGTCTGTCATCCCGAAGCTAAGCCGCTCCCGCGCCGCCAGACCAGCAGCGATGCTCTCGCAAAAATCACAGGCGACCCGAAAGCAAAACTGATATATGAACGACCACTCAGGTTCATGTTAGCACGCAACGAACTGCGCACCACCTGAACATTGGGAGAGTCACGATGATCGATCTGCACGCGATCCCGCCTCGTTGGGGCGTCCCCCGAATCACCGACGACAGTTGGCCCCTGGCCGTCGTGCGAGAGCAGGTGTGATGAAGGCGCATCTCGAAGGCGTCCACCATTTCGCGCTGTCCGTGCCCGATATCGAGATCGCGCGGCGCTTTTATGTCGACCTGCTCGGCGCCGAGATCATCTCGGAAGTCGCATGGGAGGCCGGCAATCCGTGGATTGACGCCATCATCGGCGTCCCGGCCACCAGCGCGCGGACCTTCATCGCCCGATTACGCAACGTCCAAGTCGAGATCTTCGAGTATCTGACGCCCGAACAGCCTGCCGCCGATCCGAACCGCCCCGTCCACCTTCACGGCTACACCCATGTCGGCTTTCAGGTAGACGACGTTCAGGCAACCTATGAGCGGATGATCGCAGCGGGTCTGCGCTTCCACACGCCGCCCGACCTGTCGACCATCACGGTCGACGCAGAAGGCCGGAAGACGGGCTTCGCAGCAACCTATGGGCGTGACTTCTTCGGAAACGTCTTCGAGATTCTCGAAATCCATCCCAATCCGACCATCAAGCCGGTCTGAGGCAAGGCTCGCCGGCTCCAGCGCAGGGGAACAGAGATGAACTTCCCGGACAAGATCGATGCCGTGCGGATCCGCGATCGAAGCGATGTTCGCCGGGCCGCGATCGCCTTTCGCGAGGCGATATACGAGATGTTCGAGTGCAGGATCGCAGCCTGCGACAACATCGCGCTCAGGCAGCGCATGCGCGATGGCGATGGCGCCAATCTGGCGACCGACGTCTTCGGCTGGACCGAACAGGACAAATGGCTGTGCACGCCTTATCTTGCGCTCGCATCGCCGCTCACGACGGCGTGCCGCTTCGAGCCCGAACCCTTCTGGGTCAATGCCGAAGGCTTCCGCACCCGCCTCCCCAACAGCTGGCTGGACGAGATCGATCTTGCCGACTTCGAGAAACGCGCCCTGACCCACGCGGCGATCGTCGTTCCCGTCCATCTGCCTTTCGGCCAGATCGGCTCGGTCAGCTTCACCTTGCCGGACCCGACGAGGCTCGACCTGTCGGCCGAATATGAGGCCTATGCCGACATGCTCGGGCTCTATTCGCGCACCTTCGTCACCTCCTATCAACGGGCGATGGTGAAGCTCGGAGGAATCCCGGCGAACTGGTCGCTCTTGTCCAAGCGCGAGGTGGAATGCCTCTCCTGGGCCGCCGTTGGAAAGACCGACATCGAGATCAGCATGATCATCTCCCGCAGCCGGGCGACGGTCCGCTTCCACATCATGAATGCGGGCGCGAAGCTCAATGCGGTCAATCGCAGCCAGACCGTCTATAAGGCGGCGCAGCTGGGCTATATCGGACTCAACTCCTGAGCAGCCAGCCTATCTAGCCGCGCTCGATATCCAGCTAGGCGAGCGCCATCGCCAGGGCCGCCTCGGCGAAATCGGGCGACTCGATCCGCAGTTCGGGGTTCAGTTCGCCCGTAACCGGCAGGATAGACCATATCACCGCGCCGCGGATGATGTTGTGGACATAGGTCACTCTGCGTCGCAGATCGTCGGCGTCCCGATCGGGCAGCTTGGCGATCAGGAGGTCCGCAATCCACGCCGCCACCTGCGCATTGGCCTCGCTCTGGTCGCGGTGCGTGGCGACATCGTCCAGCCGGTGCCGCTCGATGAGGCGCAACAGGCCGTCGTCGCTCTGAAAGGCGCTGAAGATGATATCGACATGGAGCGTGACGACATCGATGGGCCCGACCGAGCCGTCCTGCGCCGATCGGCACATCGTCTCGATCTCATGCATGCGCAGCGCGCGAAACCCTTCGATTACCGTCTGCAGCAGGGCGGACTTGCTGGCGAAGCGCTGGTAGACGGTGCCCACCGGAACGCCGGCCTCGGCAGCGATGGCGCTCACCGGTGTCGCTTCGAAGCCCCGCTCCGCAAACAGCTTCATGGCAGCGGCGACGATGCGCTCCAGTGCCGCACGGCTGCGCTGCTGGCGGGGCATGACATAGCTGGTCGAGTTGGCGAGCCACACGGCGGGATCGCGCTCGAAGGGAAGTCTGCCAAGCAATGCGGCGGAACTCTCGGATTCTTCCATGTCGCTCCCATATGCGCCAGCGGCACGTGGCGCCATAGAAGATCAGGCAGCCACCCGTTCCGGCCCGCAGCTTGAAAGCGCCGCCCGCAGCCGATCCGAGCAGTCCTGCGCCATCCGCAGGAGCAGTTCGGCGCAGGTCGGAACATCGTCGATCAGACCGATCGCCTGGCTCGCCCAGACAAGCCCGCCGTCGACATCGCCGGTTTCGAGCGCGGCACGCCCCCTCGCTCCAGCGACCAGATGGGCGATGTCCTCGAACCCAGCGCCGCCGGGACGATTTTCGATGGCGATGACCTCTTCCGACACGACATTGCCCAGAACCCTGCCGGTGTTGCGCAGCGTGCGGAAGATCAGGCGGGTGTCGCCCTCGCTCGCCTTCACCAGAGCGGCCTTGATCGCCGGGTGGATCGGCGCCTCCTGCGTCGCGCAGAAGCGCGTTCCCATGTTGATACCCGCCGCACCGAGCGCGAGCGCTGCCGCCAGTCCGGCGCCATCGGCGATGCCGCCCGATGCGATCACCGGGATCGACAGCCGGCGCACCGCCGCGGGTACCAGCACCAGCCCGCCGACATCCTCCTCGCCCGGATGGCCCGCTGCCTCGAACCCGTCGATCGAGATGATGTCGACGCCCTTGCGCTCGGCCGACAAGGCGTGCCGCACCGTCGTGCACTTGTGCAGGATGGTCATCCCCGCCGCCTTCGCGCGCGCGAAGAACTCCGGCGGGATCATGCCGGCCGTTTCCAGCACGGTCACGCCGCCGTCGATCGCCGCCTGCAGATAGGCTTCATAGGGCGGCGGCATGCGGGTGGGCAGGATCGTCAGGTTCACGCCGAAGGGCTGCTCCGTCATCGCTCGGCACAGCTCGATCTCCCGCGCCAGATCCTCCGGCGTCGGCTGCGTCAAAGCGGTCAATATGCCGAGGCCGCCCGCATTGGACACGGCGCTGGCAAGCGCTGCGCGCCCCACCCATTGCATGCCCCCCTGCACGATCGGTAGCCGAATGCCGGTCAGGCGCGTCAGCGGCGTATCGATGCGGGGCGGCATCTCAATATTTCACGTTGCGCGTGAAGCCGCCGTCCACGGTCAGGTTGACGCCGCTTATCCAGCTGGCCCGCGCGGACGCCAGATAGAGCACCGCATCGGCGATCTCGTCCGGCCGGCCGAAACGCCCGGCAGGATGCTTCAGCCGGTTGGCCTCATAATAATCGGGCATCGCCTCTTCGAGGAAGCCCCAGCTCCCATCGTCGACATAGGTCGGCCCCGGGCACACGCAGTTGCAGCGGATACCCAAGGGCATGTAGTCCTGCGACAACTGGTGCGTGTAGTTGATCAGCGCGGCCTTGATCGCGCCATAGGAAAAGCCGCTTTCGCCGAAGGCGTGGCTCTCGATCGCGGTGATCGTCGACATCTGGACGAAGGCGGCGCTGCCCGACGCTTTCAGGTGCGGCAGGGCGGTGTCGAACATCGCGACCGCCGACATCAGGTCGACATTATAGTTGATGTCCCATCCCTTGCGGCTGCGCGGGATTCCGCCCAGCGCGCTGGCGTTCGAGACGACGATGTCGATGCCGCCCATCTCGTCCGCCGCCTTTTCGACCCAGGCGGTCACCTGATCGAAATAGCCGCAATCGACGACGCTGCCATAAACCTGCCCGCGCGATGACAAGGCGGCGAGGGTCTCCTTCACCCCGTCTCCGGCGAGCGGGTTGGAATAGACCTCGCCGTCGGACGGGTTGGGTTCGCCCGTGCTCGCACGCCGGCCGCAGAAGCTGACGATCGCACCTTCATCGAGGAAACGCTCGACGATCCGCCTGCCCAGGCCGCGCGTGGCGGCGCTGACGATGACCTTCTTGCCTTTGAGTTCGAGATCCATCGGCTTGTCTTTCTTGTGTGAGAGCTTCCCGTCGGCGGCGGTCGCACGCCGGCCTCGGAAAGGCGTGGCTGACCGGGAGGAGTTACAGTTCGCCCGCGAGATAGCGGTCGAGCGTGTCGTGCAGGTGCCGGATGCGCGATTCCTGATAGTTGGACAGGATCTGCACGCCGGTGGCGCTCGCATACATGCCCTCGCGCTGCCACCGCATGATATCGGTGTCCTGATCGAGCACGCTGGCCAGGAAGGGATCGATGCCCTCGACGCTGCTGAACGGCACATCCTCGGCGATATCGACGACCTGCGCGGGCGTGAAATCACCGCTCGCGGGCTTTGGCCGCAACACCAGCTGATCGAAGATCGAGCGGTCGGGATCGTGGCCGTCGGGACGGAAGGTCTGGATCAGGCACAGCCCCGGCGCGGGGTAGAAATTGACGTTGGGAAAGACCGCATATTTGATGCTGTCGATCATCTCCGGCACCGAGTGGCCGGCATAATCCAGCCCATGGTCGCGCTGCATCGTCTGCTTCAGCTGCTGCGCCATGACCCAGCGCGCGGTCTTGCCCGGTGGAACTTCGGACCGCTCGCCCACCATCGAGCCGTCGCCGACCAGCATGGCTTCGAGCAGTTGCTGCTCGCTCATATTGACGTTGGACGTGGGGCTGGGCGTCGCCATCGCGCAGAGGTCGCGGCTGACATGGTCGGAAAAGATGTCGTGCTGCATATTATGGTCGCCCACGACGTTGGTCATTTCCGGGTGGACGACGGGGGTGTGATAGGCCTCCATGAAGGCCTCCTGCGCGAGCTTCCAGTTCCCGGGCAGATGCTTGCGGATATGGGTGTGGACATACCAGCCGGACATGTCCCAGTTCGCGAAATGCGCCGGCAGCTCCTGCAGATAGTCTGCGAGGCTCGGCCCGTCCTTGGCGAAGCTGATGAAGACATTGCCGTTCCAGCTGTCCACCCGGACCTCGGGCAGGCAGGCCTTAGCCTTGTCGAGCTGAGGAAACTCCCATTCGCAGGGTATCTTTTTGATCGAGCCGGACAGATCCCATTCCCAGCCATGGAACGGGCAGGCCAGTGATGCGCTCCAGCCCGCGTCGCCGGACGGCTTCAGCTTGGTGCCGCGGTGCAGGCAGGAATTGACATAGCCCTTGATGCCGTCGGCCGTGCGGACCAGAACCACGGACAGGCGTGCCAGATCGTAGACGACATAGTCGCCCTCCTCCGCGAGATATTCCTCGCGGGTCGCATATTGCCACACCCGCTTCCACATCCGCTCGATCTCGAGATCGAAATGGCGCGGCGAGGTGTAGCGTTCGAAGTCGATCGGTCGCAGATCCTGCGGCGGATTGACCTGCAGCGCTAGGACCGGAGGCAGGTCGCCATCACGGGCGGCAATGTCGGCCCAGGTGTTGTCGGGATATTGCGCGCGCTGCTGCGCCTGCACATCGGTCATATCGCTCTCCCAGGCATCGGGACCGCACAGCCCCGTGTCGAGCAGGAATATGAACCTGTAGTCACATTCTGCAACGGCTATTCGCTCACCCTGTCCAAAGGGTGAGGAAGAGCCGCAACGATGAGCCAGCCTTTGCGCTTACGCGCCGACCAGATGAAGCTGCGGCCGGCCGGATGTACCGATGCGGGCCGTCAGGCCGGGCAGCCGCTCGATCCGGGCCACCAGTTCGGCGTCCAGACGGAAATCGCGGCCGAGCAGAACCTCGGCGCGCGAGCCGTCGGGCAGCAGCGCCTTCAGATACATCTCGCCCCTGCCCCCGCGTTCGTCGGCGACCAGTGCGGCAAGGGCGGGAATGGCTGCCGCATCCGCCGTCTCGACATCGACCCGCAAACGGATGGATTCCATCGTGTCGAAACCCTGCAGCGTCCGTATCGTGACCCGGGGGGTCTCCTCGCCCGCACGCCAGTCCAGTTCGACGCGCAGCAGGGCGCAGGCACCGGTCTTGGCTGCGGTCTCCAGTTCGGCCGACGCCAGATCGTCGAAGCAGGTCGCGACGAACTGTCCGCTCGAATCGGAGCAAGTCGCCATCATATAGCGCTTGCCTTTGGCCGAGGTCCGCCAGCGCGCCTCCTCGATGAGCGCGGCCATCACCGCATTGACCCGCCCGCCATCGGCCGGCGCCGGCAGCGCGCAAAGGGCAGCGAAGCTGCGGGCGCCATTGGCATCGGCCAGATGCCGGATCTGATCGGTGGGGTGCGAGGAGAAATAGAAGCCGAACGCCTCCTTCTCGGCTCCCATCCGGTCGATCAGCGTCCAGGACAGTCCGCGATCGATCCGGATCGGGGGAATCCCGCCATCATCGAGGTCGCCGAACAGGCCGCCCTGCCCGCTCTCGCGCTGCTGTGCCGCGCTCGACGCGTGGGCGAGAATCAGCTCTGCCGAGGCGAAGACACCCGCGCGCTCGTCCTCGAGCGCATCGAAGGCGCCACCGGCGGCAAGGCTTTCGAGCTGGCGCCGGTTCAGCAGCCGCGGATCGATCCGGTCGGCGAAATCCTCGAGCGAGCGAAACACGCCCTTGGCCTTGCGCTCGTCGACGAGCTGCTCCATCGCCTTCTCGCCGACGCCCTTGAGCGCACCGAGCGCATAGCGCACCGCATGGTCCTCGCCATGGGGCTCTACCGAGAATTCGGCCTCGCTGTGGTTGATGCAGGGGCCCAGGCACTGAACGCCCATACGCCGCATGTCATCGATGAAAATGGCGAGCTTGTCGGTCTGCGCCATGTCGTAGCACATCGAGGCGGCGTAGAACTCGGCCTTGTGGTGCGCCTTCAGCCAGGCGGTGTGATAGGCGACGAGCGCATAGGCGGCTGCGTGGCTCTTGTTGAAGCCATAGCCGGCGAATTTGTCGATCAAGTCGAACAGTTCGTTGGCCTTCTCGGCCCCGATATCGTTCTTCGCACAGCCATCGACGAAACGGCTGCGCTGCGCGTCCATCTCCGCCTTGATCTTCT
>JAIYAJ010000200.1 GCA_027489105.1 Zymomonas sp. | reverse complement strand
CTCATCCTCGTCGTCATCATAGTCATGTTGAATTGGCTTGTTCGGTAGCGCCGGCTTCGCTTCGATTGAGACCTGCTTGGTCCAGTCCACGCGTGGTGCCGGATTGCGATAGACCGGGCGCTCCCAGCTGTCCGTCTCACCAAGGCTCTCGCGCACCGGCTTCAGCGGCTGACGAGCCTCGTAAGCCTTGATGAGCTGGCGCAGGCCCTCACGGGTGAACGTCTCCTGCAACCCATCGCTAACGCCCGGCACGGGATTCTGCTCTCCAAGACTGCTGCCATCGGTCGCGGGACCCGAGATAAAGATGTGCGAGTAACCGCGGAGGTCAATCGGGACGGCTCCTTTCCGGATACCGTCGCGCACCTGTTCCAGCAGCGTCGTCTGGCCGAGCGCCGCCGTCCCATCAAGCAGCAGGTCCGCAATGCGCGACAGCCATAGGTCGCGGTCGAGCCGGCCGGGATCTCCGAATAGCGCGTCATCGATGCGCGCAACGGTCTGCCGAAGCTGCTGCTGCGACTTGCGGCTGGCCTCCGCCGCACCAGCCTGGTCGACGTACTTGGCCTCGGTGACGATCGCGCGCAGCCTTGGCGCACCCATCTCATCGACCGCAAGACTGAGTGCTAGGATATCGGCAATGCCTTCCTCGCGCTGGCCAAGCCACTGGGCATAATCATCGAGCAGAAACCAGGCGACTGTGGGCTGCGCGCCGAGTTCCTCGGCCACGAGAGCGCGGCTCAGGATCAGTCCGATCAGTTCGCCAGCAGACACGCCGCTCTTCGCTGCGCGCAGGACAATGTCACCCGAAATCGAATTGGCATCGTCGATCATGCGGCGAGCAAGTGCCGAGATCCGATCGTCATCGATGCCTAGTGACAGTTCGGTCAACCGGCGTCTGACGAGCACGTTTAAGATGCGCAGCTCCGAGGTCGAAGACACAACCATATTGCGTCCATGGGTGCGCTGGCGGCGATAGCGGATGACGTTGATGCCCTGGGCAGCCAGCTGCCTCTTGTCGAGCAAGTCATCATAGGTCGCGACCCACTCGGCGAGCTCGTGGACCTCGTCGAACATCGCCTTGAGGCCCGAATCCTGGAACGAGATCTGACGTGCGGGCAAATAATGCTCCCCGACCGCGTGCGATTGTCGGCGGATGACGTTAGCCACAGCGTCTACATAGGCCCAGCCGGCGTCCGGCTGTCGGGGACAAGTTAGATAGACCGTCGCCTTGAGTTCATCCTCGGCCGTCACCCGCCGGTATGACCAGCGCGCCGGCACGTGCTCTAACAGCTTCGGGTTTGTCGGCGCGGCGGGAACCGGAAACCATTGCTCTCGTGCCTGTCTTGACACGACATCGTGCAGGAAGGCGATATCGATCTCGCGTGCTGCGGGGCCGGATCGAACAGCACCGCTATCGAGCATGACCCCGATTCGAAGTTTCGACATGAAATTTCTAGAGGTCTCGCTGACCACGACCGCATCGGGATCGCCTTCCGACCTATCGAGCAGCTCACCATAGACCCGCGAGAGGCGCGTCCGGTCCCGATGGCGAACCAGGACGTTGCAGTGAACCTCCTCCTGATCCTGGACCGAGCTGAGCCCGTTCACGGTGGCGAGCGGCAGCCCCGCCGCATCGCAGTTGAAAAGCATGATGCTAAGATTCGATCGCTCGTGTGGCTGAAGCTCGAGATAGCGCTCAAGCAGTCCCCGGATCTGGCGAGCCGCCTCGGCAGGATCGACGTCGGTTGTTGCCTCGGAGGGATCGCTGACGGGTCGTTCGAACAGGCTATAGTCGTTTATCGTGCTCGTCTCCGCCAGTAACAGGGCCTCGCTGCCCTCATAGCCGATGGCGATCTCAGGATACAGCGGATGGGCTAGCTCATCGCGGAGATCCGAAAAGAACAGCCGGCGGTCGCCGAAATTCACGTCGACGTCGGACAGCAGATAGTCAGCAAGACCAGCGACTGAGCGCATCTTGATCGCGCCAGCCGCCAGACGAAGCGGGTGCCACGGCGCGACGATCGCCGACGGCGCGCTGCCGGTCACCGGCACCACGCCGAGGCTCAGGACCGGCTCCCACAGATCTCGGCGGTTCAGATCGCCCGGAGCATGATCCGAGAGGACGCGCAGCAACGCTGCGAAAGCCTCTGCCTGCTGCAGGAGCACAGGTGAGGAATAGCCCGACGCTTGTAGCGCGCAGATCGCCTCGATATACATCGTCTGGAAATCCGACCATGCAGCGCCAATCGCTGCGACGCTGTCGGAACTTAGCCGATTCACTTGTCCGGCTTCCCTGAGCGCCTTCGGAAAAGCTTTGGCAACGTCCACGCCTATGGTCGTGCGCGGCACAAGGGTGCCCGCGTCCTGGCCGAAGGCCGGCTGCAGCGTGCCCACGTCCGCAAGTGATACCGACTGCAGAGCGCCTTTTCTGCTCACGGGCAGGCGCGCGACATTGCTTCTGACCATCGGGCGCTTGATTAAGCGACCGATATCCTTTGGCAGCTCGAGGCCGATCGCGTTTGGCTGCGCGCTCCATATCAGCTGTACGGTGGCGCGTTCGGTCCCGGACGCGAGCACGATGTCGAACTTGATCTGCAGGGCGGCGCGCGAAGTGGACTCGTTGCGACGATACTTCTTACGCTTCTTCGCACGATCAAGCAGCTCCTCATATTCGAAGAGATATGGCACGTCCCACTCGACGGGAGGACCCATCAAGGCGCGCAAGCCGCGGTATCGCAGGCCGAAGGCGAGACCAACGTCAGCGTTTATATCGAGCAGCTGCGATCGGCTCCTCCGCGTTCCGCGGATCGTCAGACTGCGTTTGCCACCGGCGAAATTGACCTGCCCGAAAAGGCGTTCGAACGCACGCAGCAAGCCTTCGAGGAAGTCGTTGCACTCGATCGGGCGCCCGAAGATGAAGCGCTCCCATTTGACCCGCAGCGCCTTGTCCTGGCCGAGATCGTCACGGTGCGCCTCAAAAAATTCGCGATCGTCGTCACGCGTTTCCTTGAGCGACCTTGTCTTCAGCGTTTCGAGATATTCGACATCGCTCGGGCTCAGCCGATCCGGCAGGGTGAACTCGAAATAGGTCAGCGTCTCCTGGGGAAGCGTCGTCTTCTTCAGCTTGATCCCCGAGAAGAGCTGGAGGACGCTCTGCCCTTCCCACTCAAACAGTGATAGCGCGTCGGCTGCCTCGTTCCATCCGGGGGGTGCCGCGATGAAGGCCTCGATCGCCGGATGGACCTCAACCGGGATGTCTTCGCGGACGCCATCAAATTGGCTTTGGAGTTCGTCGCCCTCGATAATCTGGCGGTTAGGGCGTTGCTTGGCGAGAAGCGGCTTGCGCTCGGACACGAGCTTCTCGAATAGACGCTTCCAGCGCCGCGATTGCTCGAGCTCCTTGTCGCGGATGCCCAGAAAATAGCCGCTGTCGCGTGGCAAATGCAGGGCGGGCAACGCCCAGCCGAGCGCATCGGGCACTGTCGTTGATTCCGTGGCAATCCGTTCTCGAGTCAGCGCGACATAGTTCGATATCTGGTGGAGCGTCCAATCCTCAGCGGCGCTCAAGCCTTTCAGCGCCGCCTTCCAGGCTCCCAGTTGGCTGTCCGGCAATCCAAGCCCGACCGACGCCGCTTCGATCCAAGGCTCGGCATCCTCCGTAAGCTGCTTGGCCCCGATCAAATTCACATCGCCGAGGGATGCACCTTGATCATCATCGGTATTGGCAATGAGCAAGGCCGGGCGGTCGCAATCGGCGTGGCGGATCGCCACGGTGCGCTCGTCGGTGACGACATGCTCGGGAAGGTCGAAATCCCCGATCAAGGTGCGCGGCAGCGCGATCTTCAGCAGCGCTTCGGTCTGCGGATCCTTCAGCAGCGCCAGCGTAATCGCGGCCACCTGCTCGCCTGTCAGCCGGTCGAGCAAATAGCGCGCGACGCCGTCGGCATCAGCGATGGAAGAGAGGCGCTGGCGGATCGAGGCGGCGCCCGCGGCGCCGATCAGGTCAGAGGGGGTCACGCAGCTTGCACTCGCTGGAAGGGGTTCTCGACATAGGCGCAGGAGTCAGAGAGGCGCTTCAGGAGGCCAAGGCTCGCCAGCCGCTCTTCGAGCCTCCGGGCGTTGTCGGAAAAGTCCTCCTGATCCGCATCCCCGGTGGTGATGAGGTCGCGCGCCTGAGCGTCGCCGATTACAATGCCGTAGCGCTCGTAGAGCAAGGCGAGAAAGTCCTTGAACTCGAGGCGCTTCGAGACAGAGCAGACGACCAGGGTCTTAAGCAGGCGGTCGGTTGGCGCGTAGCGGACCCGGCGGCTGGAGCGCCGCGACGACAAACCGATCGCGCGCGACCAGGTCATGTGGATCTTGCCAATATGCTGCTTGTGCCGGCTGATGGCGCGATCAGCGAGCTGGTTGATCAGCGTCTCGGCATCAGGCGCGACATCGTCATCCTCGCTGTCCGGCCAGCCGAACGCGTTGCGCAAGATGTCCGCAGCATTGAGCACGGGATCCTCGGTTGCGATCGCCGCATGCCATTCATCGGTCTCGGCGACTTGCCGAACGAAGCGTTCGACCGCCTGCTGCGGCATGCCATTGTTGCGCTGGTACGAATCAGCCGAGAGATCGCGCACCACCGACTTCCTGGGTGAGACGATCTCGCACACGATCCGGATCGGCTCGTTGTCGAGCACCTCCCGTGCCCGACCGAGCTGGTAAAGGACGAGATTGAGACCCGTCATCGCGACGAGGTGGGGGATCGCATCATAGGCTGGAATTGGCAGTCTCAGGATAGATAGCCAATCCTCCGCGAGGCGATCGAATGCGTCATGCGACGCACAAGGCAGGAAAGCCCCTGCCCGCTCCGCTTTGGCAAGCTGGGGTTCCCCCTGAATGGCGCGCGCCATGCGGTCATAGGGCGCCGGGTTTTCGAGAAATCGGCTGACGAGCAGTTCCCGCAATGCGTCGGCATCGCGACTTCGGCACAGCATGAGATATAGGAGTTCGCCTGTCCGCGCAAAGAAGCGGCGATCGTTCGACACGCCGCCGCGCGGGTTGACGTTGGCATCCTCGTAGAGCGCATTAGGGCCGAACGGAAAGACGAACTTCGAGCTCCATCGCTTGTTGCTTGTGCCCTCGATCGCCGAGCCCTGCAGGAAGCTGATCACCGCGGCGAAATCCTGGAAGCTTTCAAACCGCTCGCGCAGATACGAAAAGTCAGGGGCTTCGAGCCCGCCCGCGGACTCGGCCATTTTTCCCGACCAGATCGACCAGGCAGCATCATCGGCGCGATCTTCGGCCAGCACCGTCATGATGTGAGGGTTGTTAAAGACGAGGTTGCGGAGCCGAAGCTGCAGCTGTGGCCGATAGGACAAGCTGTTGAGTTCCTCCTCGCGTAACGCCCGGCCGGCGCGATGCTCGGCTAGCAGCACGGTCATGAATTCCAGGAAGGTCAGCCAGGGGGTCTGCTCGTCGTAAATACGATGGCCCCAGATTGCTTCGTCGATCCAGAAATCCGGACCGGTGCGATCGTCGAAGCTTGTCGGGCGTGCGAGGATCTCCATCGTCAGACCCGCACTATGACGCGTCGCGCCACAGCGCGGCCGTCACTGCCAAGATCGATGAAACGCAGCATCAGTTCACCGTCGTTGATCTCGTCATCACCATCGAGTTTACGCCGGTTCTCGGTCTCACGAAGCAACCGAGCCTTGAAGGCGAGCAGATCCTCGTGACACTCAAGCGAGAAGCTGCTCGGCAGCGCGCCCTCCGCAACCCGGCCGAGGAACTCAAAACGCGTCGGCGATAGCGATAGCCTAACCGCCGGTATCTCGGTGCCACGAACGAGTTTGACGGAAACGCAGAAGCCCCCTGCTCCGTCGGCGATGATCGAGACCTCTTCACCCCCCTGCTTGGGAACCGAGATGAGCTCGTCTAGGAGCGGGCTTCGCTTGGACTGCGAATAGCTGCCCGACGTTGCCAGGACGAGTTCGTCCTGGTTCTGCGCGAGCATGCCGGTGAAGATGCGGTTTAAGCCCCGCACGATCATCGTAACCGCCTGACGCGGCACCGGCTGTTTTGCGGAAACCTTCGCCGCCACGTCCAGATAAAGTCCGGCGTATCGGAAGACGGTAAGATCCCATAGGTCATAGGTTGGTACAAGCTCGTCGGGCATGGTAAAGAACAGCCGCTGGCGCTGGGCTCGTAGCGCCCCGAGAAACGCAGTCCGATCGTTGCTCTCCACGCCCTCGAGATAGCCGCGTTGTGCGGCCACATAGGACGGCGTCGCGCCATAGATCGGATCGTTGAGAACGAGCCGACCATAATCCTCCTGATAGGCGGGATCATCGGCACCGTAGACCAGCAAATTGTCGACACCGTTGCTCGTTTCTGCCCCGATGCCGAAGGCGTTAAGCTTGCGGAAGAGCTCGGTCTTCTCGGCTTTGCTCGGCCGCAGATTCTCCCCAAAGATATTGCGATAGACGCTCGCGCGATCGGCGCGGCCTGCCTGGACAATCGCTGGCACCTCGGCACAGCTCATCAGCCCGTCTCGGGCGTCAGGATGTCCGAGGATGCTGTTCGCGACGAGCGCGAGCAATTGGCGAACGGGGAAGTGGCTACCGTTGCGTTCACTGAGCTCGATAAGGGCCGCGATCCGCTGCTTGAATGGATCCTTTGCTCCTTCGCCCATGAGTCGTCGGCGGTTCTCGAAGATCGGACAAGCGCCGTCTCCAACATTCGCGGCGCAGTTGCCGCACCCTTCCCAACCGTCATGGGTCGTGATCTCCTCAATGATCCGCATCGCCATGTCGGCGGCCGGGGATCGGCTAAGATCGTCGAGCCCGACCGCAATTCCGCCATCGGGGTTCACTCCAGTGACGAGGAGCTCCTCAATCGCCGCCGTCGCCCGCTCGACCTCCACGCTCGCTGGCGCCGATTTTAGCTTCTCAAGCAACTGGCCATGGTTGGCCGCGAGCAGATAGTGAGTGGTGGCGTCCGAATCGGCGATGTCGCGGGCAAAGTTGGTGATGACCT
>JAIYAJ010000542.1 GCA_027489105.1 Zymomonas sp. | reverse complement strand
GCCGAAGCCGCCGCCGCAGGCGGTCGGCTTGCTGCGGACCTGCCCCGGTTCGACGCCGCGCACGCACACCACCTCCTCGAGGTCCATGTAGGGCGCCTGCGTGCAGGCTGTGACCTCGATGCGGTCTCCAACCCGTACGGCGTAGCCAGCCTCGGGCTCGATATAGGCATGCTCCACGAAGGCCGTGGTAAAGACGCCGGATGCGGTGGCCGCGCCCGCCGCATGCCCGGCTTCCACATCTCCATGCCTGAGATGGCCGCGCGCCAGCACATTGTCGGGCGCGAAGGCATGCAGCACGGCCGCCTCATCGGCCAGCGCGGCGTCGACGCCGATCACAGCGCTTTCCGGGTGCCAATCGATAGGTAGATCGGCATCGGCCAGCACTTCCACCGCCTCGCGCGAGCCGACCAGCGCCAGCACGGCCTCGCCCCGGTAGCGCACGAAGCCCGGCGCCAGCACCGGCTGGTCCTTGAGATGCGGGAAGATGCCGAAGGAGTTCTCGCCCGGCACGTCGCGGTGGGTGAGGATGGCGGCCAGCCCCGGCGTCGCGGCGCGCACGGTCTCGCAGTCGCCGAGCGTGAAGCTGGCGCGGGCATGAGGCGAACGCACCACCCGCATCCACAGCGCATCGGCCGGCGCTTCGTCCGCGCCGAACAGATCAGTGCCAGCGACCTTCGCCCAACCATCGAGGCGAGGAATGCGCGCGCCGACCGCTCCGGCATCACAAACGGAAGCGGCTACGCCGGCATTGCCGGCCACCGCCAGCACCGCCTCGATGATCTTCGTGTAGCCGGTGCACCGGCAGAGCACGCCGCCCAGCGCATCCTCAACCTCCGACTGGGTGGGCCCGCCGACGCGGGACAGAAGCTCCGTCGCGGCCATCAGCATGCCGGGCGTGCAGATGCCGCACTGGGCCGCGCCATGGGCGTGGAAGGCCTCGCGCAGCCGGTCGGTGATCCCGCCCGGCCCCGCGCCTTCCACGGTCTCGATCAGGGCGCCTTCGGCCTGCGCGGTCGGCACGAGGCAGGCGCAGGCCATCGCCCCGTCGATCAGCACCGTGCAGGCGCCGCAATCGCCCGCTTCGCAGCCGACCTTGGTGCCGGTCAACCCGAGGCTTTCGCGCAGCGTGTCCGAGAGCGGCCGGAACGGGTCGGCCGCGACCTCGGTAGCGACTCCGTTGACGGTCAGCGAGATCATGGCGTGGGAAGCAGGGCGATCGAGCATCACGCGGCCTCCGCATGGGTCGATGCGAGGGACGCGAGCAGATCCCGCAGCAACGCCTCGGCCGAGGCCAGCCGGTGCTCGGCCGTGCTGCGGATGTCGTTGATCGGCGCCAGCCCCGCCAGATGCCCCGCGCTCACCATTTCGGCTGCGCGCCCGAGCGGCACGCCGACCAGCGCGGCTTCCAGCTCCGGCAGGCGCTGGGCTGCGGCCGAGCATGAGCCCACCGCAACCCTGGCCGCGGCGATGCTGCCGTCAGCTTCAATCTCCACCACGCCGGCCACCATGACGATCGAGATCACCAGATAGCGCCGGGCGCCGAGCTTGCGGAAGCCGCCGAGTGCCGGCCGGGCAGGCTTGGGCACCAGCAGCGCGGTGACGATCTCGTCTGGCTCCAGCGCTGTCGCACGGTAGCCGATGTTGAAGTCGGTTATGGGGATGGCGCGCACGCCCTTCACGGAGCTCAGCTCCACCTTTGCATCGAGCGCGAGCAAGCAGGGTATGCCGTCGCCGGCGGGAGAGGCTGTGCAGATGTTGCCCGCCAGCGTGCCCCGGTTCTGCACCTGCGCTCCGCCCACCTCGCGGGCGGCGGCGCGGTAGCCATCGAAAACCGGCGGCAGCTTCGCCCGAGCCAGCTCGGTCCAGCTCGTTAGCGCCCCCAGCCGCCAATGGTCGCCCTCGTCGCTGATGCCGCGCAGTTCGCTCAGGGCGGAAATGTCGAGCACGTCCTTGTGGTGCGGATCGCCCCAGGCGCGGCGCGTCGCGAATGCAGGATAGATGTCGGTGCCGCCGGCGAGCAGCGCGACGTCCCGCTCGGCACGGATGGCGAGCGCCTCCGTCAGGCTCCTGGCGCGATGATAACCGATCATGGCCCCTCGCTCCCCGGCCTCGCGGGAAACAGCCGCGCGGCTTCATCGGCGGTATAGTAGCCCCGCGCCACGTCGCGCGCGACGGCCGCCGGATCGCGCTCCGAGGCTGGGCCATAGCCCCCGCCACCCGGCGTCATCACCTCGACACGGTCGCCGGCTTCCAACGGAATGTCCTGATCCTTCGACAGATGCTCGGGGATCATCACTTCACCGCCGCGATGGATGCGCACGATGTTCGGCGCGCCATCGCCACCACCCTGCACACCGGGCGGCCCGAACCGGCCATGATCCATCACGAAGGAGGCGCGCGCCTCGCCGCGCAGCAACTCGACTTCGTAATGAACTCCGAAGCCACCCCGGTGCCGGCCGGCCCCGCCGGAGCCCTCCCTCAGCGCGAAGCGGCGGAAAAGGATGGGGTAGTACTGCTCCATCACCTCCACCGGAGCGGTCTTGGAAATGCCGATGGTCGAACAGCCATTGCTGAGCCCGTCATGCAGGACATTGCCGCCATAGCCGCCCCCGGAGATCTGGTACATCACATAGGCCGAGCCCTTGGCCGGATCGAACCCGCCCAGCGCGAAATTGCCCGATGAGCCGGCCGGAGCCGCCGTGACCTTGTCGGGAATCGCCTGCGCCAGCGCCAGGAACACGGCCTCCGCGATGCGCTGGGACACCTCCGCCGCGCAGCCCGACACGGGGCGCGGATAGCGCGCATCGAGGAAGGTGCCTTCGGGACGGGTGATCTTCAGAGGCTCGAACGCGCCGGCATTCAGTGGCGTGTCCGGGAATATGTGCCGGATCGCGAGATAGACGGCCGAGAGAGTCGTCGCGATCACCGAATTCATCGGCCCCTTGCAGGGCGGCGACGAGCCGGTGAAATCGAATCCGAGTTCAGTGCCTTGGCATGTGATCTTCAAGGCGATCCTGAGCGGCTCGTTCACGACGCCATCGGAATCGACGAAGGCCTCGGATGCGTAGACGCCATCG
>JAIYAJ010000284.1 GCA_027489105.1 Zymomonas sp. | reverse complement strand
GCGATACCTTCCGCGTGCTGCTGCAGATGGCAGTTGTCCTGACCTATGCATCCAAGCTGCCGATCGTGAAGGTCGGCCGCATGGCAGGCCAGTTCGCCAAGCCGCGCTCGGCCGCGACCGAGGAGATCGATGGCGTATCACTGCCGAGCTATCGCGGCGACATCGTCAACGACATCGGCTTCGAAGAGGCCTCGCGCCAGCCCGATCCGCAGCGGATGATCCGCGCCTACAGCCAGTCGGCAGCAACGCTCAACCTGCTGCGCGCCTTCGCCCAGGGCGGCTATGCCAATCTGCATCAGGTCCACGCCTGGACGCTCGACTTCATGGGCCGCAGCCCCTGGGCGGCGCAATATGGCGAAGTCGCCAAGCGGATCGGCGACGCGCTCGACTTCATGGCCGCCTGCGGGATCAACCCGGAGACGGTGCCCCAGCTGAAGGGCACCGATTTCTACACCAGCCATGAGGCGCTGCTGCTCCCCTATGAGCAGGCGATGACGCGCGAGGACAGCCTCAATGCGGGCGAATATTACGACACCTCGGCGCATTTCCTGTGGATCGGCGACCGTACCCGCTTCGAAGGCTCGGCACATGTCGAGTTCCTGCGCGGGATTCACAATCCGATCGGCCTGAAATGCGGACCGAGTCTTGAGCCCGACGCGTTGCTGCGGATGCTCGACACGCTCGATCCGAACCGCCAGCCGGGCCGCATCACGCTGATCACCCGCTATGGCCATGACAAGATCGAGAAGCACCTGCCCGCGCTCGTCCGCGCCGTGAAGCGCGAGGGACGCCAGGTCGTCTGGTCATGCGATCCGATGCACGGCAATGTCGTCAAGGCACCGAACGGCTACAAGACCCGGCCGTTCGACCGCATCCTCGACGAGGTACGCGGCTTCTTCGCCGTCCACCGCGCCGAGGGCACCCATGGCGGCGGCATCCATGCCGAGATGACCGGCCAGAACGTGACCGAATGCACCGGCGGCGCGATGGCGCTCACCAACGAGAATCTCGCCGACCGCTACCACACCCATTGCGACCCGCGCCTCAACGCGGGCCAGAGCATCGAACTGGCCTTCCTGCTCGCCGAGATGCTCAACCAGGAAATGAAGGAGCGCGAGCGGGCAGCGGCCTGATCGCGTCAGGGAGGAGCCGGATGTCCGATGGCGGGCGCCGGCTCCGCTCCGCTCGCCCCGGAAATCAGTGTTTCGGCTGTTCCAGAGTGCGCTCTATGCACTGGAGAATCCGGTCGAGCATCGCCACCAGATCATCGTCCGACCGGCGCACGGCCTGGGCAATCCGCTCCAGCAGCGCCGGCACGGCCTGCTCGCCATGAAGGGCAATGAGGCCCATCGCTTCGTCGGTTACATCAGTGTCCGTTCGCATGGCCGCAAGCTAGCAGCATCGGCCTGCCCGAGGCTATTTCGTATTTCTCCCTGCGATTGTCCGAGGATCGCTGCCGGCCATCAGCTTTCGCTTGACTCCCCCCCGCCCCCTTCATAATGACGCCGCTCCGCAGCACGGCCCCTTCGTCTAGCGGTCCAGGACGTCGCCCTCTCACGGCGAAAACACGGGTTCGAGTCCCGTAGGGGTCACCATCGTCAAGCGGAAAATGGCGGATTTAATCCGTTTGCGACGATATTGGCGAATAGCCTCCCACAATCGGTCCAACATAATTTCTAAGCTCTCGAGGCATTATTCGGCACGTCGTGAGCCGCTGAGGCGCCGTCGGCCCTCAGCCATCCCCCATGGCGGCACTTGGGCCGGTTCTGGCCAGTCAGCTTTCAGGAAATTGAAGCACCAAAGCTGCCGTCTTGAGGTGCCAGTGTAGCGCAACCGCTTCACGATCTGCAAAACTATCGCTTTGAGATTTCGGCGGCGACTCCCACTAAGTCTCGGCTCGGCTTTCGGTTTCGATAGAGCTCACCGCCGCTGTAGAATGGAGTGCGCGATCACAAATCTTTCAACCGATTGCGGATGGCAAATCCCACAAAATTGCTGTTGCCATTGACTTTCTGAGCTTCGCGGGCGCGAGGGTATCTTGTTTGCAGGTGCAATTGCGCCCGGGCCAAAGCGAACCTCGACAGAGAAGGTTTGGCGCGCTCGGCTTGGTGCCCGCTTCGCTACGCGACCACGTTGCCCACATCTTCCCATTGATCTCGCGTACCACGCTCAGCACTATGCTCCGTCTGAAGCACTTGGGTACTGAGCGCCTAGGCGACCCGTCGTAACGGTGCGGACACGGAAGGGAGCGCCCGTTGATGCAGACGACAGCAGGCACCGGCTACGACGCGATCCGCGATGGGGTCCGCGCGCTTTGCGCAGAATTTCCCGACCCATATTTCCGCAAGGTCGATGCGGATCGTGCCTATCCCGAGGCGTTCGTCAATGCACTGACCAAAGCGGGATGGATGGCCGCGCTGATCCCGGAGGAATTCGGCGGATCCGGTCTCGGACTTACCGCCGCATCCGTAATCATGGAGGAAATCAACCGGTCCGGCGGCAATGCAGGTGCCTGTCACGGGCAGATGTACAATATGACCACGCTGATCCGACACGGTTCGGCCGAACAGAAGCGAACCTACCTACCCCGGATCGCGACGGGGGAGCTGCGCCTGCAATCGATGGGCGTCACCGAACCGACGACCGGCACCGACACCACCAAGATCAAGACGACGGCCGTGCGCCAAGGGGACCGCTATGTCGTCAACGGGCAAAAGGTGTGGATCAGCCGCGTCCGCCATTCGGACCTGATGATCCTGCTGGCCCGCACCACGCCTTTGGCCGAGGTATCCCGAAAATCCGAGGGTCTTTCGATTTTCCTCGTCGACATCAAGCAGGCGCTCGGATCGGGCCTGGAGGTTCGTCCCATCGCCAATATGGTCAATCACGAAACCAACGCTCTGTTTTTCGACAATCTCGAAATTCCGGCGGAAAATCTGATCGGAGAGGAAGGGCAGGGTTTCAAATATATCATGACAGGCCTGAACGCCGAACGCGCGTTGATCGCTGCAGAATGCATCGGCGACGGCTATTGGTTTATCGATCGCGTGACGACGTACGCCAAGGAGCGCGTCGTGTTCGGCCGACCGATCGGCCAGAATCAGGGGGTCCAATTCCCGATTGCGAAAGCGTTCATGGCGGTCGAGGCGGCGAATCTGATGCGGTTCGAGGCCTGCCGCCGCTATGATGCCGGGGAGCCGTGCGGCGCGCAGGCGAATATGGCGAAATATCTTGGTGCCGAAGCATCGTGGGAAGCGGCGAACGCCTGCATTCAGTTCCACGGCGGTTTCGGCTTTGCCACCGAATATGATGTCGAGCGCAAATTTCGCGAGACCCGGCTTTATCAGGTCGCGCCGATTTCGACCAACATGATCTACAGCTATGTCGCCGAGCATATCCTCGGCCTGCCGCGATCCTATTGATCGGGCGCGCCGATCGTGATCACGAGTTTTCCCGCGGCACGCCCGGCGGCAAGATCACTCAAGGCCTCTGCCGCGCGCTCCAGCGAATAGCGGCGCGTAACGACCGGCGCGATCAGCCCGGCCCACCACCAGTCGAACAGTTGCGCCATCATCGCGTGCAGCTGATCGGCGCGGTAGCGGCGAAAATAGCGCAGCGAGACACCGAGCATTGCGCGATTCTTGACCAGCAACCGATTGGCCGGGACGACGGGCACCTCCCCTGCCGCAAAGCCGAACACGATGTGACGACCGCCCCACCCGAGCATGGACAGCGCTTCGCTGCTGCGGGCTCCCCCGACCGGGTCGAAACAGACGTCGGCTCCGCGATCGCCAACGAACGCACCGACCTGATCGCGCCAATCCGCTGCGGTCGACGGCACGACCAAGTCGGCCCCGGCCTGCGAGGCGAGCGCCCGTTTTTCGGGAGTCCCGGCGAGCGCCACCACGCGTGCGCCCAAAGCTTTCGCGATCTGTACTGCAGCGACCCCGGCACCCCCGCCCGCGCCCAGCACGAGCATGGTCTCCCCTGCTTGCAGCCGCGCCACGTCGACCAGCGCCAGCCCCGCGCTCACATATGAGCTGGCCAGGACGGCAGCAGTGTCGAACGGCATCGCGTCGGGAATGGGAAAGGTCTCGGCATCGGCCGCGCACGCCTGCTCCGCAAACCCGCCATGCCAGAGGATCGCCACGACCCGATCGCCAGTCCGCAGACTGCTCCCCGGTGGTGCTGTCCGAACCACGCCCGCGGCGTCCAGACCCGGGGTGAAGGGAAGGTCGGGCCGCGTCTGGTATCGGCCCGCGATCATCAAGATATCGGCAAAATTGACGGTAGCGGCGCGCACGTCGATCTGCACATTCGGACCGTCGGCAATGGGTGGCGGGATTTCGCGGACGCATAAATCTTCGGGTAAACCCCAGCTCTCGCAAATCAACGCCCGCATCAAACGTCCATCCGTACGATACGGCATGCGAATTTCCGGCGTGAAGGACCTATAGATCGTCTTTGTCCAAGATTCACTTGTAGCTGTCGACCTACCAATGGGAGTAGGTTGACACTAAGCCCGCTGACAGCCCTCTATCGTCATAAATGCCTTCAGGGGGCGCACCAGAAATGGATGCAGCGAGCATTGTCATCACCGGGTACGGTTTCGCCTTGCCCGGCGCATGCACGTCGCACGAACTGGCTACAGTCCTACGCGAAGGCCGGATGTGTTACGGCGATTTTCCGGCCGGGCGGATCGACCCGGATATTTACTTCGATCCGCAGGCACGACAGGGCGATGCGCGCCTGTCCAGTTTGCGCGGTGGCGCTCTTGCAGATAGCGGGCCACACGACGCGACTGTCGCGCGCACCTGGCTCTTGGAAGCACTCGATCGCGCGCTTCGATCGGCGCAACTGTCGAAGGAGGCCACCGCCGGACAGGCCGTTCCGATCTTCCTCGGCCATTCGCGCGGCGGTGGTCCAGCGATTTACGACGCGGGACTGCTGGCTGCGGCCGGTGATTTGCTACCCGCACTTGTCGCCGGGGCGCACCCGGACGAATTCTCCTTCGCCGAGAATGCCGCCATCGCTGCCGAGGTTCGCGCCAGCCTGGCGACAACGCTGCATCCCGCGCGAGCAGGCGAGCGAGCGCTGCATCATCTTCCCGCGGCGCTCGCCGGTGCCATGGGTACGACCGGCAAAGCAATTGTCGTGGATGGCAATTGCACCGGGGGGTTGGCAGCGCTGGACATGGCGGCGTTCGAAGTTGCGCAGGGCGCGCCGTTCGCGCTGGCGGGAGCGCTGTCCTATGTCGATACCGTCAATCAGGTCCTCTACTCCAACGCCGGGCTGCTCGCGCGCGAAGGGTGTTTTCCGTTCACCGACGACAATGGCGGCACCGTGATTTCGGACGGCGTCGTGCTGCTTGTCGTAACCACACTGGGCTACGCGGTGCGCAAAGGCCTCCCGGTACGGGCTATCGTTCGCGGTATCGGCGGGGCGAATGACGGCGCGCGCGAACGCTACATGCTGTCGCCTAATCCACGCGGCCACGGCCTCGCGATCGCGCGCGCGCACGAGTCGGCGGGGATAGTCCCAAGAACGGTCGACCTGTACCTGACGCATGGCAGCGGTACGCGCGTCGGCGACGCGATCGAGGCCGAAGTCTTCGATTCTTACATTCGCGCGCATGGCGGGGCACCGCAACCGATCCCAATCCGGTCGATCAAAGGGCATATTGGCCACGCCAAGGAAGCAGCAGGGCTTGCCAATCTGGTGGCTGCGCTCGCGCTGTTCGAAGCGGAGGCGCTATTTCAGCCCGTCCGCCCGAACAGCGCGCGGGCCGCGTTCGATCGTTTCAATGCCGTCAACGTCGGCCCCACAGATCCGCACCACGCCAGCGCCGATCGCGTATCGCCGCGGCGCGCAGGGATCAGCGCGATCGCCAGTGGCGGGCAGAATTATCATGTACTGGTCGAAGCACCGCCAACCGCCCTCCCCGCCGCCCCGAGTGCCGCCGCGGTCGCCGGTGCGCCGGAGTCCATCGCTATCGTCGGCATGGCGGCCCGTTTCGCCGATGCGCCGGACCTGGAAACGCTGCACCGCAACCTTCGGCACGGTCACGCGCCTTTCCGACCGCAGCCGCTGTCGCCGGGATGGAGAAGTTTGGCTGAAGAAGCGGATGCGCAAGAGGCGTGGCGGCGCGAGCATCCGGGCATCTACACAAACTTCGGTGCCAGGCTGGCGCTCGATCCCTTAGTATGGGCCCGTCGGGCCGCCGCCTTCGGGGAGCGTCCAGCCGACATCGCGCGGTACGATCCCCTGCACTACCTGATGATCGATCTCGCGCAGGAGGCGGCGCGCAGTTCTTCCATACCGCCGGGCAGCAACGTCGCGGTGGTACTGGCCGCCGACCATTGCAGCGACTTTGGCCTGAAACAGGTCGCCTCCGCGCGCCTGCCCGAGATCGAGCATCACCTGCGCGGCGCAATGGCCGGGCGCGGTCGGTGCCCGCGCGAACGGGAGCGGACGCTCAAGACCGCGATGCGGTGTCTCGCAGCCGATCTGCCGCCGCTGTCGGCGTCGAGCCTCTTCAACCTCTCGCCCAGTTTCACAGCGGCGCGGATCGCGCGCGCCTTCGACCTGACGGGGCCGATCTGCGCAGTAGAGGCTGGCGGCGGCGCGTCGTTCATTGCTGCGCTGGAGGTTGCAGGCAGGCGCCTCGCCGACCCGGCGGTGGATGCCGTGCTGTGCGCCAGCGCCGAAATGCGATCCGGCGTCTCTCGGCTGGCGGAGGAATGTGCGCTGGGTCAGCTGTCCCACTCCGGCCGGCCAATCGCCTTCGCCGGGACATCGGACGGCTATCTGCCGGGCGAAGGGGCAAGCGTGTTTGTATTGCGCCGGCTTGCCGATGCGAAACGGCGAGGCGACCCGATTCTCGGCGTCATCCACGGGATCGGGAGCGCGGTCGCCACCGATATGCCGTCGCAGCTCGTTTCCACCGCCGCGCTCGAACAGGCAATTCGCGCCGCGCACGCAAGGGCGGGGGTAACACCCGACGAGGTTGCCTTCGTCGAAGGGTTCGGATGCGGCGTACCGTCTGCCGACCGCGCCGAGATCGCTGCGACGGCGGCCGCCTATCGTGGGCGACGCGAGGCGCTGCCGCTCGGATCGGTCATGCCCGACATCGGCCATTGCGGCGCGTCTGCAGCGGCGGGGAGCCTGATCAAAGCGCTGTTCGCGCTGAACCAGGG
>JAIYAJ010000599.1 GCA_027489105.1 Zymomonas sp. | reverse complement strand
CCGTCGGCGGGAGCCAGCCAGCGGCGGCCGAGCGCCGGAAGCCGGGGGTCGGCTACGCCCTCCGCTCCCGTCGGCGACCAGTGAACCGCCAGCGTCTCGTCGCGCGCAATCGTGATCGGCCGGCGCAGGCGGTAGAGCGTCAACCGCCGCACCAGCGCCTCCGCCTGGTCCGCCTCGCAGTCGATCAGCAGATCATCCTCCGCATCGGCGGGATCGGCCCAGATGAGGAAGTCGAACAGCGCCTTGCCCTGCGGCGTCAGCAGGCCCGCCCAGACCGGCAGCGGGCCGGCGACGTCGTTGGTGACGAGGCCCTGGAGAAAGTCGCGGACGCCCTGTCCCGAAAGACGGATGACGGCGCGATCGATGAGGGTGGTATCGGACATGCGCAGAAGGTAGGAGCATCTCCGCCGGAAGTTAACCCGTGCCGACGCGGAGAGTGTGCGATCGCGACACCGCCTCCGCCGGCGCAACGATGGTGGCTGCACATGACCTATGACCTGATCCTCAAGAACGGAACGGTGTGGACCGTCGGCGGGCCGATCGCGGCCGATGTCGGCGTCAAGGACGGACGCATTGCGGGCATCGGCGTCACGGGCGACGCTGGCGAGACGATCGACTGCACCGGGCTAGACGTGCTCCCGGGCGTAATCGACAGCCAGGTCCATTTCCGCGAACCGGGGCTCGAAACCAAGGAAGATCTGGAGAGCGGCAGCCGCTCGGCGGTGCTCGGCGGCGTCACCGCCGTGTTCGAGATGCCGAACACCAAGCCCAACACCGATTCGGCCGAAGCCGTCGCCGACAAGCTCGCCCGCGCCCATCACCGCATGTGGTGCGATCATGCTTTCTATGTCGGCGCCACCACGGCCAATGCCGAGGCGCTGGCCGAGCTGGAGCGCCTGCCGGGCACCGCAGGGGTCAAGATTTTCATGGGCTCCTCGACCGGCAGCCTGCTCGTCGCCGAAGACGAGCATCTGGCGCGCGTGCTGCGTTCGGGCAGCCGCCGGGTCGCGATCCATGCCGAAGACGAAGCGCGGATGATCGCGCGCGAAGGAGAGCGGATCGAAGGAGACCCGTCGAGCCATCCCGTGTGGCGCGACGACGAAAGCGCGATCCTCGCCACCCGTCGCATCCTGCGTATCGCGCGCGAGACCGGCCGGCGCATCCACATCCTCCACATCACGACCCCCGACGAACTGGCGCTGATCGCCCAGAACAAGGACATCGCGACCTGCGAGCTGACCCCGCAGCATCTGACGCTGGCAGGCGAAGATGCCTATCCGCGCCTCGGCACCTATGCGCAGATGAACCCGCCGATCCGTTCGGGCGCGCATCGCGACGGGCTCTGGCATTATCTCCGCCAGGGCGTGCCCGACGTGCTGGGGTCGGACCATGCGCCGCACACGATCGAGGAAAAGGCGCGTACCTATCCCGCCACCCCCAGCGGCATGCCCGGCGTCCAGACGCTGCTTCCGCTGATGCTCAACCATGTCGCCGAAGGCCGCCTGACGCTCCAGCATCTGATCGAGCTGACCTCGGCCGGCCCGCAGCGCGTGTTCGGTCTGCGCAACAAGGGACGGATCGCGCTCGGCTATGACGCCGATTTCACCATCGTCGACCTGAAGGCGCGCTGGACGATCGAGGAAAGCTGGCTGGCTTCGCGCTGCGGCTGGTCGCCCTTCACCGGCATGGCGCTGACGGGCAAGCCGCTCGGCACGATCATTCGTGGCAATCGCGTGATGTGGGAAGGCAGCCTGGCCGATTCGGCGATCGGAGAGCCCGTCCGTTTCGACAGCGTGCCGCTGGCCTGATCGGGCGATTCGCCCCCTGACGCCACGGCACGCTTTCAGCCGATCGTTGCGCCACCGTGCCGCCGCCTGTGGATAAGATGCAGGTCATCGCTTGGCGCAAACGACTCGCCGAATATGAGCGGCAGCTTAACCGTGATGGGCTTTCCTAACGCCGTCTGTGCTGCCAGTCACAGGCTACGGGACGGGTTGGGGAATCCAAATGACCAGAACGATGCGCGCAATGATTGGTTCCATGCTGCTTGCCTGCATGGCGATCGCGCCGTCCGCCGCCCAGGCCCAGACCATCCAGTGCGCACCCTTTGCCCGCATGTTCTCCGGCATCCAGCTGTTCGGCGCCGCCGCCAGCTGGTGGAACCAGGCGGTCGGTAAATATCTGCGCGGCTCGACCCCGCAGATCGGTTCGGTGATGGTGTTCAAGGCGATCGGCTCGATGCGCTCGGGCCATGTCGCCACCGTGACGAAGGTCGTCAGCGACCGCGTGATCAAGATCACCCACGCAAACTGGTCGGTCATCAATGGCCGCCGCGGCCAGGTCGAGCGTGACGTGACCGTGGTCGACGCCTCGCCGTCGAACGACTGGAGCCAGGTCAAGGTGTGGTTCGCACCGATCGGCAAGGTCGGCAACAAGGCCTATCCGGTCAACGGCTTCATCTACAAGGATGGCTCCACGTCCACCGCCGCCGCCGTTCAGGCACTGCAGAGCGCCGAGGGCTGATCACCCTCCCGGCGCCCAAGCGCCGGTTCGATGCTTCTTCTCAATCCCAGTCGACGATCGTCCATCCGCGACGGCGCGCTTCCTCGCGCAGCCCCGCATGGGGATTGGACGCGATCGCCTCATCCGCCCATTCGAGCACCGGCACGTCGGAGATATGATCCGAATAGAAGCGGATACGGCATGCCGAGCGGTCGAGCCGCTCCAGCCCCATCCATGCCTGGATCATCCGCAGCTTGGCGGGACCATAGCAATTCTCGCCATCGACCTTGTGGCTGACATAATCGTCGATGCCCTTGATCGCCCCGGTGGCGATGACATCGTCCATTCCCAGCCGCCGGGCGATCGGTTCGACCCAGATGCGCGACGACGCCGTCGCCAGCACCAGCCGGCGACCGGCGGCGCGGTTTTCGGCCAGGCTTTCCAGCGCACCGGCCCGGACATTATGCTTCAGGATGTGGTCGGCGAAGCTCTCGGCGATCGGCGTCAGCCGGTCGGCATGGATGCGACGCCCGATCAGCATCGCCTGGTTGAGCTCCTTGACGCGCTTGCGCTCGATCAGCTTGCAGACATAGGCCAGCATCACCCCGGCGGCGAAGGGCACGAAGACGAGGCGCCAGGGCGCCAGCCGCGTGGCCGCGTGGATCATGAAGGGGGTGAAGGTGCCGGTCCGGGTGATCGTCCGGTCCATGTCGTAGATCGCGAGTTCGGTCATCGGCCCGCCCTATAAGCAACAATTGGCAAGGAACAAATCACGGGGCGACACATTTCATTACGGATGCTTGCCGATCTCCGGTCTTTGCGCCACTCCTGGGTCTGATGAACGCTCCCGCCGATTTTCAGTTCGATCAGGGCATATTGCGCTTTTCCGGCGAGCTGACGCTCGCCAGGATCGGTGATCTGTCGCGCCGGCTGTCGGCGCTCGACGCAAGCCCGGAAGAAATCGACCTCAAGGACGTCGACCGGATGGACACGGTCGGGGCGTGGCTCGTCCACCGGATCGTGCGGCGTTGCGATGCACGCGTCGTCGGCGCCGACGAAGAGGTTTGCCAGCTGCTCGAACAGCTCGCCGCCGCCGACAAGCCGCTCAAGATCCGACCCGATTCGAGCCCGCCTTTCGTGCGCGTGCTGCGCGAGATCGGCGACGCAGTCTATGCATCGCTCGATTCGCTGCGCGGACTGGTCGGCTTCTTCGGCGCAACGATGATCGGCCTCTGGGGCCTGATCACCCACCCGCGCAGCTTCCGCTTCAACGCGATGACGCGCCAGTTCGAGGTCGTCGGCGTCCAGGCGCTGGCGATCGTCGGGCTGATGAGCTTCCTGATCGGTATCGTCATCGCCCAGCAGGGCGCAGTGCAGCTGCGGCAGTTCGGGGCGGAAGTGTTCGCCGTCAACCTGATCGGGCGCATAACCCTGCGCGAGCTGGGCGTGCTGATGACCGCGATCATGGTCGCGGGCCGCTCGGGCAGCGCCTTCGCCGCACAGCTCGGTTCGATGAAACTCGCCGAGGAGATCGACGCGATGCGGACGATCGGCGTATCACCGATGGAAGCACTGATCCTGCCACGCGTCCTGTCGACCGTCATCCTGATGCCGTTGCTCGGTTTCTACGCGGCGGTCGTGGCCATCATCGGCGGCGGCATCTTTTGCTGGATCGACCTCGACATACCGCCGATAACCTTCATCCAGCGCATCCGCGAGGTGGTGCCGATGACCGACCTGTGGGTCGGCCTTATCAAGGCCCCGGTGTTCGGGCTGCTGATCGCGATGTGCGGCTGCTACCAGGGCATGCAGGTCAAGGGCAATGCCGAGGAGGTCGGCCTGCGCACGACCGCCTCGGTGGTTCAGGCGATCTTTCTCGTCATCGTCATCGACGCGGTGTTCGCCGTGTTCTTCAGCTCGATCGGGTGGATCTGATGGCGCGGCTGAACGTCCATGACGGGGATATCGTCATCCGGGTGCAGGGTCTGAGCAATGCCTTTGGTGACCAGATCGTGCATGAGGGGCTCGATCTCGATGTGCGTCGCGGCGAGATCCTCGGCGTCGTCGGCGGATCGGGTACCGGCAAGTCGGTGCTGATGCGCTCGATCATCGGGCTGCAGCGCCCGGTGACCGGTACGGTCGAGGTGTTCGGCGAGCCGATGATCGACCGCGACGAAAGCGAGGCCAAGCAGGTCCGCAGCCGCTGGGGCGTTTTGTTTCAGGGCGGCGCGCTGTTCTCGACGCTGACCGTGGCCGAGAATGTCCAGGTCCCGATCCGCGAATATTATCCCCGGCTCGATCCGGTGCTGCTCGACGAGATCGCCGCCTATAAGGTCGCCATGTCGGGCCTGCCGGCGGAGGCGGGTCCCAAATATCCGTCCGAACTGTCGGGCGGTATGAAGAAGCGCGCAGGTCTGGCGCGAGCACTTGCGCTCGATCCGCAGCTGCTGTTCCTTGACGAGCCGACGGCGGGGCTCGACCCGATCGGTGCCGCCGCCTTCGACGAGTTGATCCGGTCGCTGCAGAAGACGCTCGGACTCACCGTTTTCCTGATCACCCACGACCTCGACACGCTGCATGCCATCTGCGACCGGGTCGCCGTGCTGGCGGACAAGCGCGTGATCGCGGTTGGAACGATCCCGGAACTATTGGCGTTGGACCATCCGTGGATTCAGGAATATTTCAACGGCCCACGTGGGCGAGTGGCGGCCGATGCCGCCGAACGGGCGGCTGCAAAGGGCGCCGGGGAATGAGGGACTGATGGAAACCCGGTCTAATCATGTGCTCGTCGGCGGGGTCGTTCTGGCCCTGCTCGTGGCGTTGCTGGCGTTTATCGTCTGGCTGGCGGGGTTCAACACCAACAGCATCCAGCGCTACGACATCTTCTTCAAGACGTCGGTCGACGGCCTCGCCAAAGGGTCGCCGGTGAACTTCTCTGGCGTCCCCGTCGGCAAGGTCGAAGAGATCCGGCTGATGCCCGACAGCCCCGAATTCGTTCGCGTCCGCATCGCGGTCGAGAAGGACTCGCCGATCCTCCAGGGCACGACCGCCACCATCGCGGGCGTCGGCTTCACCGGGGTCAGCCAGGTCAATCTGGATGGTGCGGTCAAGAATGCTCCGCCGATCATCGAGCCGGGACCTTACGGCGTTCCCGTGATCCCGACCAAGCCGGGTGCGCTGGGCGAACTGCTCAATTCGGCGCCCGAACTGCTTCAGCGCATCTCCACGCTGACCGGACGGCTCACCGAACTGCTCAACGACAAGAATCAGAAATCGATCACCGGCATCCTCGCCAATGTCGACCGGCTGTCGGGCGACCTGGCCAATCGTGGCCCGGAGATCGCGGCCGCCGTCGTCCAGTTGAAGACCACGATGGAGCAGGCGGGCCTCGCAGCCGAACGCGTCGGCGAACTGGCCGAGACGACCAACGGCGTTGTTCAGAGCGATGTCCGCCCGGCCATGGCCAATCTCAACAAGGCGACCGCTTCGGCCCAGCACACGCTGGAGACCCTCGACGCGGCGATCACCGACGCCCGTCCGGGCCTGAAGAGCTTCTCGTCCGAGACTGTGCCGCAGATCAACCAGCTCGTTCGCAACATCGCCGAGATGTCGGACTCGCTGAACGCCATTTCGTCGAAGCTCGACCGGGGCGGCGCCGGCGCCGTGCTGGGTGGATCGAAGCTTCCCGATTATAAGTCGAAGGATTGAGGGCCATGCTGCGCCGTTCGCTGATCGCCGTTTCTGCCGCCGTTCTTCTGTCGGGCTGCGTCAGCCTGGGTGAGGATCCGCCCGAGCGGCTGGTGGGTCTGACCGCGCAGGCGACCGTTCCGGCCGGCACCGCCAAGGTCGCCCGCGATGCGCAGGCCGTCAGCGTCGCGATGCCCGCCCTTCCCTCGCAGCTGCGAAACCAGCGCATCGCGGTGCAGACGGGCATGACCTTCGCCTATCTGCCCAAGGTCGCCTGGGTCGATACGCCCGGTGCCCTCTTCCGCTCGGTTCTCGCCGAGACGATCGAGGCGAAGACCGGCCGCTTCGTGCCGGACCATCGCAATGCGTCGATCACCCCGGACAATCGCCTCGGAGGCACGCTCATCGCCTTCCAGCTGCTCGGTGGACAGCGGCAGGTTCTGGTGACCTATGACGCAACGCTGGCGCGGGCGGGCAGCGACGAGGTGAAGACCCGCAGGTTCGAGGCGCGTATCCCGGTGGCGGGCGAGGACGCCGCAAGCGTGACGGCGGGTCTCAATCAGGCCGCCAATCAGGTGGCGGCGGACGTGGCGGACTGGATCGGTCAGGGCTGAGCCCGACCGGCGGCGTGTCAGAGGTCGACGCCGGAGGCGATCGCTTCGAGCTTGCGGATACGTTCCTTGAGATCGGCCAGTTCGATACGCGCGGCGGGCGACGGCCCGAGCGATGGCTCGCTCGCAACCGGAATGCGCCGCTCGAGGCGCATCCTTTCCAGTTCGAGCCAGCCGCGCCAGCCGGCCAGCGCCGCCCAGGCGACGACGCCGAGGCCAATCAGTCCCGCCCCGCTCACGGTGAGCCAGAAGGTAGAGTCGATCATGGTCCCGTTCCTTCCTTGAGGATCAGTCGACCCGGCGCAGCGCCTCGATCTCGCGATCAAGGGCCATGCCGCGGTCATTTTCGGTGGCGATGCGTTCGAGGACGGCGACCCGCTCCTTGAGCAGGCGCATCTCTTCCCGCAGCCTTTCGGTGTCACCATTGTCGCGCCGGGCCCATTTTTCGCCCTTGCGCGTAACGCCATATTTGGCGCGGAATATGCTCGTGACCGCCGTGATGGCGACGATCAGCACGACCATTTCAAAGGGGTTCATCCTGCTTCTCCTCGCGGATGCAATCAGTTGAGTGGTTGATCGCGCAGACGATCGATCTCGGCTGCCAGATCGGTGGAACGGTCCGTCAGGATCCGTTCGAGCACCGCAACGCGCTGTTCGAGCCGTTCGGTCTTCGCCGCATATTGGGCGGCCTTCTCGGCGGTGTCCCTGGACAGGACCTCGATCTGCTTCTTCCGCAGCGACATCCATTCGGTGGCGACCCAGCCGAGGATGGCGACCAGCGGAATGCTGGCGATCATGTAGTAAAAGAGATTGACCATAAGAGGACCTCAGTTGGCCGGGCCGCGCAGGGCGTTGATTTCCTGGTCGAGGCGGAAGCTGCTGTCGGTGACGATGCGTTCGACCGTGGCGAGCCGCTCCTTGACGGCGGACAGTTCGGCCCGAAGCTGGGCATTCTCGCCGGAGAGGAGCTTGACCCGCTCCATCGTCTCGTCGCTGCTGCGCGGATAGACCGCCTTGCCCCAGCTGTTCTCCAGCGGATAGCCATGCTTGACCCTGAGCCAGGTCGTCACGATCCAGCCGGCGACACCGAGAATGGCGACGATCGTCGCACCCGGCACCAGAACTGCCATCGGAATATCCATCTGTCTTCCCCTAACCCGACAGCCATCGCTGTTTACAGGACTGTCGGTTCGACCGTTCGACGAACATCATTCCCGGTTCGACGAACGCCATGATGTTGACGGTGCCGCGCCTCGACGGCCTTGGCGATCCGGCGCGAAGCGCAGCTCAGCGGAGCGCGTCGATCTCGCGGGCCAGCGCCGAATTGTGGCTGGTGACGTGCGTCTCGACATCGGCAATCCGGCGATCGATGTCGCGGAAGCGGGCGCGGACGTCACGGACCGAGGCGCCGGGCCGGGCCCGCACGGTCTGCCAGAACTTCTGCTCCTCGCGGTCGCTTTCGTAGAATTCGCGCGGCTTGTCGTCGACCAGCCAGTTGACCAGCAGATAGGCGACCAATGTCCAGGGAAAGCCCCCGATCAGGGTCAGCAACACGGTGCCGACGCGGACCAGCGTGACGTCGATCCCGGTATAGTCGGCAAGTCCCGCGCAGACGCCCAGCCATTTGCGGTTGCGCTTGTCGACATAGAATTTTGTGCGGCGAGCGGACATTTCGAACCTTCCCTTCCTGTTCTGTCGGCGTCCTGGCGATCAGTGATCGCGGCGCCATTCCTCCTGGCCACGCTCTGCGACCTGGCGCGGCCGCCAGCTGGGGTCCTGACTGTCCAGGATCCGTTCCAGCGTGGCGACGCGATCGTCCAGGCGACGGGCCATTTCATGCATGTCGTCGAGAAGCTTCTCGTCCTCGACCGTCAGCCCGCCATTCTTCTTCCACTGGGTGACATAGTGGAAGACCAGCCAGGGCAGGCCGAGAAAGAGGATGCCGACCACCCCGATCGGGACGAGACCTTCCATCGCCTCAGGCCCCCTTGCTCTGCGCCTTGGCCTTCAGCGCGGCCAGTTCGGCGTCGACCTTGTCGGACGAGCGCAGTTCGGCGATCTCCTCCTCGAGCGACTTGGGTGCTGCGCCCATGCCCGCCGCTTCGGCGCGACCCTCGGCATAATCGACGCGGCGTTCGAGCAGTTCGAAGCGCGAGAAAGCTTCGTCGATCTTCGGACCGGCATACATTTCCCGCATGCGGGCGCGGTTATTGGCCGATTCGAGGCGGGTCACGATGCTGTTCTGGCGCGCCCGCGCCTCGCGCAGCTTGCCCTGCAGCTTGGCGATGTCGGCTTCGGACGCCTTCAGCGACTCATCGAGCAGGTCGATCTCTTCGTGCAGCTGGCCGGCGAGATCGGCGGCTTTCTGCTTTTCGACCAGCGCGGCCTTGGCCAGGTCCTCGCGGTCCTTGGACAGCGCCAGTTCGGCCTTTTCTAGCCAGTTGGCCTGGACGGTCTCGAGCTTGGCGATCTGGCGACGCAGTTCCTTCTGGTCGGCGATCGTCCGCGCGGCGGAGGCGCGCACCTCGACGAGAGTCTCCTCCATTTCGAGGATAATCATGCGGATCATCTTCGCCGGGTCTTCGGCCTTGTCGAGAAGGTCGGTGACGTTGGCGGCGATGATGTCGCGGGTGCGGGAGAAAATCCCCATCTGTCAGGCTCCTTGATTACGCTCGATACTGGCTTGGCGGGACCGCCGGCAGTCTAACCCGTCCGGCGGCGGACGCCATGCGTTAACGGAGGGTACCCTCCTGCTGGAAGGCGGCGGGGCCGATCTGCGCAGGGGCAACCGCCCCCAGGATACAGATCAGCGAGAGAAGCGCGGCGCCCACGGCCGAGACCGTGATGCGCTGGAGGTCGATGGTGTCGAGACCGAACATTATCCTGTTTCCCTGTCGTTCCGGTTCCGGCAGTGCCGGTATGGCTGATGCAATGCAGAAGCCGTGCCAATTCCAAAAATCCCTTATTTACAAAGTAATAGTGGAGGCCGAGAGGAGGTTGGCACATTTCGCTATTGCCAAGTCTTGGGATTTTACGCCAATCCTGTGGCATGCAGCGCGAAGCCCAGTTCATCGGCCAGTCGCTGGCCTTTCTCGACTCGGTCGAGCGGGCCAGCCGCGCCGCCGCGCTCAACCGTCCGGTGCTCGTCATCGGCGAACGGGGCACCGGCAAGGAGCTGGTCGCCGAGCGCCTCCATCGCCTGTCGCAGCGCTGGGATGGCCCGCTCGTCACGCTGAACTGCGCCGCCCTGCCGGAGACGCTGATCGAGGCCGAGCTGTTCGGTCATGAAGCCGGCGCCTTTACCGGCGCGACAAAGGCACGCGCGGGGCGTTTCGAAGAAGCGCATGGCGGGACGCTCTTCCTCGACGAACTGGCGACGCTGTCGATGGGCGCGCAGGAGCGGCTGTTGCGCGCGGTGGAATATGGCGAGGTCACGCGGATCGGTGCGTCGCGGCCGGTTCGGGTCGACGTCCGCATCGTCGCCGCGACGAACGAGCATCTGCCGGACCTCGTCGAGCGTGGGCGCTTCCGCGCCGATCTGCTCGATCGGCTGTCGTTCGAGGTCATCACCCTGCCGCCACTGCGCGCCCGCGACGGCGACGTGCCGGTCCTCGTCGATCATTTTGGACGACGCATGGCTTCGGAACTGGGCTGGCCGCATTGGCCCGGCTTTTCGGCGGGGGCCACCACAACGCTGGTCGACCATCCCTGGCCCGGCAATGTCCGCGAGCTGCGCAACGTGGTCGAGCGCGCCGTCTATCGCTGGGACGATCCGGAGCGGCCGATCGACGATATCCAGTTCGATCCGTTCGAGAGCCCCTGGCGTCCGACAACGGCATCGGCCGCGCCCGTCGGAGCGAGCCCGACGGCGGCCGCAGCATCCCCCGAAAGGGCCGGTTCACCCGCGGCGCAGGCTGCGGTCTCAGCGCCAGCGAGCAGCTGCGAGGACTTCCGGACGGCGGTCCTGACCTATGAGAAGATGCTCTTGGAGGATGCGCTGCGGCGCTGCCGCTTCAACCAGCGCGCCACCGCACTCGCGCTGAAGCTCAGCTACGACCAGCTGCGCCATGCGCTGCGCCGTCACGATCTGCTCGACCGGCAGGGATGAGCCTGGCCGATCGCCTCTTCGCGACCTTCGATCGGCTCTATGTGATCAATCTCGCGGCCCGGCACGACCGCAGGCAGGAGATGGCGGGCGAACTCGCGCGGCTCGGCCTCGGCTTCGACCATCCCCATGTGCGGCTGTTCGATGCCGTCCGGCCCGAATCCGCCGGCCCCTTTCGCAGCGTCGGTGCGCACGGCGCCTTTCTGAGCCAGCTTGGCGTACTGACCGAAGCGCGCAGCGAGGGGATGCGATCGATCCTGATGCTGGAGGACGATTGCGACTTCGTGGCGAGCGCGCCGGGCCGCCTGCCGGAGCTGCTCGACCGGCTCGATGCCGAGGGGCTCGGCCTCTTCTATGGCGGCCATGAATTGCCCGAAGGCGATGCGGGCCTCGATCTGACCGGCTCCGGCCTCATGCGGGTCCCCCCTGCGCTGAATATCCGGCTTGCCCATTGCCTGGGGTTCGGCCCGGCTGCGATCGCAGCGCTGCCCGGCTATCTCGACTCAATGCTGGCACGCCCCGCCGGCAGCCCGGATGGTGGCCCGATGGACGTCGATGGCGCCTATAACTGGTTTCGGCGCGCAAGGCAGGATTGCCCGACCCATCTCGCCATTCCGCCGATCGCCTATCAGCGCCCGTCGCGCACCGATATTTCGGCGACCGGGCCGCTCGATCGGCTGCCCGGACCGCTGCGAAGGATCGCGCGCGGCGCGCGGCGCGCCTGGCAAAGGCGCCGCTGAAACAAAAGGGCCGGAGGATTGCTCCCCCGGCCCGTTCATCCGTGGAGTCGATGCTTCTCAGCCGAAATTGGCGTTGGTCATCGAATAGAGCATCGGGATCGAAAGCAGCGTGTTGGTGCGCGAGAAGATCATCGCGGTCTTGGCAGCGGCCGCCTTGGTGTCGGCGTCGGCCTCGACGATGCCCAGCGCCTTCTTCTGCGCCGGCCAGATCAGGAACCACACGTTGAACGCCATGATCAGCGCCAGCCACATGCCGATCCCGATCAGGCGATAGTCGGGCGCGAAGGTCAGCGCGGCAACCAGATAGCCGGTCACATGCGCCACCGACAGGCCGGTGACGACGGTCAGCAGCGCGCCATAGCGGAAGAAGAACAGCGCCTTGGGAGCGATATATTTGGTAACGCCCGGCTTCAGCTCGGCCGGCACCGACGGCATGGTCGGAATCTGGACGAAGTTGAAATAATAGAGAAGGCCGATCCAGACGATACCGAAGAACACGTGCAGCCAGCGGAGCACATAGTTGGCAAGCATCGACGGGTCCGGATGCGCATAGGCGATCAGCGCGATCGCGGCGGCCAGGCCGACGGCCAGCACCAGGTGCAGATTGGCGAAAAATTTATCCATGGAATTCCCCTGCATCTTGCGTCCGCACCCTTGGCAACGCGGATCGCTTTCCCGGCGCAGTTTAGAAATTCGTTCCGCTTTTGTCACACATTATGATGAACGCGCGATGCCGTTCGGCGGCGGGAGCGATGCCGCGTCGCCGGAACGCCACGACAGGTCGCTTTTCGGTGGACCTTCCCGCCCTCCAAATCGTTGAGGAGCCGTATTTTTCCATCCACAGGCTCATGGAGTTTCCAATGGCGTTCTCGCTTCCCCCCCTTCCCTTCGACCGTGCGGCGCTGGAGCCGGTCCTGTCGGCGGAGAGCTTCGACTATCACCATGGCAAGCACCATCAGGCCTATGTCGACAAGGTCAATGGCTGGCTCGACGAGAAGGGGCTGAAGGGCAAGTCGCTGGTCGAGATCGTCAAGCTGGCCAAGGACATGGGCGACAAGCCGCTGTCGAACAACGCGGGCCAGATCTGGAACCATAATTTCTTCTGGCAGTGCCTCGCCCCGGAGGGGTCGACAAAGCCGTCGGGCAAGCTGGCGAAAATGATCGAGGCGAGCTTCGGCAGCCAGGAGGAACTGGTGAAGAAGCTGTCCGCCGGAGCGGTCGGCCATTTCGGCAGCGGCTGGGCCTGGCTTGCGCTAGCGGGCGACAAGCTGGTCATCACCTCGCTCCACGATGGCGAGACGCCGCTCAGCCAAAGCGATCTCAAGCCGCTTCTGACCCTCGATGTGTGGGAACATGCCTATTATATCGACTATCGCAACGCCCGGCCGAAGTTCGCCGAAACCGTGCTCGGCAAGGTCGTGAACTGGGACTTCGTCTCGCGCAATGTCGAAGGCGACGCAGTTGCAGCCGCCGACCTTCCCGCCGCCTGACAGTGGCTGGCTGACATCGGCAAGCGCCCCCTCGCCGGAGGGGGCGCTAAGCCTCTTCGATCTCGTCCAGAAAGCGTCCCAGCCTCTGTCGCAGCCGCGCTGCGCCATCGGTCAATGAGCGGGCTATCCCGGAAATCTGCTCGGCGCCTGACGCCGCATCCGCGGCACTGCCGCTGATCTCCGACGCCTGGGTCCGGATGTGCTCATTCGCCCCGGCGGCGTCGCGGACATTGGCGCTGACCGCTTCTCCCACCTTGCGATTGCGCTCCACAGCCGCATCGACCGTGGCCGACAGATCGTCGAGCGCGGCGATGGCGGCCTCGATACCGGCCTGCCCGGCCGCGACGCTGCCCACACCGCTGCGCACGCTGTCGATCCGCGCGGCGATCAAGCCGACTGAATCGCGTGTCTGGCGGGCGAGCGCTTTCACCTCGGAAGCGACGATCGCAAAGCCCCGCCCGGCTTCGCCCGCGCGCGCCGCCTCGATCGTGGCGTTCAGCGCGAGCAGATTGATCCGCCGGGCGACGGCATCGATCGTTTCCACGACCGCCCCGATCTCATCGGTCGTTTCACCCAGCTGCCGGGCGCGGCGCCCGCCCTCCTCGATCATTCCGGCAACGTGCAGTGTCGACGAGCGAGCGGCGGCAACCTCGCTGCTCAGCTGGCCGAGCGATGCCACCAGCTCCCGGCCCTGTTCGGCAACGGCACCGACATTGTCGGCCGCCTGCGCGGCAGCGGTCATGACCGAAAGGCCCTTGGCGCCGACATCGCGAGCCCGGGCGCCCATGCGGCCTGCGCTTTCCTCGAGCGCCGAAGAGACCTCCATCATGTCGCCCGACAAGGCCGCCGCCTCCGCGCGCATCGCGCTCGACGCCTCGGCGATGCGGCGCAACCGCGCCGCGCGACGTCGGCCCAGTTCCGCCTCGCGATCGGCGGCAAGCCGCAACAAGGTCCGACCACTGACAGCCCCGACGAAACGGCCCTCGCGCGTAAGGAGAATGGCGTCATGCCCCTCCCCCGACGAGACGAGCGCGAAAAGTTCGCCGAGGGGCGCGTCGGCCTCGGCCACCGGCACGGCGCTGACGAAACCGTCGAGGCGACGATAGAGGCTGTGGTTGCACAGCAGCGCATGGCCGAACGGGTTGAGCAGAAGGCGGCGGACGTCGCGCTCGAGCACGGCACCGAGCGGACGACCGTCTCCGTCGACGACGGGAAGCGCCTCCAGTTCCGGACAGTCGCGAAAACAGGCGATCACGTCACGGACTCCGGACTCTGCCCCGACCGATCGGGTGATCATCGCCGGGCGCAGACGCTCATCCACCCTTGCGGGCATGATCGCCATATCGAAGCTCATCGACGCCTCCTCCGCCCAAAGTCCTAAGCGGCGCTGGTAAACGGAAGGTAAGCCCAGCGTTACAGTTTGATGAAACTTACATGAAATACAGAGGCTTAGCGAAAGGTTTCAGCCCTGCGGGGGCAGCGCAGCATCCTCGGCCGTCTCGCTGTTCAGCCCGTGCCGCATCAGCATCGGCACATTCGCGATGGCGAACAGGATCGTCGCGGGGAGCGCACCCCACAATTTATAGCCGAGCCAGAATTCCATGCTGGTCGAGCGCCACACCGCCTCGTTCGCGACCGCCATGGCCACGAAGAAGATCGCCCAGTTGCGGGTGAGCTTGGTCCAGCCGAGGTCGGTGAGGCCGGGATAAGCCTGGCCAAGGACGAGCTTCAGCGTAGGCCGGTCGGTGTAGAGGCCGAAGCCGAGAATGCCGGCGACCATCAGATAATAGACGGTCGGCTTCATCTTGATGAAAGTGGCGTCGTGCAGCCACACGGTCAGGCCGCCGAACACCGCGACCATCACACCCGAGAAGAGGAGCATCGGCGAGATGCGCCGCGTCCGTATCCACGACGCCGCGATGGCGACGAAGGTCGCCCCCATGAAGATCGCGGTCGCCCGAACGACGTCCTTGGTCAGCCACCAGGCCGCCAGATAGACGACCAGAGGCCCGAGATCGATCAGCAGCTTGAGGCCCGAACCGGCCTCGCGGTCGGGCGCAGGCGTCGACGCGCTCATTTCGCGATCCTCTCGAGGCCCGCGATCGCGCGTGCTACCTCTGCAGGGTCGAAGGGCTTGAGGTCGTCGATCGACTCGCCAAGGCCGATCGCATGGACCGGCAGGCCATAGCGTTCGGCGGCCGCGACCAGCACGCCGCCGCGCGCCGTTCCGTCAAGCTTGGTCATCACCAGACCGGTCACCCCGGCGGTTTCCTTGAAGATCTCGATCTGGCTCAACGCATTCTGCCCGGTCGTCGCGTCGAGCACGAGCAGCACGTCATGCGGCGCGGCGGGGTTGAGCCGGCCCAGCACGCGCCGGATCTTGCCGAGCTCGTCCATCAGGCCGGTCTTGTTCTGCAGGCGGCCGGCAGTGTCGACGATCAGCACGTCGATGCCCTTCTCGGTCCCCTGCTTCACCCCCTCGAAGACGAGGCTGGCCGCATCGCCGCCTTCCTGGCCGCTGATGATCGGCACGCCGATGCGGTCGGCCCACACCTTGAGCTGCCCGATCGCGGCAGCACGGAAGGTGTCGCCCGCGACGAGCATCACCGCATAATCCTGTTCCTGCAGCCAGTGCGCCAGCTTGGCGATCGTCGTCGTCTTGCCCGAGCCGTTGACGCCGATGACGAGGATGACCTGCGGACGCGGAAAGGCCTCGATCTCGAGCGGCTTGGCGGCAGGGGCGAGAACCTTCTCGATCTCCTGCGCAACGATTTCGCGCAGGCGGCGCTCGTCGAGACCTTTCTCGAACATTTCTCCGGCGAGGCGTTCGCGGATGCGGCGCGATGTCGCCGGCCCGAGGTCGGAGGCGATCAGCGCCTCCTCGATCTCGTCGAGCGTGGCGTCGTCGAGCGCGGCCTTGCCGAACAGGCCGGTCAGATTCTCGCCCAGCCGATCGGAGGTCTTCCTGAATCCCCCGAACAGCTTTTCGTGCCAGCGCAATTCGCTCATTCGATCCTGCCTGTTAGGCCATGCTCGTCATGGCCGGTGATGGTTGCCTCGGCGATGCTGCCTACGCGCGGGATGGTGCCTTCGATCCGCACGCGGGCGAAATTGGGTGCATGGCCGACGCCGCCGCGCTCGACCAGCAGGCTCTGCCGGCTGCCGCCCAGCCCGGCGAGCCACGCCTGGCGGCGGGCATCGCCCCGCGCGCGCAAGGCCTCGGCCCGGGCACGGACGACGGACGGCGGCAGTTGCGGCATTCGCGCTGCGGGCGTGCCGGCGCGCGGCGAATAGGGAAAGACATGCGCGAAGACGATGTCGCAATCGTCGATCAGCGCGGCGCTGTTCGCCGCCATCGCTTCGTCCTCGGTCGGAAAGCCGGCGATCAGGTCGGCGCCGATCGCGATCTCGGGCCGGGCGGCCTTGAGCCGCTGGACCATCGCCACGGCATGGGCGCGGTCATGGCGGCGCTTCATCCGCTTCAGGATCATGTCGTCGCCCGCCTGCAGCGACAGGTGCAGGTGCGGCATGATCCGCGCTTCGCCGGTCAGCAGCGCGAACAGCCGTTCGTCGATCTCGACCGAGTCGAGCGAGGACAGGCGCAGCCGGCGCAGGGCGGGTACATGGGTCAGGATGCGCTCGACCAGCTGGCCGAGCGTAGGGCTGCCTGGCAGGTCGGGACCATAGCTGGTCAGATCGACGCCCGTCAGCACCACCTCTTCATGGCCCTGGTCGACCAGTGCGTGGATGCGGTCGATCACGCGTCCGGCGGGCACCGAGCGGCTGTTCCCGCGACCCTGGGGGATGGCGCAGAAGGTGCAGCGATGATCGCAGCCATTTTGCACCTCGACGAAGGCACGTGCATGGCCGGCAAAGGCCGAGGCCATATGCCCGGCGGTCTCGCGCAGTTCCATGATGTCGGAGACGTGGATGTCCGCCACCGGTCCGCGTTCGAAGGCGAGCAGGTCGGGCCGCGCCTTTTCCGCATTGCCGATCACGCGGGCGACCTCTGGCATGGCGGCGAAGGCCGCGGGGTCGATCTGGGCGGCGCAGCCGGTGACGACGATGCGCGCATCCGGGCGGCGACGCGCAGCGCGGCGGATCGCCTGCCGGGTGCGGGTGACGGCCTCGTTGGTGACGGCGCAGCTGTTGACGATGATCAGGCCGTTATCGTCCGCCGCTGCGGCGCGCATGGCCTCGCTCTCGGCGATGTTGAGCCGACAGCCCAGGGTGATCAGCTCGGGGCCGCTCATCAGAGCGCTCCCATATCCGCCCCGAGATCGAGCTCGCCGGTAAAGACATGGGTGGCGGGACCGGTCATGCGCACCGGGCGGCCCGGCGCCCAGTCGATCGTCAGCGGTCCACCGGGCAGCGTCACGCGCACCGGCGAGTCGACGAGGCCCGCGCGGATCGCCGCGACCGCCGTCGCGCAGGCACCCGTTCCGCAGGCATCGGTCAGCCCGACGCCGCGCTCCCACACGCGCAGCCGGATATCGGAGCGGCTGTCGACGGTCGCGACGTTGACGTTGATCTTCGCCGGAAACAGCGGGTCGGTCTCGATCAGCGGGCCGAGCCGCTCGAGCGGCACCGCATCGATCTCACCCACGAAGAAGATCACATGCGGATTGCCGACATTGACCGCAGCCGGCGCCTCCAGCATTTCCCAGCCGACCGGCATCGCCCGCGTGTCCATCGCATAGGCCAGCGGGATCGCGTCCCAGTCGAAGCTTGGCTCGACCAGGTCGACTGCGACGGCATCGCCCTCGGCCCGGCCTTCGAGCATTCCGCCGAGCGTTTCCAGCCGCGCCGTTCCGCCCAGCAGGCTGACGACGCAGCGGGTCGCGTTGCCGCAGGCTTCGACCTCGCTGCCATCGGCGTTGAAGATGCGCATCCGGGCATCCGCGACATCCGACGGCTGGAGCAGGATCAGCTGGTCGCAGCCGACCCCGGTCTTGCGATCGGCGATCGCCCGGACGCGGGCGGACGCGAGTTCGACCGCGCCGTCACGCGCGTCGATCACGACGAAGTCGTTGCCCAGACCGTGCATCTTGTGAAAGCGAAGCTTCATGGCACGCGCGACTTAGGGTTTCAGGGCGATGAAGTCCACAGGCGGGCCCGTTGCTGCAGCAGGATCAGGCGCGCTTCTTGCGGCCCTGGCGCATGGCCACGACACCGCCCGCCACTGCGCTGGGGCTGGCGGCGATCAGTTGGCCGCGTCCGGCAAGCAGGCCCCGCGTGTTGCGCGCCGGCGCCGCGCGGCCAAAATGCCAGCCCTGGACGGTGACATTGCCGATCTCGCCCAGCAGGGCCGCGATCTCGGCATTTTCGACGCCTTCGGCGATCACCTCGATGTTCAGCCCTTCGGCCAGCGACATGATCATGCGGACGAGCGCGGCGGCATCGGCATCCTCGACCATGCGCAGGACGAAGCTCCGGTCGATCTTCACCCGGTCGAGCGGCATCGCGCGCAAATGGGTCAGGCTGGAATAGCCTGTGCCGAAATCGTCGAGCGCGACACGGATGCCCTGGTTCTTGAGGCTGGCAATGATCGCCAGAGCGAAGCCCTGATTTTCGAGCAGTGCAGCTTCGGTGATCTCGATCTCGAGCCGCTCGGCGGGAAAGTTGAGCTCGGTCAGCAGCTTGACGATCTTCT
>JAIYAJ010000124.1 GCA_027489105.1 Zymomonas sp. | reverse complement strand
TCGGTCAGGAGCTGGGTGGCGTCGGCATTGCCGGCGGCGTTCCTGAACTGGAAGGTCGTGGTGGCGCGGGCGTTGGAGCCGCCGGCGTTGAGCGCCGAACGGAGCGTGCCCTCGGCCTGGTCGAGCGAGGCCTTGATCGAGTTGATCGCCTTGTCCGTCTGCTTCAGGACGTTGATCGTCAGACCGATGTTGTCCTGGATGCTGCTGATGGCGTTGGCGCGCGAGCGAAGGCCGTCGGAGATCAGATAGCTGACGGCATTGTCGAGGGCGGAGTTGACCTTCTTGCCGGTGGCCAGGCGATTGTTGGTCGACTGGATCTGGCTCTGCAGGTCGGTTAGCGAGTTCAGGGCATTTTTCATGCCCGAAGTGAGAGAAATAGCCATGGATGGACCCCTTCTGGGTTCGCTAGGTTGAAGACACACGGGCCATTCAGGTCCGCGCACAACCAAGCTGGGGTCTTGAATCGTAAACGAGCTTTAACACTCTTGGTAAATGACAGATAGTTTGTGTATTAATTTACGATTTACTATTGCATTTCATTGAAAAGACGTCTCGAAATCGAGAAATTCTTAACCTGATGCTGGCTGCCTTGCGAGCAGAGCGGCAGCCACGATCGACGGGCCGACTTTCCGTATCGGCGCTCACGCCGGGCGGCTGAGTCTGATGACGATCGCCTGATGCCGGTGAGGGGCCACCCGCCTCTGGAGCGTCAGAAACCGCAAATCTCCCGCAACTTCACGTTGCCCGGGATCGTTCGCCTGGCGGCCATGATGCATGCCCGCTACGCGCCGTCATTCAGGCATAGGCGAAGTCGCTGGCGGTGAACTGGTTGGGTTGGAGGCCCAGGAACCACAACTGCGTGGCGGGGTCGATCACCAGCACGGTGCCGTTGATGGTGGCCGAGAAGCTGAGCTTGGCCTGCACCTGCGCAAAATTCGTGAGCGGCGTGCCGAGCAGGCGCACCACGTCGTTGACGCCGCCCGCCTCGAAATCGTTCATCACCTTGATGCCGGAGCTGGCTGAAATGACAAAAGTGTCGTTGCCGCCGCCGGTGACGCCGTCGCCGCCATAGAGGTAGTCGAAGCCGGTCGGGCCACCGAACAGCGTATCGTTGCCGTCCCCGCCCACCAGCACGTTGAAGGCGTTGGCCGTTGCATCGGTGGCGCGCAAGGTGTCTGCGCCGGCTTGGCCATAGAGCCAGTCCTGGCCAAGGCCGCTCTCCAGCGAGTCGTTGTTGTCGCCGCCCACGATGACGTCGTTGCCATCGCCGCCAATCAGCGTGTCGTTGCCGCCATAACCCCAGAGGTTGTCATTGCCAAAGCCGCCCTCGAACCGGTTCGCGACGTTGTCGCCGACAAGAAAGTCATTGCCGTTGCTGCCGAAGATGTTCTCGATCAACGCCAATGTGTCGACCATGGCGCCCGGCTGACCCGAGTTCTGCACGGCGTAGCCGCCGAACAGGTTGACCGCGAGGTCCTGGGCATCGGTGGCATAAGATGCCCAGTCGATGCCGGCGCCGCCGATGATTGTGTCGTTTCCGACCCCGCCGACGATGGTGTCGCTGCCTTCGCCGCCGACCAGCGAATCGTTGCCAGCGTCACCCTGCATGACGGCCGCGTTGCTGCCGGCGAAGATGCGGTCGAGGCCATCGCCGCCCGACAAAGAATCCGGAGTTATATAGGGCAAGGCGGTGGTTTGCCCGTAGATCGTGTCGTTTCCACCGCCGCCGTCGATTACGTTGATTGCCTGGTTCTCCGCGAAAATCGTGTCGTTCGCAGCGTCGCCCTGCTGGCTTACGCGGACCTGATGCCTCGTCAATTCAACATGGCTGCCACTGGCATCGTCGGCAATCGGATCGATGTTCTCGATCACCGTCCACATCACGCCATTGATGCCGCTGGACACATCCGCGATGCGGTAGGCTCCGGAGACCGTGAACAGGGGATCCGCCACGGTGGCGAGCTGGTTGCCCGCCAGATCGAAGACGACCGGATAAATGCCTGTCTTCTCGATCGGCAGCACCGGGTTCTGCCCCGAACCGGCCGTGCCGGAGCGGAACATCACGAGGAAGTTGCCGCTCAGTTCCAACTCGACACCGGTGGCGTTCGCCGTCGTCGTGGCGCGGGTCACGAGGAGTTCGCCGCCCTGCGTATAAATGCGCAGGGTCGCCACGGCCGTCAGGGTCGTGTCGATCGTCGCCACCGCAATGTTGCCATTGGGCAGGATGAGAACGTCCTCAATCCGCTCGTTGGCCAGTGTGCGGACCGCCACAAGCGCCCCGGGCTTGTCGATGATCAGCGAGGACGACAGATTAGTCGGCGAGTAGGCGCCGTAGACTGACAGTCCATCCGGCGCCACGGCCAGCGCCTGCGGTATCGCGTTGTTGAAGACGCCTGTGGGAGCGACCGCGGCTTGGCCGGGCGTGAAGCTTCCGAGCACAAGCGAGCCAAGGTATCCAACGCTCGCCAGCCAGGTGAAGCCCCCTGCCGCGTTGGCTTCGACCGTCAAACCGTAGTAATCTCCCTGGAAGTTTCCAGCGACAAGCTCAGGGCCTCCGATCGGCACAGCAGCCCAGGAGTAGGTCTGCGCGTAGATGTTATAGACCGTCAATGGCAGCCCGTTGATGAAGGTCGTGCTGGATTGGGCAAAGACGACCGAGAAGCTGCCATCCTGCAGACCCACAATTCGGGGTGCCCCAAACAAGCTTGCGTTTGCACCCTGTGCCGAAAGCGGAGCCGGCGCGCTTGTGTCGAAGCGCGTCGTATAGGGATCGAAGAATTCGACCCCGATCTGGGAACCGGTCTGATAGGCGATGTAGACGCCGCTCGTGGCGTCAATCTGCGGAGCGGGCTGATTGCCAGCAGTGATGAGCCGATTGCCGAGTTGGGCCGGCGCGCTGACGGTCGATATGATGCGGGTAACGGTCAACGCCTAAACTCCCAGATAGAGCCAGCCTGATCGCCGCCGCTCCAGCCGCGGGCGGCGCTAAAAAATGTGGAACCACGACTCCGCTTGTCAAGCTGACGGTTGCAGCGTGCGCCGCTGTCAACAGCATCGCCGATCTTACGCGAACAGGAAGTCTCCGGCCGTCAACTGGCCTGGCGTGATGCCCTGGAACCACAGCTGCGTGCTGCCATCGACGACAAGCACAGTGCCGATGATGACGCCTGAGACGCTGAGCTTCGTCTGAACCTGCCGGCTTGCCGGGAGCGCGCCTGTGATCCTGATCGGCGCCCTTCCCCCCCACGGGGAACCGTGCAGCCGCCTTGGATCGTAGCCACCATCGTCGTCGCCAACATCCTCGAGCCGCTTGGTCCCGGTCCCACGCCCCTTGAAGACGCGCTGGTCGGGACATCAAGACGGACGAGACTGACGCGCTTGGGACAATGACGAAATCTTCGGGCTGGACGGCTGCGAATCCTTGGCGGGCGGCGCGGGCAACGACGCCATCCTCGACGGCACCCAGAACGATGTCGTTAACGGCGACACTGGCGACGACCGGCTCTCCGGACCCGCAGGCCAGGATACGCTCACCGGCGGCGGCGCGGACACGCCATCGGCGGGCCGGCCTCCACTGCTTCGAGGTCTCGTTCGCCGAGCTGGCGGGCGACGCAACGACGGCGACAACAACGGCAGCTTCGAAAGCCTCATCACCCTCGCGGGCGCCGTCATCGGCTTGGTTCAGCCAGGCCAGCGCGACTGGCCGCCGCTCGCCCGCCTCACGAGCCACGGACTTCCTGGATCGTCGCCAGGCGCGAGCCCCGCCCCATCAAAGCGCAGGCTCCGGGCGGCGCCCGGCCCGACAAACCGCGAAGCCGAGCCGTCATCGCAAGGGCCGTCCGGACGCACAGGGCACATCAATCGACGAAATATTCACGCGCAGAAGTTCGATCTAGCGCAATTTTCACTCGGATAGCGTGGTAAAACAGCAAGCAATAATCCTGGATTACGACTCAAATCAGCTAATTGATGATTTCCTGATCAAACAAAGAAAGAGTATTGCCAAACTATAAATGCAATTCAATAAATGCACCACGACCTGTCAGGCACCGTGGTCGTGGCTTGGACTCCCCTCGCCCTTGCGGCAGGCGCCATGAAAACTGTCACAATAACGTAAAGTCCACGTGGATCTCTGCGTAGGACGGCAACATGGTCGCGCGTGCCAATGGGCTGGGGTCTGGGATCGTTCATCGGGAGAAGCGCCTGCGCTTCGGCGGCCTGCGTCGTCGGCTCTGCGCGCGCTCCACATC
>JAIYAJ010000537.1 GCA_027489105.1 Zymomonas sp. | reverse complement strand
GGTCAACGGACGACGATTGCCTTCGATCAGGGCGAGATAGCTGTCGGAAATGCCGAGCATCTCGGCCATTACCTGCTGGGTCAGGTGCTGATCCCGGCGCAGCCGGCGCACGCGCGGTCCGGCGAATATCCCCTGTTTGGCCATGTCGTAGCATCCGTAAGATATTTACAAGATTACACAGCTCTTAACGCGTCACCGGACAAACGCACATGAAAATCGCGATGCCGGGGATAGCGGGCTGGCGCGAAGGCCGCCAGAAGGCACCCCACGTCGAGACGCTGACGGCGTTGCCTTGCCGCCATTTCGACACCGAGCTTTTCCTGGGGAGGAAGAGATACGCCCGTCAGGCTCTGCCTGGCGGGCGTAATCCTGTATGTTAACTATCGATGGCGATTGCGTCGGCAACACTTATCGTCCATCACGCGCCCAAGGGGGAATTTCGTAGAAGGACTGAAATGGCTACCGAACCCCCTGCGGGAACCCGCGTGCTGATCGTCGAGGATGAGACGATCATCGCGATGACGGCGGAAGACATGCTCGAGGAAGTCGGTTGCACGACCGTCGCGATTGCCGCGAGTGTCGACGAAGCGCTGGCCCGGGCCAAGGATACCGAATTCGATATCGCCCTGCTCGACCTCAATCTGGGCAGCGAGAACAGCCTGATCGTCGCCCACGTCCTGCGGGAGAGCGGCCGCCGCTTTCTTTTCGCCACCGGCTATGAAGGACTGCCGCCGGGAAGCGGTTTCGACAATGCGCCGGTCATTGCCAAGCCCTATCGGCTCGACCAGCTCGCGACCGCCATCGCCGCAGCTCTCGCCTGACGCGAGGCCTGCGGCAGACCTGGCCTATCCCTTCTTCAGCACGTCCAGCGCCGCCGCCGTCATCGCCTCGACAGCCGTCGAGATCACGGCGTCGGCATCGGGCGCCCAGAAGGGGCTGTGGATGGACGGCAGCTTGGTGACGTCGCCGCCGGCCGCCTTCCATTTCTCCGGCGACACGCCTCCGACCCAGAAAAGCATCGACTGGATCGATTTGTCGGCGAGGTAGAACTCGCTGAAATCCTCGCCCCCCATTTGCGGTTTGATCATCTTGACCCGCTCCGGCCCGAAGCGGTCACGGAACAGGTCGACCATGCGGGTCGTGACGTCATGGGTATTGAAGGTGGCGGGTGTGCGCTGATCCTGCAGCGTGACCACGGGCAGCTTGTCGTCAGGCAGGCCGGCCGCAATCCCCTCCCCCTTGGCGATCCGGGCGATGCCGTCGAGCAGATGCTGGCGCACCTCGGGCGTGTAGGAGCGCACCGTGATCTGCAGCTTCGCCTCGGGCGGGATGATGTTGTGCTTGGTGCCCGCCTGGAAACTGCCCACCGTCACGACGCCGGACTCGAGCGGATCGGTCTCCCTCGAGATCAGCGTCTGCAGGGTGGTCACGATTCGCGACCCGAGCACGATCGGATCCCTGGCGAGATGCGGATAGGCGCCATGGCCGCCGACACCCTTCACAAGGATATCGACCGAATCGACATTGGCCATGATGTAGCCGTCGACCGTACCGATCGTCCCGGCCGGAAGCGACGCGGAATCGTGGAAGGCGATCACGGTCGAGGGCTTGGGAAAGCGGCTGTACAGCCCGTCCTTGAGCATCGCCCGCGCGCCCGAACCGATTTCCTCGGCCGGCTGCCCGACCATGACGAGCGTGCCGGACCAGCGATCCTTCATCGCGGCCATCCGTCGGGCGACTCCGATCCAGCTCGCCATGTGCGTGTCATGGCCGCAGGCGTGCATCACGCCCGGATTCTGGCTGGCATAGGCGAGCCCGGTCTGCTCGGTCACCGGCAGGCCATCCATGTCGGCGCGCAGCAGCAGTACCGGTCCCGGGCCATTACGCAGGATCGCGACGACGCCGGTGCCGCCGACGCCGCTCGTCACTTCGAAGCCTGCCTTCTTCGCCTCCACCGCCATGATGCCGGCGCTGCGGCCTTCCTTGAAGCTCAGCTCCGGATGCATGTGCAGATCGCGGTAGATGGCGGTCAGGCCCGGCATGTCGGCCTTGACCGCATCGGCCAGGGGATCGGCGCGGAGCGGCGTCGCGACCATGGCCGCGCCGGCGGCGAGCAGCGCAATCAGCTTGATCATCATGCCCCCTTGGGAATCAATTCGAAGACGTCGATGGTGGATTCCCATCGCGGATAGGGAAAGGCGATGCGCCAGCGCTGCGGCCCGATGCGCTCGACGATGCCGGCCATGTCGCGCTCGGTGTCGCGGCCATAGGGTAGCGGCCGCGCCTCGTCGCCCAGCGACATCGCCCCGAGGAAGATCATGCGACGACCTTCGTCGGGATAGATCATGCCCACCGGCCGCTGTGATCCGTCGAGTTTTGCAAAGCGCAGGCCAGACGCATCCGCGGTCACCCGGCAGGTGAAATAGGGGTAGGCGATATAGTCGAGCAGGCCCTTGGTCTGCGCGCCCAGTTTGATCACGCGGCAGCGATAGTCACCGACAGGCAAGGCCGGATCGTCGATCGCCATGTCGGGTTGCAGCAGCGCGCCCTGCGCCGCGACCTGCTGCGGGTTGCTGGCGCGGGCCTTGTCGAGACCCGCGATCCAGGCGCTGCGCCAGCGGGCGATGCGATCACGATCGGCCGCACTGGCGAGGCGTTGCCAGCCGGGTGCGCGGTCGGGGGACGAGGCGCGCTCGACGCCGCCATCCTTGCCGCAGCCCGGCAGCGCGAACAGCACGCAGACAGCCAGACCGAGTCGCGATGACTGCAAGCAATCGTCTCCTCACGCCCCTCGTAAAGCATCAGCCTGCCCGCCCGCGTCATGCTTGGCAAGCCCGGCTTTTCAGCGATTTACGCAACAGCGGGACGCGCGGACTCCAAGATCACTGCGCGGTCCAGCCGCCGTCGATCGAAATGTTGGTGCCGGTGATCGACGCTGCCTCGTCGCGGCAGAGATAGAGCGCCATCGCCGCGACCTGTTCGACCGTCACGAACTGCTTGGTCGGCTGCCCC
>JAIYAJ010000546.1 GCA_027489105.1 Zymomonas sp. | reverse complement strand
TGGAGGCCCGAGCCGGAATCGAACCGGCATATACGGATTTGCAGTCCGCTGCGTCACCATTCCGCCATCGGGCCAGTGGAGCGGGCAAATGGCGGGGGCGGGGGGGATTGTCAACCGTCATTGGCAGCGATCTTCGTCTTTTGCCCAAATCCCCAGATCATGCTTGGCGGAAATGCGTCGAGGCGATAAAGCCTTGAAGCTGTCCGTACTGTATTGTATGGCTAAGACACTAAGTGGCAGGAAACCCAGTGACCGAGCAGAATTTCGAGCAGATGCGTCGCGCGATGGTGGTGAGCCAGCTCCGGACCACCGGGGTCAGCGATGCACGCGTCGTCACCGCCATGGGCGAGGTCGCGCGTGAGCGCTTCGTACCCGCGGACAAGGCCGCGATCGCTTATGCCGAAATCGCTCTGCCGCTGGGCCGTGGCCGTTCGCTCAATCCGCCGATGGTGACCGGCCGTCTGCTCACGCGAGCGCAGATCGTGGCCGGAGACAGCGTGCTGCTCATCGGCGCGGCGACCGGTTACACGGCGGCCCTGCTCCTCGCGCTCGGCGCCAGCGTCGTCGCGGTGGAAGAGGACGAGGCGTTGTTCGCGCAGGGCAAGGCGGCCGTTCCGGGAGCCACTTGGGTCAAGGCGGCGCTGACCGCCGGCAGCAAGAAGGGCGCACCCTATTCGCTGATCCTGATCGATGGCGCCGTGGAGCAGCTTCCGCAGGCGCTGGTCGATCAGCTTGCGGATGGTGGGCGCCTGGTCGGCGCGCTGATCGAAAATGGCATCAGCCGACTGGTCTCGGGTGCGAAGGCGGGCAAGGGTTTCGGGACGACGGCGTTCGCCGACGCCGATGCCGCCATCCTTCCCGGTTTCGAGAAGCCTGCCGGATTCAGCTTCTGACAGGGATGTAACAGGTGACATCGAAGCTTGGGGGTAAAGCGGCAGGCCGTTTCCATATGTCCGCCGCGATGCTGGCGCTCGCCCTTTCGGCCGCGCCGGCCAGGGCCGAGACGCTGCGCGAGGCGCTAAGCCGCGCTTATGCTTCGAACCCGACGCTGACGGGTGCGCGGGCAGGGCTCCGCGCCACCGACGAAGGGGTCGAGATCGCGCGCGCTCCGGGGCTGCCCGATGTCGCCGCGACCGCTGGCTATAATGAGTTCGTCAAGCGCTCGGCCAATGCCTTCACCTTTCCAAAGCGCGCGCTGCAGGCCGGCGCGACCGTGACTGTTCCGATCTATCAGGGCGGTGGGATCCGCAATTCGATCCGCGCGGCCAAGGCGCGTGTCGAGCAGGGGCGGGCGAGCCTGCTGGGGACCGAGGCCAATGTGTTCACGATGGCCGTTGCGGCCTATATGGACGTCATCCGAGACACTGCGATCGTCAACCTCAACCAGGGCAATGTCAGCGTTTTGGAGACCAATCTCCAGGCGAGCCGCGACCGCTTCGAAGTCGGCGACCTGACCCGCACCGACGTGGCTCAGTCCGAAGCCCGGCTGGCCGGTGCGCGCGCCAATCTCCGCTCGGCACAGGCTCAGCTGGACGCCAGCCGGCAGACCTATCTCGAAGTGGTCGGCACCTTCCCCGACACGCTGGAGCCGCCGCCGGCACTGCCGGGCCTGCCGGCCAGCTCGGAAGATGCGGTCGAACTGGCGGTCGCCAACAACCCCGATCTTGCCGCAGCCCGTCAGGCGACGCGCGCCGCACAATATGACATCGGCGTTGCCGAAGCGACGCGGATGCCGCGCCTCCAGGCCTTCGGTCAGGGCGACTACACCGATTATCGGGGCACGCTCGCCGGTGGCCTTGCCGGTGTCGCGCAGATCGACAAGACCGCCACGGTCGGCCTCCAGGCGCAGATCCCGCTCTATCAGGGCGGCGAGCCTGCCGCGCGCGTCCGGCAGGCGCAGGCGCGCAAGAGCCAGGCGATGGAGGCCGAGACGGCCGCCGAGCGCGCCGTGATCGCCGATGCCCGCATCGCCTTTGCGCGCTACGAAGCGGCGTTGGGCGTGATCGACTCGTCGGAAGCGGCCGTCTCGGCGAACGAACTCGCGCTCGAAGGCGTTCGGGCCGAACAGGGTGTGGGGAACCGCAACCTGCTCGACGGTCTGAATGCCGAACAGGAACTGCTCAATTCGCGCTCGACGCTCGTCTCGGCCAAGCGCGATGCCTATGTCGCGGGCTTCGCGCTGCTCGCTGCCATGGGCCGCGCGCAGGCCAAGACTCTCGGGCTCGATGGCGGGTCGCTGTACGACCCGGTGTCGAACTATAAGCGGGTGCACGGACGGATCTGGGACTGGGACAGCGACCCAAGACCGAAGCCGGTCGCGACGTCGACCCGGAAGGAACCGAGCGTTTCCGCAGTTCCCGCACACAGCGCTGTGGAAACGCCCGGAAAATAGCCTATATTCGGCCCATGGCCGAACCGCGTCCCGAACCGTCGATGGAAGACATATTGGCTTCCATCAAGCGCATCATTTCCGACGAACCCGCCGCTTCCAGGCCGATCGCACAACGGCAGGCGGCAACTACCCCGCCTGCGCCGGTTCCCCCGATGGCTGCGCCGAATCGGGCGCCCGCGCCTGCGCGCCTGCCGCTCGGGCAGGTGCCGCCGCCGGCCGATCGCGACCCGCCGCCGCCCTGGCCGATCCGCAGCGAGACACCGCCCCAGCCACCGCGTCCCCAGGTCCCCGACTCGATCCTCGAATTGACCGATGCGGTGCCCGAACCGGCGCCGGTTCCGCCGCGTCCCGCCGAAGCACGGCCGGTGCAGCGTGCCGTCGAGCGCTTGCGCCAGGCCGAGGCCGAAGCGCCCGCAACGGTGTCCCGCCCGGTGCCCCGCGACCTGCTGCCGCGCACGCCTGCGCCGCGCGCTGCGGGTGGCGACATCACGCTCGATGCGCTGGTCCGCGAGGCGCTGCAGCCGATCCTGACCCAGTGGGTCGAGCGCAACCTGCCCGAAATCGTCGAGCGCCTCGTTCAGGCGGAAATCCGTCGGATGATGGAAAAGGACGGCTGACGGCGGGCGCCACCGTATCGCGGCGGTGACACGGTCTTGGCGCTGGGGCGCGATTGGGCTAGCCCTTCGCCATGCAGAAAATCTCGCTTCTGGCCATCGGCCTCGCGGCGGGTCTCGGCGCTTCCGCCCATGCCCGCCCCCTTACCATCACCGACGTCGCAACCCTGTCCCGCATCGGCAGCGCCGACGTGTCGCCCGACGGCCGCTGGCTCGTCTGGGACCAGCGCGAAACCGATCTGGCGGCCAACAAGGGGCGCACCGATCTGTGGCGGCTCGACCTGAGCCGCAAGGGCGCGCTTCCCGAGAAGCTCGCCGCCGACCCCGCGAAGAACGAAAGCGGGCCGGCTTTCGCACCCGACGGCCGGTGGGTGTTCTTCACCGCCGACAAGGACGGCAAGAACGCGATCTGGCGCGTGTCGGTCGCTGGCGGCACGCCCGAGCTGGTCGCCGATCAGGATGTCGGCGGCTTCCGGATCGCGCCGACCGGCGACAAGCTGCTGGTCTGGGCCGACCGTCCGGTCGGCGCGCGTTCGCTGGCCGACACCAAGCCCGAGGGCAAGGGCGGCAGTGGCCGGACCTATGATGATTATTTCGTGCGCCACTGGGACAGCTGGGCCGATGGCCAGCGGTCGCAGCTTTTCGTCCTGCCGCTTTCGGCCGGCAAGGCGAGCGGCGACGGAGTCCCGCTGGTCGGCGCTCTCGTGGGCGATGCGCCGTCCAAGCCCTATGGTGACGGCAGCGAAGTCAGCTGGAGCAAGGATGGCAAGACCGTCTATTTCACGCTGCGCGAGGCGGGGCGGACCGAGCCGCTGTCCACCAATCTCGACATCTTCGCGGTGGCCGCCGACGGATCGGCGGCCCCGGTCAACCTGACCGCCGCGAACAAGGCCACCGACAGCAAGCCCAGCGTCTCGCCCGACGGCAAGTGGCTCGCTTATGTCGCGATGAAGCGGCCGACCTACGAGGCCGACCGGCTGGTGGTGCATCTGCGCAACCTCGCGACCGGCGAGACCCGCGCCCTGACCGAAGGCTGGGATCGTTCGGCCGACAGCCTGACCTGGTCGAAGGACGGCAAGACGCTCTACGTCACCGCCGAAGATACCGGCACCGGCGCGATCTTCGCGATCGATGTCGCCAGGGGCAAGGTAACGCGCCTGACAGAGGGCGGCACGGCGGGCGGCGTCCTCGCGACGCCCAAGGGTTATGTCTATACATTAAACAGCCTCGTCGCGCCTTCGGACTTCTATGCAGCGAGCGGCAAGGGCAAGCCCGTCCGCCTGACGGTGGTGAACCGCGAGCGGCTGACGGGGATCGACATGCCGACCGTCGAGCATGTCAGCTTCGCCGGCGCCAATGGCGACACCGTCTGGGCCTATGTGCTGAAGCCGGCGGGTCTCGCCGAGGGCGCGAAGGCGCCGATGGCTTTCCTGATCCATGGCGGGCCGCAGGGTTCCTTCGGCGACGGCTGGTCCTATCGCTGGAACCCGGCGGTATTCACCGGCGCCGGCTATGGCGCGGTGATGGTCGATTTCCACGGATCGACCGGCTACGGTCAGGGCTTCACCGACGCGATCAACCGGGATTGGGGCGGCAAGCCGCTGCAGGACCTGAAGCTGGGTTTTGCCGCCGTCACGCAGCGCTTCTCCTGGCTCGACGGCAGCCGCGCCTGTGCGGCGGGCGGTTCCTATGGCGGCTACATGACCAACTGGATCGCCGGCAACTGGCCAGACGGCTTCAAATGCCTCGTCACCCATGCCGGCGTCTTCGATGCGCGTGCCATGTCTTACGAGACCGAGGAGCTGTGGTTCGACGAGTGGGAGCATGGCGGCCCCTATTTCGAGGTGCCCGGAAATTACGAGAAGTGGAACCCGGTCAACCATGTGACGGCGTGGAAGACGCCGATGCTGATCCTGCATGGCGAGAAGGATTTCCGCATTCCCTATACCCAGGGCATCGCCGCCTTCACCGCCGCCCGGCGTCGCGACGTCGAGGCGCGGCTGGTGGTCTATCCGGACGAGAACCACTGGATCCTCAAGCCGAAGAACAGCATCCAATGGTATGACGAGGTGCTCGGTTGGATGAACAAGCACACCAAGGCCAACTGATCGCAACGGACAGTCGGCAGATTAGGGTGGCGCAGGGGCGGTTCTCCCCGCTAAAGCCTGCGCCACCATGACGATAGACAAGACCTTCGATCCCGCCGCCATCGAGGCCCGCTGGTACGCCCATTGGGAAGACAAGGGACTGTTCCGCCCGGAGCGTCCCGATGCCGAGCCTTTCACGATCGTGATCCCGCCGCCCAACGTGACGGGCAGCCTTCACATCGGCCATGCGCTCGACGACACGCTGCAGGACGTCCTCGTCCGCCATGCGCGGCTCAAGGGCAAGGATGCGCTGTGGGTGGTCGGCACCGACCATGCCGGCATTGCCACGCAGATGGTGGTCGAGCGGCAGCTCAACGCCAAGGGGCAGAAGCGGACCGATTTCGACCGCGACGCCTTCATCGCCAAGGTGTGGGAGTGGAAGGAAGAGAGCGGCGGCACGATCACCCGCCAGCTCCGCCGCCTCGGCGCGTCGTGCGACTGGGCGAACGAACGCTTCACGATGGATGAAGGCTTCTCGCGCGCCGTCCTCAAGGTGTTCGTCGACCTCTACAACCAGAAGCTGCTCTACCGCGACAAGCGGCTGGTGAACTGGGACCCCGGCCTGAAGACCGCGATCTCGGACCTCGAGGTCGAGACCAAGGAGGTGCAGGGCCATTTCTGGCACTTCTCCTATCCGCTCGCTGACGGCAGCGGGACGATCTCGGTCGCGACGACGCGGCCCGAAACGATGCTCGCCGACATGGCGGTCGCGGTCAATCCGGAGGACGAACGCTACAAGGCGCTGATCGGCAAGCAGG
>JAIYAJ010000501.1 GCA_027489105.1 Zymomonas sp. | reverse complement strand
GGTGGCGGCCGGCGGCTATGGCCTGATCGCCGAGATCAAGAAGGCATCTCCGTCCAAGGGCCTGATCCGGGCCGATTTCGATCCGCCCGCCCATGCGCGCGCCTATCAGGAGGCCGGCGCTGCCTGCCTCTCGGTGCTGACCGACGAACCTTATTTCCAGGGCAATGGCGAGTATCTGGTTTAGGCGCGCGCAGCCTGTGCCCTGCCCGCGCTGCGCAAGGATTTCATGGTCGATCCCTGGCAGGTGACCGAAGCGCGCGCGCTCGGAGCCGATGCGATCCTTATCATCGTCGCGGCGCTGTCAGACGGGCAGATGGTCGAGATCGAGGCAGCCGCGCTCGACTGGGGCATGGACGTGCTGGTCGAAGTCCACGATGCCGAGGAGCTGGAGCGCGCGGCGCGCCTGCGCTCGCGGCTGATCGGGGTCAACAACCGCGACCTGCGCGACTTCACCGTCGACTTCGCGCGGACCTATGAGCTGGTCGGCCGCGCGCCCGCCGGCTGCACTTTCGTCGCCGAAAGCGGCCTGGGCTCGAAAGCCGATCTCGACGCGATGGCAGAGCATGGCGTGCGCTGCTTCCTGGTCGGCGAGAGCCTGATGCGAGAGGCCGACGTCGCGGCTGCCACCCGCCGCCTGCTCACCGGCGCATGAGCGGCGGGCTCACCCATCTCGACAAGGACGGCGCGGCCCGCATGGTCGACGTCTCGGCCAAGGCCGAAACCCGGCGCGAGGCCGTTGCCGAAGGCCGCATCCTGATCGCCGCGGATGCGCTGGAGGCGATCCGGGCGGGCGCGGTCAAGAAGGGCGACGTGCTCGCGGTGGCCCGCGTTGCCGGCATCATGGCGGCGAAGAAGACCGCCGATCTGATCCCGCTCTGCCATCCGCTGCCGATCACCGGCGTGACGCTCGACCTGGCCATCGAAACCGACGGCATCCGTGCCACTGCCACGGTCGGCACGACCTATGGCACAGGTGTCGAGATGGAGGCGCTGACCGCCGTCTCGGTCGCACTGCTGACGATCTACGACATGGCGAAGGCGCTCGATCGCGGCATGCGCATCGCCGACGTGCGGCTGCTGGCGGCGAGCGGCGGCCGGTCGGGCGACTGGACGGCCGACTGATGGCGCTGATACCGGTCGCGGAAGCCCAGGCGCGGATGCTCGCGCTACGCGGCCCGCTGTCCGAGGAGAGCGTCCCGCTCATCGATGCCCTGGGCCGCTACGCCGCGCAGGACGTCTTCGCGCGCCGTACCCAGCCGGCGATGGATCTGTCGGCGATGGATGGCTATGCGATCCGCTTCGCCGAACGACCGGGGCCCTGGACCGTCATCGGCGAAAGCGCGGCCGGCGGCGGGCTGGACCGTGCGCTGGAGCCGGGCGAGGCCGCCCGTATCTTCACCGGCGCCCCTGTGCCCGCCGGCGCGGACACGATCCTCATCCAGGAAGAAGCGACACGCGACGGCGATCGGCTGACCATGACGGGCGAAGGGCCGCCCGCGATCGGCGCGCATATCCGGCCGGCCGGCGGCGATTTCCGGGACGGCTCGCTGCTGCTCGCCCAAGGCAGCGCGATCGGCCCGGCGGCAATCGCGCTGGCCGCGAGCGGGGGCCACGGAGTCCTGCCCGTGCGGCGGCTCCCGCGCGTCGGGCTTCTGTCGACCGGCAACGAGCTTGTCCCACCCGGCGCGCCGACGCCCGGTGCACTCCTGCCGGCCTCCAACAGCCCGATGCTCGCCGCGCTGCTCGGCCGTAGTGCCTGCACCGTGACCGACCATGGCATCGTCCGCGACGACCTCGACGCCATCGCCACCGCCTTCACCCAAATGGCGGAGACATGCGACATCATCCTGACGACCGGCGGCGCATCGGTCGGCGATCATGATCTGGTGCTCCCGGCGCTGAAACAGGCTGGCGCGACCATCGATTTCTGGCGGGTCCGGATGAAGCCGGGCAAGCCTGTGATGATCGGCACGCTGGGCGATGCGATCATACTGGGCCTGCCCGGCAATCCGGTGTCAGCCTTCGTCACCGCGATGCTGTTCGCCAAGCCGCTGATCGCCCACCTTCTGGGCGCCGCCCACCCCGTGCCTACACCGATCACTGCGCGCCTTACGGCCCCCCTTCCGGCGACCGGCAACCGCGCCGAATATGTCCGCGCGCGCTGGGCGAATGGCGGCATCGAGCGCCTCTCCGGACAAGATAGCGCCGGGCTTGCCGCGCTGGTGCAGGCGGAGCTGCTCATCATCCGCGAGGCGGAGGCGGAAGCCCTCCCGGCGGGCGCGGAAGTCGAAGTGCTGCCCATCGCTTGACAAGATTCCTGCGGTTGCCTAAATGTTCCCCGTCCGTTCCCGATGGGGTCAAAGACCATGCTCACGCGCAAGCAACATGAACTGCTCTGCTTCATCCAGGAGCGCCTCTCGGCGACCGGGGTCTCACCTTCGTTCGAGGAGATGAAGGAAGCGCTGGAGCTCAAGTCCAAGTCGGGCGTCCACCGCCTCATCAGCGCGCTCGAGGAACGCAATTTCATCCGCCGTCTGGCCAACCGCGCCCGCGCGCTGGAAGTGCTGCGCGTCCCCGAGATGACGGGCAAGGCCGCCGCACCCGCCGCCAAGGCGAAGGCGCCCGCCGTGGTACCGCAGCCTGCGAACGAGAATGTGCTCGAGATTCCGCTGCACGGCCGCATCGC
>JAIYAJ010000179.1 GCA_027489105.1 Zymomonas sp. | reverse complement strand
GCGCACGGGCGATCTTCGCCTCGATCGCTGCCGCACGCGGTGCGACCGGCAACGAACCGCGCGTCCCCCAAAAGCGGACCAACATCCCCCCCAACGCTTACTCTCCCCCGTCGTTCGGATCCTCGATGATGTCGAAGATGAGCTGATAGCGGCTGATCTCCAATATCTTCCGCAGGGCCGCCCCCGGCCGCGCGAGGATGATCTTGACGCCGCCGGCGACCGCATCCTTGCGCGCGATCGTCAGTGCCATGAGCGCGGATGCCGACATATGGCCGACCGCCGCCAGATCGATGATCAGCGGGACCGAGCGCGTCACCGCCTCGGACACGGCCTGCCGCAGATTTTCGAGAAACAGGTCGCGGTCGCCATCCTCGATATCGCCTCGCGGACTGGCGATCAGCCTCTGGCCAACAGCTGCGGCGGTCCACTCCATCGAAGCACTCCCCCGCTCCGTTACGGTTGCAAGCTTAAGGCCGTATCGCTCAGGCTGCAACGCCACTGATCATCCCTTCGCCAATGCCGACTTCACATGCGGCAGGATGCCCCGCACGATCACGCCGACTCCGCGCGCATTCGGGTGAATTGCATCCCCGATGTGCAACGATCGGTCGCCCACCACACCCTGGAGAAAGAACGGATAGAGCTTCACCATGTGCTTCGCCGCCAGCCGTCGATACATCGGGTCGAACTTTCCCGCATAATCCGGGCCGAGGTTGGGCGCGGCCACCATGCCGGCGAGCAACACGGGGATGCGCCGCCGACCCAGCTCGGTCAAAATCGCATCGAGATTGGCTTCAGCCTTGGCAGGATCGAGCCCGCGCAGCATGTCATTGGCGCCCAGCTCCACGATCACCAGATCCGGTTTTGCCTTGGCCGCCGACAGGACCCAGGCGAGGCGCGCCTTGCCCTGCGCAGTCGTATCGCCCGACACGCCGGCATTCTGCACGCGCGCCGCGGTGCCCGATCGCCGCAGTGCTGCCTCCAGCTGCGGCACGAATCCCTGCCCCGGTGGCAGACGGTAGCCAGCCGTCAGGCTGTCGCCGAAAGCGACGACCAGCTTATCGGCGGCCTGCGCGGCCCCGGACAAAAGCAACGCCGCCAAGAAAGCGAACATGGATCGGTACAAACTCATATCTCCGATATTGGCAGATGCCCGGCATTTGTCGATCCACCGGACACGCTTCTTTACGATTCGACCGATGAGGCCCGCCGCCGCGTCAGTTACGGTCGACGAGCAGCGGATAAGGATTGATCGCCTTGCCCTGCCACCAGCCTTCGCCGGGGGCCATGACATTGATCGCGAAGTGGAGATGCGGTGCGTCCTCGCTGGCGTCGCCAGTGGAGCCAACCGTCGCGATCCGCTGCCCCTGCGCGACACGCTGCCCTTCGGCCAATCCCGGCGCATAGCTGTCGAGATGGGCATAATAATCGATCCATTGGCCGCCAGTGCGGCGGACATAAATGGTGCGGCCGCCCAATTTGCTGTCGAAGAGCTTTTCCACCGTCCCGGCGGCGGCTGAGATCACCGGCGTGCCGCGCGGTGCCATGATGTCGATCGCGTCGTGCACCCGCCCGTCTCCCCGCGCATCATCGAATGTGTCCGCCAATTGGTCCGCCGTCACGCCCTCGACCGGAATGAAAAGGCCGGTCGAGGAGCGTTGCGGCGCTGGGGAAGGTGAAGCCTGACGGACGGCGACAGTGACAGGCTGCTTGGCAGCCGGGGCGGTTTCCGGAGGTTCGCTTCGATCCGGCAGATTGAGTATGAGGACCCAGCCGACATAGCCGAGAACCACCACCGCCAGGACGATCGCGAGCTTGCGGATCATCGGCGGGTTACTCCTGGAAGATCGCCGGCGTGCCCGGCTTGACCATCACCGCGAGCCGCGCCGCGTCCCAGTTGGTCAGGCGAATGCAGCCATGGCTTTCGGTGCGGCCGATATTCTCGGGCCTGGGCGTGCCGTGGATGCCATAATGCTTCTTGTCGAGGTCGATCCACACGACCCCGACGGGGCCGTTGGGCCCGGGCGGAAGGAGCGCCTTCTGGTCCCTGCTGTCGGCGTCCCAGAACAGCTTTGGGTTATAGTGGAACGGAGGGTTGTAGGCCCGCCCCTGGATCTTCCAGCTGCCGATCGGCAGCGGGTCATGCTTGCTGCCCATGGTCGCCGGGAATTGCGCGACGAGTTTGTCCGCCGCGTCGAAGGCGCGCAGCACGCCGTCCGACTTATCGACCACGACCTTCGCCACCTCGGGCTGGTCCGAACCGACATTGAGCGTCCACAGCGTCTTGCGCCAGCCGGGGTTGATGTCTTCCGGGAAGGCCTGCGCCGGAGGAATGACATTGGGCACGCGGATGACCATGCCCGCGACCAGCTTCGTACCGGGCGAGTTGAGCGCGATCAGCGTCTGCCGGGTCGTGTGGTAGCGCTCGGCCAGCTTCTCCATGGCGTCGGAATAGCCGAGGCTTTTCATCTTCGCCTGCTGCGACTCCTTCGGTGGGATTGGGCCGACGAAGGGTCCCTCCAATATCTCGGGGGTCAGCTTGACCTCGATCACGGTCGGCATCTCGCGGAACGGCTCGAAGCTCTTGACCGTGGCTTCGTCGAGTTTGCCGGTGACGGTCAGGCCCTTGGCCTGCTGCCATCCGCTTAGGGCTTTCGCCAAGCTGCTGCCGCCGGCGCCGTCGATCACGCCGGGGCCGAAGCCCAGCCGGTCGAGGAGCACCTGCGCGCCCAATATGCGCTGCTCCGGCTTCGCCGTCTGGGCGGGCAGCGCCACGGGAGCGGTCAGGGCGGCGGAGAGCAGGAGGACGGAATATAGACGCACACGCAGTTCCTTCGATCGTGACGTCGGAAGAACGTACGGTTCGGCTTTTCTTTCCGCCCACCGCGGCCGCGATCAGCACGGATGTGATTGTCGCCCGATCAAGTCCGATCCGCTAGACTTGGACAGCGGACCGTCATCCTCTCCCTGCCGGTGTCAAAGGACGGGAAGCGAAGCTCCAGAAAGCCGCATCAAGGGCACCGGTGGAGAGAGATTGCGATGGCCGAGCTTCAGCCTGTGACGGACAATCGCGCATCGGCACCGTCGGCCTATGACTGGTATGTCGTCGCAATCCTCTTCGCGACCTCGGTGCTCGGCTATGTCGACCGGGTGATCCTCAGCTTCCTCGCCGAACCGATCAAGGCCAGCCTGGCGCTCGCCGACTGGCAGGTGGGGGCGGTGACGGGGGCCGCCTTTGCCCTTCTTTACGTCTTCGGCGGCGTCTTCATCGGCAGGTTGCTCGACCGGGGCCGGCGCATCGCGATCCTGTCGCTCTGCATCCTGACCTGGTCGCTCGCGACCGCAGCGAGCGGGATCGCAACAGGATTCATCACGCTGTTCGTCGCGCGCATGTTCGTGGGCGTCGGCGAGGCCGGCCTCAACCCGGCGGCGATCGGCATCATCTCCGCGCGCTTCGCGCAGGACCGGCTGCAGAAACCGATCGGGCTGTTCACCACCGGCCTCTATGTCGGCGGCGGCCTTGCGATGATGGCGGGGGCGAAACTGCTCGCACGGTTCGCCGCAGGCGGTCCCTATCACCTCCCCATTTTGGGCGAGGCCGAGCCGTGGCGTCTCGTCTTCCTGTTGCTCGCGCTACCCGGCGTGGGGCTGGCGCTGCTGCTGTGGACGTCGGTGAAGGACGGTGCGCCTTCCGCAGCCGCGCACAAGGCGTCCGGCGGCGATGCCCTGACCTTTGCCCGCGCGAACCGGCGGCCGCTGACGCTGCTTGCGCTGAGCATCGTCGCCTGGTCGATGAACAATTACGGGCTGCTCAACTGGTATCCGGCGATGCTGATGCGGTCGCACGACATGACGCCGGCCATGGTCGCGTCGACCTACGGCCCGGCCTTCCTGTTCGCCGGCGTCGGCGGCTGCCTGGTCGCCCACCCCTGCCACCGCTTTTTGAAGCGACGCACGGGCGACAAGGCCGCCTATCATCTTTGCTTTGCGGCAATGAGCGTGCTCAGCCTGACGACGATCGTTGGACCGCTGATGCCGACCGTCAGCGGCGCTGTGGTGATGGCTTTCGTCAACCTCTTCGTCAGCGCGCTCTCCGTGACCGCCGTGTTCATCCTGCTCGTGACGATCGTACCGCCCGCGCTACGCGGCCGATATACCGGTCTCTACATGGCGCTGGTGAACCTGACCGGGGGGGCCTTCGGCTCGGTGCTGGTCGGACTGCTGACCGACACGCTGTTCGGCACCGAGCGCCTCGACCTCGCCTTGTCGACGATGGCGCTGGTCTTCGGCTCGCCCGCCGCGCTGCTGATGCTTCTCGCCTCGCGGCCGGGGAACGCGGTGTTGGCGCCTAGGGCTGGGCCACTGCCAGCTTGAGTTCCTGGATCGAGCTGCGTGGCGTCGGCGCGAGCAGCAGGCTGCCTTCGATGCGGCCATGTTCGCAGGTCCATTGGAAGCGCGCTCCCATTGCGGTCTGCGGGCTGGGCGTCGCGCTGGTGTCACAGGCGCCGACCGCAGTCCGCAATCGGGCGAGGTCGGCCTTCCAATGCGCTGCGTCGCGGTCGAGAAGGAAATTCATCGCCAGACGGTCGCGCGCCGTCAGCACGTCGCCCGAAGCCCAGATCCGCCCCACGGCAGCATAGGCTTCGTTCACCCCGGCGCTGACCGGGATCGCCCGATCGACGATCGCCCCGGCAGAGTGGAGCGCGAGCGCTGCCCTGAACGCCGGCACATAGGGTGCGGCATAGGTGCGACTGGCAAAGGCGAAGATCGCGACGCCCTTGTCCGGCATCAGCATGACCACCGACCCATAGCCGGGATAGCCGCCGGTGTGTGTCACCACCCGGCCCAGGTCGCAATCGTCGATCACGCGCCAGCCCATCGCATAGGCGCCCGCCTGCCGGCAGGGCGCGCCGCCGATCGCCGCCGCCCGCATGGTGCCCGTCGCAAAGTTCGACCCTTCGACGATCGACCGCACCGTCGCCCGCGAGACGGGCCCCGCATCGGCATCGTCACGGGCCGGCCAGGCCGACAGGAGAAAGGATATCCAGCGGACATAGTCCTCCGCGCTGGTTTCCATGCCGCCCATCGCGCCGAAGGCACCGTCGGCGAGATCGGGTTCGCGCACCCAGCGATCATCCTCCCAGCGATAGCCGATCGCGCGCCGGTCGAGGGGAGACTTGGCTATGTCATACGTCGTCGATGCCATGCCGAGCGGGCGCAGCAGGGTGTCACCGATATAGTCCTGATAGCGCTTGCCCGAGACGTTGGAGACGATCCGGCCGAGCGTGGCATAGCCGAAGTTCGAATATTCCATGGCGCTACCCGGCACCCGTGAGAAGGGGACGCCCGCACGGAGCATCGCCGTGAAATCGGCCTCGGGCAATGACTGCTGCCGGTCGCCCCACGGATTGTCGTCGACGAAACCGGCGCTGTGGTTGAGCAGGTCGCGGACAGTCAGCCGGCGGGCATCCTTTGTCGGATAGGTCCAGCCGCGCAGTTCCGGAACATAGGTTTCGGCGGGGCGGTCGAGCGACAAGCGGCCTTCGTCGCGCAGCTTGAGGATAGCGAGCGCGGTAAACGCCTTGCTCATCGAAGCGATCCGGAACAGCGTCCGCCGGTCGACCGGCTTGCGACTGTCGATGTTTTGCACGCCCAGCCCACCGAAATGGACCAGCCGGCCATCGGCCACCACGCCATAGGCCATGCCGGGCACATGGGCGTCGAGCGCCCAGCGGCTGAAGATGGCGTCGACCTGGGCGAGCGTTGCGGCATCGATCACGGCCGCTCGTGCGGGCATTATCGAGATGAGGAACGACAGGCACAGCGTGGTCAGCAAACGAAGCAAGGCGCGTCTCCCCGGTCGCGCCGCCCCGACAGGTCAGCCGATCAGCGCCGGTCCTTGGTAGCCGAGAAGTGGAGCGCCGGAAACTTGCCCTGGATATAGTTCAATTCCCAGGCGTCCTTAGCCATGAACACCGGCGCCTCGTCGCGGTCGCTGGCCATCGCCGAGCGGTGCAGCCCCATGAACTCGTCGAGCGCCTTGGGATCGTCCGAGGTGACCCAGCGCGCGGTGTCATAGGGCGAAGGCTCGAAGCTGGCCTCGACCTTATATTCCGCCTGAAGACGCGAGATGAGCACGTCGAGCTGCAGCTGCCCGACCACGCCGACGACCAGCTGCGAACCGATCTGCGGGTGGAAGACCTGCATGATTCCCTCCTCGGCCATGTCGTTGAGCGCGTTGCGCAGCTGCTTGGTCTTGGTCGGGTCGGCGAGCTTCACGCGGCGGAGGATTTCCGGCGCGAAGTTCGGCAGGCCGGTGAAGCGGATCGCCTCGCCTTCGGTCAGCGTGTCGCCGACGCGCAGCGTGCCATGGTTGGGGATGCCGATGATGTCGCCGGGAAAGGCTTCCTCGGCCAGCTCCCGGTTCTGCGCGAAGAACAGGATCGGGCTGTGCACCGCGATGACCTTGCCGGTGCCGACCTGGTTCAGCTTCATGCCGCGCCGGAACTTGCCCGAGCAGAGCCGCATGAAGGCGACGCGGTCACGGTGCTGCGGATTCATGTTTGCCTGCACCTTGAACACGAAGCCGGCG
>JAIYAJ010000505.1 GCA_027489105.1 Zymomonas sp. | reverse complement strand
TGACCATTCAAACGACCAATATTACGATCGACATCGACATTGACGTCGATCCAACGCGCCCGATCCGCGATGCACAGCCGGAAGAAGCTCGGCGCCGATCAAGATTGATGGAGGGCGTCCGCAGTGTGATCGTGCGCACCCGCCGGGATATCCTGCTGCGGGATAGCTTCGACGAACTTCTCGAGAATCTTGCCGAGCGCAAAGATAGCAGCACCGCTCACAGTGCAGACAACCGGCCAGAAGGGGAGCTGCTGGTCGTTCTGGGCGCTTCTGGGGCAGGGAAATCAACCTCCATCGAGCGGTTGATCCTTAGCCACCCGCTGACTTATGGGAAGGCGGTCAACCACCCAGGCAGTAGGATCATCTCGGTTACGGCGCCGGACCACGCCAACAAAGTCGAGTTGGGCCGCGAGACTCTGCGAGCATTGGGATATCCGCTCCAACGCAAACAGATTGATGGACCAGAAATCTGGCGCATGGTTCGCGACCGGGTTCGGTCGCTCAAGATCCTCGTGCTTCATTTCGATGAGATGCAGCACGTGGTTCAGACCGTCAACGACCAAGAGATGCAGAAGATCCGCAATGTCCTGAAGGGCTTGATGGTCGATCGTGTTCACCCGATTGGCATCGTAATATCCGGCACACCCAACGTCAGGTCGTTGATCGATGAGGATGAGCAAGTCGAGCGCCGCGGCTGCTTCCTAGAGTTCGGACCACTATCAGCAGCGGCCGATGGTCGAATGATCAGCAACTTTGTGAAGGTTCTGGCGGAGCGTGCCGAACTCACGATCGACAAGCCCGAGCTCGACAACCTGGTTCCGCGGCTGATTCATGCCGGGCGGCGGCAGCTCGGGATTGTGGCCAAACAAATCCATCGCGCAGTTCGCCTCGCGCTTCGGCAGGGCGATAAGCATCTCACTATCGAGCACTTCGCCAACGCCTACGCGCTGCGAACTGGAAACCTGGCACCGTTCAATCCGTATTTGGCTGACCGTTGGAAGGACCTCGACACCTCGAAAGTGCTGGTGACCGGCGAGGAAATCGACCCTGAAATCCAACATCCTCGACGCATGAAGCGCAAGGGAGCATCGAAGTGACTTCCATGCTCTGGCTACGCGCCCTCCCCGCCCAGTACGAGACCCCGCTTAGCAATGCCTCTCGTAACGCCGTCCTGAACCACCAGCTCCGTGGCGTCTCTGCCTTCTGCACGGACGTCGGGCTTGACTATATGGGTCTGCGCGACTGCGATCCGGCAGCCGTGTCCGCTCTGGCGCTCTTGCTAGGCGTATCGCCTCGCGCATTTGACAGCGGCATAATTAGGCGACAGGGCCATGATTATACGATCCGGGGCGAGCGACTTCTCAAGCACTCGCTTCGACGCGATCGTGTCCACGTTTGCCCGACTTGTTTAGCAGACGATGTCACCCACTCTTCGCTTCCTCCGAGCGCTGCGGCCTATTGTCGGAGCCACTGGCAACTTGACGCAGTCCGGTGCTGCCCGGAACATGAGCTTGAGCTCATCGAGATATCCCCTGTTGTAGACCTCCGCGCCCGCGACTTCGCTGCACTGGTCGAGCCCCATCTAGCAGTTTTAGACCGGCTTCCGTTGCGGACGATTTCGCGATCAGAGACAACGTTCCAGCAGTACCTTATCGCTCGCCTGGAGGGGAACGCTCCGCCAACTGAATTTCTCGACGAGCTGGAATTTCACGCAGCTTCGCGCCTGTGCGAAATCCTCGGCGTCACCCTGTGGCTCGGAGAAAGCCGAAAGCTCAACACTCTTTCAAACAGGGAGTGGCTGAAGGCTGGTGAACTGGGCTTCTCGTTCGCCCGTTATGGCCGGGACGGCATCCGCAATGCCTTGAGCGAGCTTCAGCGCGTGTTCGCTTATTCCCGCAGCGGAAAGGACGGCCCGCAAGCGGTCTTTGGACGGGTGTACAAATGGCTGGCGTTTGGCTGTGAGGATGCGGCTTTCAATCCGGTTCGGGAGTTGTTTCGCCAGCACATCGTTGAGTCCATGCCGATTGGCACAGGTGAAATGTTGTTTGGCGAAGCCGTGCAAAGGCGGAAGTTGCATTCGGTGCGAACCGCAAGTCTCGAGACCGGCGCACACCCAAAACAGCTACGCAAAGTCTTACTGGCTCTCGGAGTTTTGCGTCCCGAAGATGCAGAGAACCCCAACGCCTGGTCACTCTTTGATGCCGATGCGCACAGCGATCTGCTTGAAGATGTTCGCGAGGCGATGCCTCTGCGTGTTGCGAGCGACTACCTCGGAGCTGGACGTGTGCAAGGGCGACTATTGTTCGAGGGAAATTACATCCGGCCGTTCGTGTTCAAATCGGATGAGCATGGCCTTAGAGAGCACCTGTTCTCGAAGCGAGAACTCGATGCCTTTCTATTGCGCCTATTTGAACGTGCGGGGATCGCGGCCGATAGCGATCAGTTCGTCTCAATCCCAACAGCCGCGAAGCGAACGAATTGCTCATCGAAGGAGATCCTCGATCTGGTTCTGAGCGGGCAAATCGAGAGCTGTCGGCTTCCGGGCCCAGCGACTTTCATGTCGCTGTTGGTTGATTATCGCGAGGTTCGCTCGATGGTTCGCGGCGAGTACGAAGGCGAGGTCAATGCGGAGGAAGCAACTCGGCGGATACGAACAGCCGATGGTGCGACACGAGCGCTGATTGATGCAGGCCTCCTACCCACGAGGACGGTGATCAATCCCAAAAACCGGTGTCCGGTTGAGGTGATTTCTCTGGCTGCGATTGAGCAGTTTCGGCGAACCTATTGCACCAGCGGCGAGATATCCCGGGACACTGGGATCGGGCCTCGGAGGATTGAGCGCATCATCCGCGAGCATAGCATCCAACCGGAGTTGCCACGCGAACAATACCGCGTTTCCTTCTACCGGCGCTCTCAGCTAGCCGGCATCAGTTTTAAATAAACGCGGATTTACGACGACTTAGGGCTCGGCAGGCAACTGCCGAGCCTTTTTTTGTCCATCGCAAGCTAGCCGTCCGGGCCAGCAGCGGGTGCCATTCTTTGTGCGTTTTGGTGCCAGACCGAAATCGTTAGGCCAGCAAAACCCAAATAGACTCGCTCTTCCGGGTGCCAATCCATCTGCGTCGTGAGACTTGAAAAGAGAGGCATCGTGTTGCCGCGATTGTCGGTCGAGTTCGGCAGTCTGCTTCTGGACGTCCGGCTTTAGCCGGGCGTCCAATCTCATTTGAGGTCGTCCCGATCGCTGCGAGCGGCCAAGGCCGGGTGCTCCGATCG
>JAIYAJ010000331.1 GCA_027489105.1 Zymomonas sp. | reverse complement strand
TGGTCGCCGACCCGGCGCGGCTGCGCGGCTACGGCATCGGCCTGGCCGAGCTGCGCGAGGCGATCCGCGCCGCGACCGGCGAGGCCGGCGGCCGCGTCGTCGAGCTGGCCGAGGCCGAGTACGTGCTTCGCGGCCGCGGCTACGTCCGCTCGCCCGACGATCTCGAGCAGGTGATGCTGCGCTCGCGCGGCGGCACCCCGGTGCTGCTGCGCGACGTGGCGCGCGTGGAATTCGGCCCCGACGAGCGGCGCGGTGTCGGCGAGCTGGACGGCGAGGGCGAGGCGGTGAGCGGCATCGTCGTGCAGCGGCACGGCGAGGACACGCTGGCGGTGATCGAGCGCGTCAAGGCGCGCCTCGCGGCGGCCGCCGGCTCGCTGCAGGCCGGCACGGTGATCGAGCCGGTCTACGACCGCTCCGACCTCATCCTGCGCGCCATCGAGACGCTGAAGGCCACGCTGCTGGAGGAGAGCCTGGTCGTCGCCGCCGTGACCGCGGTCTTCCTGCTGCACCTGCGCAGTTCGCTGGTGGCGATCCTGATGCTGCCGGTGGGCGTGCTGGCGGCCTTCCTGGCGATGAAGCTGGCCGGCGTCGGCTCCAACATCATGAGCTTGGGTGGGATCGCCATCTCGATCGGCGCCATGGTGGACGCCGCCATCGTCATGGTCGAGAACGCGCACAAGCGCCTGGAGCGGGCCGGGCCCGACGCGCCGCGCCTGCCGGTGCTGCTCGACGCCACCGCCGAGGTGGCGCCGGCGCTGTTCGTCAGCCTGCTGGTGATCACCGTGTCATTTCTGCCGGTGTTCGCGCTGGAGGCGCAGGAAGGGCGGCTGTTCCATCCGCTCGCACTCACCAAGACCTTCGCCATGGCGGCGGCGGCGCTGCTGTCGGTGACGTTGGTGCCGGTGCTGATGATCCTGTTCGTGCGCGGGCGCATCGTCCCGGAGGCGAGGAACCCAATCAACCGCGCGCTGATCGCACTCTACCGCCCGGTCATCGCGCTGGTGCTGCGCTTCAAAGCCGTCACGATCGTGCTCGCGCTGGTAGCGATGTCGACCGCGATTGTGCCGGTCCGGCGCCTCGGCAGCGAGTTCATGCCGGCGCTGGACGAGGGCACCCTGCTGTTCATGCCGGTGACGCTGCCCGGCATCTCGGTGACCACCGCGGCGCAGCTTCTGCAGACGCAGAACCGCATCCTGGCCGGCTTCCCGGAGGTGGCCTTGGTGTACGGCAAGGCCGGCCGCGCGGCAACGGCGACCGACCCGGCGCCGATGGAGATGGCGGAGACGCTGGTCAACCTGCGGCCGCGGTCCGAGTGGCGGCCCGGGCTGACGCTGGACGCGCTGATCGAGGAGATGAACCGCGCGGTGACCCTGCCCGGCGTCAGCAACGCCTGGACCATGCCGATCCGCGCGCGCATAGACATGCTCTCGACCGGCATCCGCACGCCGGTCGGCGTCAAGGTGCTCGGCCCCGACCTGGGCGAGATCGAGCGCGTCGCCCGCGAGGTCGAGGCGGCGGTGCGCGATGTGCCCGGCACCACCAGCGCCTTCGCCGAAAGAGTCACCGGGGCCTACTACCTCGACGTGGTGCCCGACCGGGAGGCGCTAGCCCGCTATGGGCTTACCGTTGCGCAGTTGCAGGAGGCAGTGCGGTCGGCGCTGGGCGGCGAGGCAGTGGCGACAACGGTGGAGGGGCGCCGCCGTTACGGCGTCAACCTGCGCTACCCGCGCGACCTGCGCGACGATCCGGCGGCGATCGCCACGGAAGTCTTGGTGGAGGGCGCCGGCGGCGCGCGCGTGCCGCTGGGCAGCGTCGCCCGCGTCGAGACGGCGCGCGGGCCGTCCACGATCCGCACCGAGAACGCGCGGCTCGCCGCCTACGTGTTCGTGGACATGCGCGGCCGCGACCTCGGCGGCTACGTCGCCGAGGCGCGCCAAGCGGTGGCGGACCGGGTCGCGCTGCCGCCGGGCTACGAGCTGCAATGGAGCGGCCAGTTCGAGTACCTGGAGCGTGCCGAGGCGCGGCTGAGGCTGGTGGTGCCGGCGACGCTCGCGCTGATCTTCCTGCTGCTCTACCTCTACTTCGGCCGGCTGACCGAGACGCTGATCGTCATGCTGTCGGTGCCCTTCGCGCTGGTCGGCGGGCTGTGGCTGATGCTCTGGCTCGGCCACAGCATGAGCGTCGCCGTCGCGGTTGGCTTCATCGCGCTGGCGGGCGTCGCGGCGCAGACCGGCGTCGTGATGCTGGTGTACCTCGACCACGCCTGGGCCGAGGTGCGGGCGCGCCGCGCGGCGGAGGGACATGCGCCGACGCGCGCCGACCTGGCCGCGGCGGTGGTCGAGGGGGCGGTGGAGCGCGTGCGGCCGAAGGCGATGACGGTCGCCGCGATCGTCGCCAGCCTGCTGCCGCTGCTCTGGGCGAGCGGCACCGGGTCGGAGGTGATGAGCCGCATTGCGGTGCCGATGATCGGCGGCATGGCGTCGTCGGTGGTGCTGACCCTGGTGGTGATCCCGGCGCTCTACGCCATTGCGAAGGGCTGGCGGCTGCCGCGCAAGGCGCAGCCGGAAACCACAGGCGCGGGCCCGACCGCACCGCGCGCGCTGGAGGTGGCGTGATGCCGGGCGGCATCGCGGCGCCCCCGGGCTGGCTAGCCGCGCTGCGCGCCTGGCTGCTGGTGGTGGCGGGCGGCAATCTCCTGTGGGAGACGGCGCACCTGCCGCTCTACACGATCTGGCGGACCGGGACCTGGCGGGAGAACGCCTTCGCCGTTGTGCATTGCACCGGCGGCGACCTCCTGATCGCGACCGCCTCGCTGACGCTCGCGCTGGTGCTGGCGGGCCACGGCGAATGGCCGGCGCGGCGCTTCGGCGTCGTCGCCACGCTCACGATGTTGTTGGGCGTCGGCTATACGGCGTTCAGCGAGTGGCTGAACATCGTCGTGCGCGCCTCCTGGGCCTACTCGGAGCTGATGCCGGTGGTAAGGCTGGCAGGCTTCGAGCTGGGCCTCTCGCCGATCGCGCAGTGGATCGCCGTGCCACTGCTTGCCTTCGCCTGGGCGCGGCGCGGCGCGAACCGGAAGCCGAGCACATGGGCGAGCGCGAAGACATGGGGAAGCCGAGCCCCGCCGCGGTCCAGAAGCTTACTGCCGCCCCAGCGGCGGCGGGCGAGCGCCGCATCAGGCTGCGGCGGCCCTCCCGAGTCGGGGAATGGCGCGAACGTAGACAAGTTCGCTTACGAGTTCGACGAGCGTCTGCGCGACGATCACCGCCGGGAGGACGGGAACCGCGCCCGGCACGTCGAGCGCGAGCGGAAGCACCACGAGCGAATTGCGGGTCGCGGCGCTGAATGCGATGGCTCGCGCCTCGCCACCTTGCAAGCCGGCTAGCCGCGCGACCCCCCACCCGACGAGGGGAGCGAGGATCGCGAAGGCGACATAGAACGGGACGACGGCAAGCACGGCGCCGCGGGCTTGCCCGAGCTGCGGCACCACGGCGGCCACGACCACGAACAGGACGAGCGCCGTTGCCGGTACCGGGAGGACGCCGAGGGTGGACGCCGCGCGCACGCCAAGGGCGGCATTGGCCGCCCAGAACTGCACGAGCCCAGCGAGCGCAAGTGGCACGGCGATGAGCCAGGCGAAGGCGTGGAGGAAGGGGCCGACCCGCACGAGCGCCGCGGCCTCCCCTCCGAGCAGCAGGCCGAGGTAAGCGGGCAGCAGCGCCATCTGGAGCAGGAGCAACGCCGGCGTCGCCGCCAGCAGTAGCCTGGCGTCGGCGCGGCCGAGCTGAGCGAACGTCACGACGTAATCGATGCAGGGCGTGAGCAGCACGAGGAGCACGCCGAGCCGGATCAGCGGGTCGGGCGGCAGGAACTGCGACAGCGCCGCGACGAAGAGGGGGATGGCCAGGAAGTTGGCCGCGAGCAATGGCGCCATGAACCGCCAGCGGGAGAACGCACGCCCGAGCTCGGCGAGGGGCACCTGGAGGAAGGTGACGAAGAGCATGATGGCGAGCGCCGGGTTGATCGTCCCCTCGAACGCGCCCGTGCCCGGGACCGTCAGCGCCAGGGCGGCCGCCACCGCCACTGCGCCGAAGTAGATCGGCACTTGGCGGCTTTCGAGCAGATCGCGGGCCTGCTGCATTATCAATACACTTCTCCAGTTGAAGCACCGCTGCGGACCTAGCGGCAAACCGTCGTGCTCCGCGAGATGTACCGCTCTCCATCCGGGACAGCGCTTTAATCGGCGCTGTTGCGACTCCAAACCACGGTTTGGATAAGCAACGGCCCACCTCGCTTGGCCGCGCCCGCGTTTTCAACCCGTCGAACGGACAGATGGAAGCGGAACGAGGAAAGCGCGCGCCCGCGCCTTGATTCCATCCTACGGGGTCGCGCTACTCAGTTTTGCATTGCGAACCTGGATGACCAACGTGCTCAGCAAGGCCAGATGGCGAGCCGCCGTCTGCGGCGTCGGTTTGTGCTGCGGGTCGTGCACGTACACGTTGCGCAGGGCCGCCATCACCCCCTTCGCCAAGTCGTGCACCCCGGCGCGACGGTTTTTCGCCGTGTCGTCGGTTCCCTCCGCCACGACGAGGAGTCCCCCCTCGCGCTTGAGCGCCTGGTCCACGAGGGGGACACCGTCCAGCTTCAGGCTGGTGCGCTTGCGGATGAGCGCGACGAGCACCTCGCAGCCCTTGATCACCGCGCCGCGGTGGTCGCCCATCCTGTAGAGCGGCATGGCGGCCTGGGCCACTTCGGGGTCGAGCAGGTCTTCGAACCCGAGAGAGAGCGGCACGGCGGCGCCCGAGGCGATCTCCTCGACCTTGCGCCGGATGCCCTCCTCGATGACAGGAATGTCGAAGTGCGCGATGTCGTGGAGATCCCCGTACTGGCCAAAGTGCAGGTGCCGGCCGAGGTTGGATGAAGCGATCAAGTCGCCGCCGATCTCCCGCAGGTGCGCCGCGTGGGCGGACAGCACCTTGACCACCGCCTCTGGCGCTTTGGCGCTGCCTTCGTACTCGCCGGCCAGGGCGGCGAGCGCTTCGGCGCGGATCTTGCCCGTCAGCTCGAAGCAGCGCGCGACGCGCAGGGCGAGGTTCACGTCAGTGGGCATGGCGCGTCGCGATCCGGCAGGTGGAGTGACCGCCGGTTGTGGCCGTCCGCGCTGCGGGTGTCACCCCGCATCCTCTTCTCCGAGACCCACTATATATGATAATGTCCTTTATCATATATACAGGGGGGATCCCTTGGAAATCATCTGGAACCCGGCTCGCATCCCCGACGACGAGGACGCGGTCGTGCTCACGGCGCACCAAGCCTCACGGATGCCTGAGAAGATCCTCGGTGCCTTCCGGGCCACCCGCCAGGACAGCGCCACCTCTGCCGTTTTCGCGACCTCCGACTTCGATCTTCCGTTCCGGGAGGCCTATGCGAAGGCGAAGGCCTACGCCGAGCACCACGGCATCCCGCGCCTCTACGTCGTGGATCCCCATGGCGTTGGCTCGATAGAAATTCGCGGCCGATGACGACGGCCATCGTCCCACGCGCGCCAGTCCCCCAGACTGATGCGCTACCCATGCTCGTCGCCGCCGCCGGCGAGCGCGCGGGCCTGCGCTTTCTGGAGTTCTTCGCGGCCGGCATCCGCAACCCACACACGCGCCGCGCCTACGCCCGCGCCGCGGCCGATTTCCTCGCTTGGTGCGAGGCCGAGGCCGGCGTTACCGCGCTCACGGCCGTGCAGCCGCTGCATGTGGCGACCTGGGTCGAGATCCAGTCGCGCGAGCACGCCGCACCTACCGCGAAGCTGCGCCTCGCCGCGCTCCGACACCTCTTCGACTGGCTGGTCACCGGCCAGGTGATCGCTACCAACCCGGCCGGCTCGGTGCGCGGGCCGCGGCACAGCGCGATCAAGGGCAAGACGCCGGTGCTGGACGCGGCCGAGGCGCGCACCCTGCTCGACAGCATCGAGGCGGACACGCCGATCGGCTTGCGCGACCGGGCGCTGGTGGCACTGATGGTCTTCTCCTTCGCGCGGGTGGGCGCGGCGCTTGCGATGCGGGTCGAGGACGTGTTTACGCAGCGGCGCCGGCTCTGGGTGCGGCTGCGCGAGAAGGGCGGCAAGCGCCACGAGATGCCCTGCCACCACACGCTGGAGGAGTACCTGCACGCCTACCTCGACGGCACCGGCATCGCGAACGACGCCAAAGGACCGCTCTTCCGTACGGTCGGCCGAGGAACGGGGCGGCTCACCCGCACGCCGCTGCCGCAGGCCAACGCCTATGCCATGATCCAGCGCCGGGCGCTGGCCGCCGGCATCGTCACGCGGATCGGCAACCACACCTTCCGCGCGACCGGGATCACCGCCTACCTCAGGAACGGCGGCACGCTGGAGAACGCCGCGGCGATGGCGAACCACGCCAGCACCCGCACCACCCAGCTCTACGACCGGCGGCGCGACGACATTAGCCTCGACGAAGTCGAGCGGATCAGGCTGTAGCCGAAATTGTCAGACCTGGGCCTAATGAGAGAGCTCTGGCGAGCTCAGGCACGTCCTCGCTGCGAGCTCGCGACCTGACAAGGTGGCGCCGGCCAGCGCATCGGCTCACTTCCGGCGGTCGTCCACCTCACGTGCTACGCCTTTGAAGGGCTGGCCGCCGCTCTTCTGGTCCATGAAGCGCCCGTCGCCGGTATCGCGCTTGGTCCAGTTCCCTGTCTGTGGGTTCTTGACCTGGGTTCGGTTGTCCACCGATCCCCTCCGGAAGCCCTTGCCCGTGTTCGTCGCCACTACCTTGCTCCTCTCACCTTCGTGCCAAGCCCACATCCAATGCCGTGTGCCGGCTTTAAGACCCCCGCCGGAACAGCGAGGCCACTTTCTCCCAGGCAGTCGCCACAGCCCTGCGGAGACGCGCCAGCACGCCGGCCTGCGCCACCATGCGCTCGGCATCGCGGTGGTCGCGCTGACGCACGGCGGCAATCGCGCCCGCCGACATCCGTCCCGCCCAGCGGACGCGGCCTCCCTCGATCCAGTAATGGGACTGGCAAGGGAAGCTCCAGTTCCCGACCGAGGGGCTCAGCCAGATCTCGCCGCCGCGCTCCGTCACCTGCCACTTCGCGTCGTTCAACGGCGTCACCACCTCCAGCCCGCACCCGCAGCAGCAGAGGTGGGCAGCGGTGCGGTAACGCCGCGAGACGTAGAGCACACCCTGCTCCAGCGGCTCGGGGATGAAGTCCACGAACTCGTGGCGGATGCGCGAGAGGCGGGTCACGTCGCCTCCTCGGTGACGAGGGCGCCGGTGCGGATCGAATAGCCGGCGTACACCTGATTGCCGGCAGCTCCGTAGAAGCCGGCCGCCCTCTTCCAGCTCACCACCGCGAGCGAGGCGTTGAGCGCATTCAACTCGGCCACCTGGATGTTGGTCGCATACTCGTCTCCCATCCCAGACGCCTCCGCCACGGAAATGTACTGAGCGGCCGCCTCGCGGGTAGCGGGTCGGCTCGTCGTCACTCGCACGAGCCCGGTGACCGCGTCACCGTCCCCGAGCAGCAGGCCCATGCCTGTCTCGACGAACGGGGTGCCCTGCTGCACCAGGACCTCCACGACGGCGCGCTTCGCCGGTCCGCCGTCCATGCAGAGAAAGACAAAATCGAGGCCTGCGAGCAGCGCCGGCGCGTTGTCCGCGTCGAGGTACACCGAGTGGGGAACGATGCCGTGGCGCATGGCCCCGTACACCGCGGTGAAGTAATCCACCTTCAAGGGCCGCGCCGCGAGCTGCTCAATCGTCGCCGCGCCCGGCGCGCGGAAGGCATTGTGCTGCGAGAACACGTCGCCGTCGAAGAGATGGATCTCGCGCACGGGCATCTTCGCGACAAGGTCAAGGACGTAGGAGCCGGTGCCGCCAAGGCCGACGATTCCGATCCGCGCGCCCGCAACGCGGCCGTTCGCAGCGCCGATTCCCGCGCGGCTCGACGCTGTGTCAACGTAGCGGAAGACGTCATCCCCATCCTCGGCCAGCACGACCGGGAAGGTCTGCGCCGTGGCCCCGGGCTCGACCGCCGCCGCCTCGCCCGAGATCCGCCCGATGTAGGTCGTCGCCTTGTGGTGGAAGTCTCGGTAGTCCGCCTTGGCCGAGAACATGTGGTCCGCCTGGACCCCGTCGCCGAGGTTCAGCGCTCCGGATGAGTTCTCGAAGGCCCTGATCCTCGAACCGTCACGATGGCAAGGGTGCTCGCCCTGCCAGTAGGCGACGTGACTCGTCGGCTTTACGGTCACGTCGCCCGCGAGGTCCAGGGCCATGATGAGCGTCCCCAGCCGGACCTCGCGCGACGCGGTCACCGAGGGCACGTTCCGCACGAGGAGGAAGCCTCCCTGGATGCGGAGGTCGTAGCCCTCGTTCCGGAGCTGGAGGAGGTCGGTGCTACGAGCGATTGGTCGCTGTGACATCGAACTCCATCCCCTCTTTCACCTTCACCGACCCGCCTTCGAGAAGCACGCCCGCGGGCTTGCTCCCCTGCCCGCGCGTGTATTGGATCGTGAACTGCACGTCCTCGCCGGTCGGCGGGTTGTCGAAAGCGAGGCGCACCAGGTCGTCGTAGGTGAGCTCGTCCTTCGGCACCGCCTTCGCGCGGCCGTTGACCACGATCATGACCGTCTTCGGCGGTTTGCCCTGCGCGGCCGGCGCCGCTCCCCCAAGTCCATCCATGACGATGCCCCTTTCATCGCTGATCCCGGCCGCGCACGCCCCCCGTGACAGCCGATTGCAAGTGTGCAATTTCTGCGACAGTTAGAACCTGGGAGGTGAAATTGCAAGAGTCGAATCGTTATGAATCTAGGGACGGGGTCCGGTGACGGACCGGTTCGACGTCGAAAGTTTCTATGCCGCGCTGAACGCGGCCAGGCTAAGCCGCCAGATGACCTGGAAGGAGGTCGCCGAGGAGGCAGGGATCAGCGCCTCGACGCTCTCCCGCATCGGGCAGGGCAAGCGACCGGACGTGGACGGCCTCGCAGCCCTCCTGGCCTGGTCGAAGCTGAAAGCCGAGGCCTTCATCCCGGGGGCGGGCGACGGCGAGGCGGAGCCGATCGCGCGCATCACGGCGCTGCTCCGCGCGGATCCGGACCTCAGCCCGACCAACGCGAAGGTGCTGGAGGACATCATCGTCACCACCTACGGCCGGCTGCGGGGTGCGGGAGATTGACCTTTCGGCGCGGCTTCAAGGCGGAGGCGAACCGGATTGCGGTCCGCGTCCGGCAGAAAATGGGCTTGGCTCCCCACGAGCCGCTCGACCCGGCAGCGCTCTGCACTCTGCTGGATATCGAGCTGATCCGGATGACCGAACTCTCCTGCGATTGCTCCGCCTTCAAAGGCCGAGGGCAGTCGGTATTCTCGGCCGTCACCGTCCCGCGCGGTCACCGGACGGCGATCGTGCACAACGACACCCATCATCCCTACCGGCAACGCAGCAATATCTGCCACGAACTGGCTCACTGCCTCCTCGGCCATCCGTGCGGTCCGCCGCTGAACGCGAAGCGCGAGCGCATCCGGGACAGCAGCGTCGAGGCTGAGGCGAACTTCCTCTCCGGAGCGCTCCTGCTGACCAATGAGGGCGCGATTCACGTCCTCATGCATGGGCTGCTGCCGGTCGCGAAGGAGCGGTACGAGATCAGCGCGGGCATGTTGGAGTATCGGCTGCGCATGAGCGGTGCCCGCAGGATCGCGGAGCGAACTGGACGCGGCGGCCTGAGTGCCGCGTCAGAGAGCGCCATACCTGCCTTGGATCGTCGGTGACCCCCTCTCCCAACCCCTTCGTTCCACGACGCGGCGTGCTACATTCAGCTCATGCCGAAGCGCCCCGCCCCGTCCCAGAGCACCGGCTTCGTCCTCGGCCGCGCCGCCTTCGACCGCATCTCAGCCGTTGAGGGGCTCCGCCGTGATGGCGTCTCGGAAGCCATGTTCGCGGACTTCGACCGCCGCGGCCTGAGCGCCGGCGAGCGGCGCCAAGCGATTCGCGCGCGACATGGCGCGGAGACGCTCGCTGCCCCCTCTCGACGCCGCCCCGTCGGCTGACGCACGAGCGGCGTGTACGACGCCGCCGAGGACCCGTACTGCTACCCGGGCACGACGGTCCTCCGGAACCGCGCGGGGCTGCGGGACCAGGCGGCCCTCGACGCCTTCGAGCTCGACATGACCACGCAGCGGGCCTCGGAACCCCTGCCCCGCGGCCGCCTCGGCGTCCGGCACTACATGGCGATCCACCGCCACCTCTTCGGCGACGTGTACCCCTGGGCCGGCAAGCGGCGCACCGTGCGGATCTCCAAGGACGGCAGCGCCTTCGCCTACCCGGAGAACATCGACCGCGAGATGGCGCGCCTCTTCGGCTGGCTGCGCGCGCGCCGCCACCTCCGCGGCCTACCGGCCGCCGGATTCGCACGCGACGCCGCCCACTTCCTCGCGGAGCTGAACGCGATCCACCCCTTCCGCGAGGGGAACGGGCGCACGAGCTTGGCATTCCTGGCTCTGCTCGCCGCGCAGGCAGGGCACCCGCTGCGCCTGGAGCGGCTGGAGCCAGACGCGATGCTCCGGGCGGCGATTGAGAGCTTCCACGGCCGGAACGCCCGGCTCGAGACGCTCATCGTCCGCCTGGTCGCCTGAAGGTTTTGGGCGTCTCCCCCGCTGCGCGGGGGCCGGGCTGTCGGGCTTCGCCCCGAACCCGCTGCGCGGTTTCGGCCCTTCGGGCTTCCATCCCTGACGCGGGGCCAGTGACCGGCGTCGCGCCCGTCCCGTCGTGCCGGAAGCTGCCGGCGTGCTCG
>JAIYAJ010000297.1 GCA_027489105.1 Zymomonas sp. | reverse complement strand
CGCCCCGGGGGCTTGATCACGCTGCCCGTCAGCGCGCCGCTGTACCGGCACACATGGTAGCGCCCGTCGCGCGCGATGCGCGTGTCGCTCTCGGGGACGAAATGCCCGTCGTGCGTGCGGTAGCCGCCGGGCGCCATCGTCGGCTCCGGCTCTTTTGCATCGCTGTCCGCGCCCATCGCCCAGCAGTCGCGCTCACTGCAGCACTCGAGCGGATACCAGCTGTGGGCGTAGACCGGGGTTTGCGAGCACGACGACAGCACGAGAGCAAGGCCCAACCAGAACTGCTTCATGTCCAGGCTCCTACGGGGAGGGATCGCGGGGGGTTCTTGTCGGCGTTGCGCCGGCGCTCCATGCGGTTGGCGACGTAGTCGGTGAGCCCGCCATGCGCGGCCAGGCACAGGTACTGGAGCGCGTCCACGATGTCGGACCAAGGGTGCAGCTTCTCGGGGAGGGGAGCGAGCTGGCCGGAGCGGCGCATCGCGAACCGGTAGCGGCCGTTCAGCGCCTGCACGAGCGTGGGGCAGCGCTCGCCGTCGATCAGGATCCCGGGTCCGCCGTCGGCCTGCTTGAGCAGGAACGCCTCGACCGCGCGCAGCCGCTTGTCGATGTCGTTGGTCGGAGCCTTGAACGCCATGAACCCTTCGCGCTTGAGCAGGTCGAACGACGTCTCCTCGTAGGAGGTCGAGCGCTGCCCGCCGGCCGGGTCGCCGACGATGTAGAAGCTGCGCCCCAGGAACCGGACGTCCTGCAGCGCCGGGCGCAGCGAGCGGTTCACATGCAGCTCAAGGCCCATGTCCTCGCTGATCAGCTCCTGCAGGATGAGCAGGCGCCCGCGATGGTCCATCTGACCGATGATGGCGTGGGGGTTGCGGCCGAAGTCCTGGCCGATGATCAGCGGGTGGCCGTTGACCGGGCGCAGGCCATCCATGACAACATGGAAGTCCTTGCGGAAGCTGGTCTTGAACACCGCGGAGCCCGACGGGTCGTTGCCGTACTGGGCATGGACGTAGCGCTTGACCCAGTCCTCGGAGTGGCCGCGCGACAGGCGCTCGTAATAGGTGCGCCCCTGCGCCAGCCGGTCGGGGTGGTCCAGCGGGAGCTTGATGGTCTCGGCGGTCTGGGTGAGCCAGTTCAGGTTCTCGGCGTTCTCGTCGAGCCCGCCCGGCTGGATGTGCACGTCCCAGTCCATGGGCGTGTCCAGCTCCATGAGCTTGTGCCAGTCCGAGCCCTCGGTTGGCATGTTGGTGTCGGCGATCGCGCCGAACCAGGTGGGCGAGCCCAGCGCCGCGGACGGGTAGCGCCCCAGGCGGCCCATGAGCGGGGGGACGATCTCGGTGGACATCTCGATCGCCTCGGAGAGCCAGGCGCCGGTCAGCTGCATCGAGAGCAGGCGGCGCTGGTCGTCGGGGTCGTCGAGCGGGATCAGCAACCACTCGCTGCGGACGTCGCCGAAGTTGAGGTAGATCGTGTTGTCGCTGACCTTGTAGCTGCAGATGCCGTCCAGCCAGGACGTGATGTCCTTGAGCACGGTGTCCTTCAGCTGCTTCAGGGTCTGTCGGACGATCGCGAAGCGCGTGTGGCGCAGGCCGTCCTGCCCGGGCTCCTGCTCGATGGAGCGACGCAGCAGCTCGAAGATGCAGCCGGTGGTCTTGCCGGAGCCGACGGGCCCCGCGATGACGCGGAAGAACGCCTTGCTCTTCATGAACCGGGCCACCGTCGGCGGCGCGTCGAACGCGATCTTCTTCATCAGAGGCGTTCCAGCGCGTGCAGCCGCAGGTGCTCTGCGATCCACAGAGCCCTCTCGCGGCTCATGTTGCTGCCGCGAACCACCAGGCTGTCTGTGTCGTGGCAAAACCCGCACACGATGACGTCCTGCCAATCGTATTGCGCTGCCCCCTGCAGGGTTTCATCGGGGGTCAGATCGGTCCGCGACCACGCAGTTGGGTGGGGGATGACGTTGTCGCTCACAGGACCTCCCCCTCGATTACCTTCGGGGTAATGTCCTTCTCGACGTTCAGCTTGGCGTCGGCGCCCATGCTGATGTTGATCGAGATCCGCTCGCCGCCGCCTGAACTGTCGACCTGAGCAACGCCGACACCGGCGCCGCGCATGACCATCTTCCACAGCTCGGTCTTGGCGCTCAGCGACTCCTTCGGGTCATGCAGTCGCGTCCACATCTCCTCCGCGCTCTCCTCGAGCATCGTGAGGAATTTGATCTTGATGCGCTCGCCGGCGTTGGGGGTGCTCGCCCAGTACTGGATCTCTTCGCTCAGAGCCGCGCGAAAATGGACCGATTTCTGTATGGCGTCCCAACGGTTTGCGTCGATCTTGAGGCTATTCAAGATCGTTTCGATCGGCTGAATATCCAATGCGATCTCTCTGGCGAGAGTTCGGATCAGTTTCAGATCAGTATCGCTGTAGCTTAGTTGAATTTCAGCCATTACTGACTCAGCAAAGAGAAAGACGGCAGAGCTATTGCGTCAATGCCGCCAATTACTGTATCTATAGGCGCATGAACGCTGCCCTGTCACTAGGCAACTTGAAATCGCAAGGCTTGGCTGGGGTCGTCACCCCGCAGGCCCTGGCGATGGCGACCGCTGAGGCGGACCGCGTTCGCGCGGAAGCCGAGGACGCGCCTGGCAGTGAAGAGCTCGACCAGCTCGCCGGCTACATCCGCACGCAGTTCGAGATGATGCGGAACCACCGCTCGTCCGCGCGTGGCTGGAACGACCGGCTGCTGCATGCGCAGCGCGTGTTCAATGGCCAGTACGACACCACCAAGCTGGCGCAGATCAAGCAGTTCGGCGGCTCGGACGTGTACGCCCGCGTCACCGCCGTGAAGTGCCGCGGCGCCTCAGCGCTGCTGCGGGACATCTACCTCGCCGGCGAGCGCGCCTGGGGCCTGGACCCGACGCCGGAGCCGTCGCTGCCCGAGAACATCGCGGACGCGGTGAAGCGCCTGGTCGAGGTCGAGGTGATGAACCTCATGCGCTCCGGCCAGCAGGTCTCGCCCGAGCAGGTCAAGGACCGCATCACGGCGCTCACCACCGCGGCGACGCGCGCAGCCAAGAAGAAGGCGCGCGAGGAGGCGAAGAAGGCCGAGGACAAGCTGGACGACATCCTCACGGAGGGTGGCTTCTACAAGGCGTTCGCCGAGTTCCTGGTCGACCTGCCGCTGTTCCCCTTCGCCTGCATCAAGGGCCCGGTCGTGCGCATCGTGCCCACCGTCACCTGGGCCGGCGGCGCGGCGACGATCGAGAACCGGCCGCGGATGTTCTGGAACCGCGTCTCGCCGTTCGACATCTATTTTACCCCCGGGGTAAGCGACATCGAGGACGCGCAGGTCATCGAGAAGCTGCGCTACACCCGCGCCGACCTGAACGACCTGCTGGGGCTGCCGGGCTACAACGAGGCGGCGATCCGCAAGGTCCTCAACGAATACGCCCACGGCATCAACGATTGGCTCGACCCCACCGACAGCGAGCGCGCCGACGGCGAGAGCCGCGAGAACCCCTGGCTGAACCGCTCGGAGCTGATCTCCGCGCTCGAGTTCCATGGCAACGTGCAGGGCAAGATGCTGCTCGAGTACGGTATGGACGCCGCGCAGATCCCCGACCCGGACCGCGACTACTTCGTGCAGGCCTGGGTCATCGGCCGGCATGTGATCAAGGTCCAGCTGTCGCCGTCCCCGCGCAAGCGCCACCCCTACTACATCACGTCGTTCGAGCGCGTGCCCGGTACGCCGGTCGGCAACGCGCTGCCCGACATCCTCGAGGACGTGCAGAACGTCTGCAACGCGACGCTGCGCGCGCTGGTCAACAACCTGTCGATCTCGTCTGGCCCGCAGGTGGTGGTCGACGACGACCTGGTCACCCCGGGCCACAACAACGACGAGCTCTACCCCTGGAAGCGCTGGCACATCTCGCGCGACCCCGGCGCCGCTAACAACGGCTCCGTCCGTCCGGTCGACTTCTTCCAGCCGGCGTCGAACGCCGCCGAGCTCCTGGGCGTGTACGAGAAGTTCACCCAGATCGCCGACGAGCTGTCGGCCATCCCGCGCTACGCGACGGGTTCCGAGCGTCTGGGCGGCGCCGGGCGTACCGCGTCGGGCCTGGCCATGCTCATGGGCAACGCCAGCAAGGTGCTCCAGAACGTCGCCGGTAACATCGACCGCGATGTCGTGTCGCCGCTCCTGCAGTCGCTCTACGACATGGTCATGCTCACCGACCAGACAGGCCTGTTCCGCGGTGACGAGAGCATCCGGGTCCGCGGCGTCGCTGTCGCCATGCAGCGCGAGACCAACCGCCAGCGCCAGCTCGAGTTCCTGCAGACGACCGCCAACCCGATCGACATGGAGATCATGGGCATCCGCGGCCGCGCCGCCGTGCTGCGCTCCGTGTCCAACGAGCTCGGCATGGAGGGGGAGTCGATCATCCCCGCCGACGACGAGCTGGAAGCCCAGCAGCAGGCCAAGCAGCAGCAGATGGCGCAGATGGCGCAGATGGCGCAGATGCAGCTCCAGATGGGTGGCGAAGAGAACGCGCCCGGTGGCCCGCCCAAGGGCATCAGCAACCCGCCCGCGCCCGCCAACACCGATCTCGGCGTGCAGGAAGCCAACTCGATGCGGGGGGTCGCCTGATGGCCAAGACCCCAGCCTGGCAGCGCAAGGAAGGCAAGAACCCCAACGGCGGCCTGAACGCCAAGGGGCGCTCCAGCGCCAAGGCGCAGGGCATGAACCTGAAGGCCCCCCAGCCGGAAGGTGGCGCCCGCCGCGACAGCTTCTGCGCCCGCATGAAGGGCATGAAGAAGAAGCTCACCAGCGAGAAGACGGCCAACGACCCGAACTCGCGCATCAACAAGAGCCTTCGGGCTTGGAAGTGCTGAACCCCAACAGGAGCTGACCATGGCGAAGATGCCCAAAGGTTTCGTGCCCTTCAAGAAGGGCGAGACGCCCGCCAAAGGCGCCAAGAAGGAAGATCCCAAGGCCGCCAAGGGCGCCAAGGGCAAGGCTCCGGCCGGCAAGATGCCCTTCATGAAGAAGGGCGGCATGGCGAAGCGCGGCTGCTGAGCCGCCTTTACCCTGGAGGTAATCATGAGTTCACAGCTTCACAGGATCCGGTTCGATCGCGAACCTGCTAACGCCGAAGACACGACGGTCGTCGTGTATCCTGCCATCACGGGCACGACCACGCAGGGCCAGACCCTGACGTGCTCGGCTCCGACGGTCCGCGGGCTCACGCCCACGATCACCTACCAGTGGTATCGCGGCGGCACCCTGATCTCGGGCGCGACTGCAACCACTCGCGTGCTCGCCGCCGGCGACGTTGGCTTCCGCATGGCGTGCGCCGTGTCTGTGGCCAATGCCAAGGTCCCGACCAAGGTGGTCGTGACGCGTCCCACCGCCGTCGTTATCGCCTCGTAACCCAGGAGCTCCAGATGATGAGCAAGACCATGAAGACCTCCACGCCTTCCTTCGCGAAGGGTGGCAGTGGCAAGATGTCCGGCAAGAACAGCGCCGGCCCCCAGACCCCCGGGCAGTCGTCCCAGGAGGGCAAGGGCGGTGGCAAGTTCGCCGTCGGCGGCAAGACCAAGATGCACGGCAAGCAGTCGGCGTCCCCGATGCCGTCGGGCAAGTCGGGCAAGTAAGCCCGTGAAGCGAGTATCCAGCAGCTCGAAGGGCGCCAGCCGGCGCTCCTACCAGTTCGGGTACTCGAAGTCGGCGACGAACAAGGTCGCCGACACCCTTGGCTCGCGCAAGCTCTCGACCCCGGCCTTCAAGCCCGGGAAGAAGCCCAAGACCAACACCCGCGACTACAGCAAAGGCGCCCCGGAGATCGAGGTCTCGTTCGGCGCGACGGGTCTGTCCGACGCGGATTTCTACGAGTAGCGCATGAAGACCAAGGTTACCCTGCAGGTAAGAGCAGCCGAGCTAAGAGCTGCCGACATCGAACGCTGGAACAGGTTCTTGGAAGCCTACGCGGCCTACGCGGAGGAAGCCAAGGACACCCTTGTGAGGTCGCCCGTTGACATCCTGACGATCAACCAGGGCCGCGCGCAGTTCGCCGCCGATCTGGTCAAGATCCTCACCGATGCCCCTTCAACCGCCGATAAGCTCACCCAAAGGTAAGTCATGGCCACCCAACTGCCGATCGACGCATCCGTCAAAGTCCCCGCCGCCGTGCTCGCGGCCTCTCAGCGCGCCTCCGAGCTGATCGAGGCCCAGAACGCCCCGCCCGAGGGCGCCACCACCGAAGCCCCCAGCGAGGGCGAGAACCAGGAGCAGGCGCAGCCCGACCAGCAGCCGAGCGCTGCGGCCGATGGAGGCCAGCAGTCGACGCCGCCGGCGCCGGAACCCGTCGACGAGAACGACGCGAGCTGGAAGCAGAAGTTCGACTCCGTCAACGGGCGCTACGCGCGCTCGCAGCAGGACCTGCGCCGGGCGAACGGCCAGCTCGACCAGCTGCAGCGCCAGATCGACGAGTTGATGGCGCGCATGGACGAGATGTCGCGCAGCGAGCAGCCGAAGCAGTTCGAGCGCCTGGTCACCGAGGAAGAAGAGAAGGACTATGGGTCCGACCTTCTGAAGGTCGTCGCCAAGAAGGCTCGCGAAGAATTGGCGCCGGAGCTGACCGCGCGCGATCGCGAGATCGAGGAGCTGAAGAAGAAGCTCGATCTGGTGACAAACCGGACCGAAACCAACACCAAACAGAGCATGTTCAATGCTCTGGATGATGCTGTGCCGAATTGGCGCACCATCAATACCGACCAGAACTTCCTCGATTGGCTGGACCAGGTCGATATTTACTCTGGACAGCAGCGCAAAAGCATGCTGTTGAAAGCATATAACGCTTTCGACGCCGCCCGTGTGGCCGCGTTCTTCACCGGCTTCCTCTCGGAGGCCGCCGCGGTAGCGCCTCAGAGCGCTCAGCCGGATCCGGCCCCCAAGCCGAACAAGATCCCGCT
>JAIYAJ010000283.1 GCA_027489105.1 Zymomonas sp. | reverse complement strand
GTCGAGTTCCGGTGGGGATGCGCCAAGCGCACCCCGTCGCGCTGTGAATTGGGCATGTGCCGCCCGTCCGTCAACCGACCGCGCGTCAGATGCGGCGTTTGAGGTCAAGAAAGGTGAATTTCCATAAGCCAGCCATCCGTTAAACGCACATTAACCGCACGACTTTGACATTGTGCGACGAACTTCGGTGTGGTTTGACACCGCTCAAATGCGCAAGAAGCCCGTCACCGTGTCACGCCCTTTGCAGTCATCGAAGCCCAATGAACGTCGCAAGGCTAGGCTTGCGGCGATTTCATCTATTGTTGCTCGTAGTTATCCGGGAAATTTTATTGGTATTGATAACCAGCTACCATGGAATTTGCCAACTGATCTAAAGCATTTTAAGAAAACTACTAATGGTAAGGCTCTTATAATGGGCCGCAAGACATTTCAATCCATTGGAAGGCCTCTTCCTAACCGCTATAATGTCGTGTTGTCGCGTGAATTAGGGCAGGATAAGAGTAACCTAATTTGGGCAGATTCGGTCGAATCTGCATTATACTTTGCTGATATATATTCTATTTGTAATAAACTGAACGAAATATTTGTGATTGGCGGCTCGCAAATGTACAGTTTATTTCATGATTCGATCAGTAAGGTATATCTCACCCAAGTATTTAGTGAATATGTAAAGGGTGATTCAAAATTTGAATTTACTTTTGATAATGAAATCTGGCGAACTTTGCGTGAGGAAGAATTTTCTGCCAATAATGTTGATCAATTTAGTTTTAGGATTTCTGTTTTTCGGAAAAGAATAAGTAAAGTTAGAGAAGAATTTATCGATAAATTTCTAGATCCTGACGGAGAGAAGAGAATTTGGAGGGCACGGGCGCTAGAGGCAGCTGGCAATATATCGTTACAAACGTTTTCTGACGCGGCAGAGCAGCTTGCATTAGATCTTGTTGGCCCAGAGGGACAGTTCTAACGCTCTCTGGCTAAACAATTAAGCGCCTCGCCCTCGAGCCCGAAGGTGGTCCATTCATCCTTCGCCTCGGCGCCCAGGGAGCGGTAGAAAGCGATCGACGGCTCGTTCCAGTTGAGCACCCACCAGCGCAGGCGGCCATGGCCTTCCTCGACGCAGCGCCGGGCCAGCCGCGCCAGAAGCGCCTTGCCCACGCCCCGGCCGCGCGCCGCGGGGCGCACGAATAGGTCCTCGAGATAGATGCCGTGCCGACCCTGGAAGGTCGAATAGGTGTGGAACCACAGCGCGAAGCCCACCGGCTGGCCGTCCATCTCGGCGATGTCGCAGAAGACGCGCGGAGCCGGGCCGAACAGGTCGCGCGCGACGTCGGCTTCGGTCGCCACGACCTCGTGCAGCAGCTTCTCGTATTCGGCGAGTTCGCGGATGAAGGCCAGGACTAGCCCTTCGTCACCAAGGCGGGCAGGGCGTATCAAGATGGTCATACAGCGATCGGCGCCTTGATCGCGGGGTGCGGGTCGTAGCCCTCGACCGCGATGTCCTCGAAGCGGAAATCCTCGAGCCGGCGCACATCCGGGTTGAGCTTCAGCATGGGCAGGGCGCGCGGCTCGCGGGTGAGCTGCAGGCGCGCCTGATCGAGATGGTTGCTGTAAAGGTGCGTGTCGCCGAAGGAATGGACGAAATCGCCGACGCCCAACCCCGTCACCTGCGCCATCATGTGGGTCAGCAGCGCATAGGAAGCGATGTTGAAGGGGACGCCCAGGAACACGTCGGCGGAGCGCTGGTAGAGCTGGCAGCTCAGCCTGCCCTCGGCCACGTAGAACTGGAACAGGCAATGGCAGGGCGCGAGCGCCATCTTCGGAATGTCGGCCGGGTTCCAGGCCGAGACGATCAGGCGGCGCGAATCGGGATTGCGGCGGATCTCGTTCGTCACCCAGGCGATCTGGTCCACGACGGCGCCATCGGGCGCGGCCCAGGAGCGCCATTGCCTGCCATAGACGGGGCCGAGATCGCCCTTCTCGTCGGCCCACTCATCCCAGATGCTGACGCCGTTCTCCTGCAGGTAGCGGACATTGGTGTCGCCCTGCAGGAACCAGATCAGCTCGTGGATGATCGACTTCTGATGCAGCTTCTTGGTCGTGACGAGCGGAAAGCCGTCGCTGAGGTCGAAGCGCATCTGGTGGCCGAACACGGCGAGCGTGCCGGTGCCCGTGCGGTCATCCTTGCGCACGCCCTCCTCAAGCACGCGGCGCAGCAGGTCGTGGTACTGGCGCATGGCGAATCCCTTCCTCGCGGAGGGTGTTTGTCGTTCGCCGCGGCGCGCGCGGCAAGCGGCGCTCAAGCCGGGGCGATGTCGCCCGGCACGCGATGCACAACATTGTTGCAATAGCCGCGCGGGTTCCACGGCGCCTGATCGAGCGGCTGGGTTCGGCCTTCCACGTCAACCGCGCGCGCCGCAAGGATGACGCGGCCCGGCGCCGCACGGACCGACGCGCTGAAGCGCCGCCAGGCGAAGCGCTCCGCGATGCCCGCCCCCGCAGGCTCGAGCGCGGCCTCGGCCCAGCTCGCCCCGCCATCGATCGAGACATGGACCTCGGCGACCGGCACATGGCCGCTCCAGGCGAAGCCGCGCAACTCGAAAGGCGTTCCCGCCGCCGCCGAGAAGCCCGGCGCGGGGCTGGTTATCATGGCGCGGGGCGGCATGTCGGTGATGACGTTGAAGTCGACGGCCGAGAGGTTCTCGCCCGGCTCGATGCGCCGGCCCGGCAGCCGGTAATTGGTGCCGGTCATCTTCTCGCCGTCATGCTCCCGGTCGCGGACCCAGAGCCGGTTCAGCCATTTCTGCCAGGCAGAACCCGGATAGCCCGGCGCCACCACCCTCAGCGGCGCGCCGTGCAGCGCAGCCAGCGGCTCGCCGTTCATCGCGAAGCACAGCAGCGTCTCGGGCGACAGCGCCTTGGCGAGAGGCAGCCCGCGCGAGAGTGCCGGCCGGCCGGAGCCGTCGGCCATCACGTCCGGCGAGACATGGGCGACATAGGCCGCCTCGGGCGCAAGCCCCGCGGCCGCCAGCACGTCGGCCATGCGCACGCCTGTCCAGCGGGCGCAGGCCACGGCGCCGAGGCCCCATTGCAGCCCGTCCGCCCGCGGCGCGAACAGTGACCGGCCATTGCCGGCGCATTCGAGCACGGAGGTGATGGTGACCGTCTCGAAGCGCTCACGGAGGTCGGCAATGGAAAACTCCAGCGGCGCGCGGACGCAGCCATCGACCGTGAGGCGCCAGGCTGCGGGGTCCAGCGAGGCCTCGTCCGGGGCCAGGCCGTTGTTGCGCACGAAGAAACCGGCTTCCTCGGTAAGCGGCGCGTCGAGCAGGTGCGGCGCTGCCTCGGCATTGAAGGCGGGATCGTCGAGCTGCGTCAGGCCGGGCTTGGACGCCAGCCAGGCCTTGTGTCGGTCATTCATGCCGGTTCCCGCATCATCGGTTCGAGGTCAGCCAGTAGAGCAGGCTTTCGGGCGAAATTGCGTGCGCGCCTCGGCACGCTCTTCCTATCTTCGGGCAGACCGCCTATATGACAAGTGCCGGTCTTCGGGCCGGATATGGCGATAAACGGCGACCGAAATAAACCATTCGGACCCGGGGGCGGTACCCGGCGCCTCCACCAAAGGTCAGCGCGCTGGCTTTCGGCGGGGGCGAAACAGGATC
>JAIYAJ010000108.1 GCA_027489105.1 Zymomonas sp. | reverse complement strand
TCGCCCTCGCCCTTGCTGCGACCATAAGCCGAGGGCGATTCGGGATCGGCACCGATGGCCGAGATGTGGACCAGCGATTCGACGCCCGCCGCAGTCGCAGCCCTTGCGACAGTCTCTGCGCCCCGGCGATGGATGGCGGTGAAGTCGCCCTTGAGGATGCCGACCAGGTTCACGACCGAATCGGCACCGGCGATCGCATGCTCGACGATGGCGGCGTTGGTGATGCTGGCGGGCACGAACTGGATCTGGCCCAGCCCGGCCTGAGGCTTCAGAAAATAAGCGTCGGACGGATCGCGCTCCGCAATTCGAACGCGCGCGCCCGCCTTCAACAGCTCCTGCGCAACATAACGTCCGAGGAAACCACCACCTCCGAACAGAGTGACAAGACGGCTCATGCCCATATTCCCTTGATGCTGCGATTTTCTCCGCATTGCCCTGCAAGGAAGCTGTTGACAAGGCACAAGGAGCGCCGCTATCCGCCCGGCTCCGCAACCGGAAATGCCCAGGTGGTGGAATTGGTAGACGCGCTGGCTTCAGGTGCCAGTGGCCGCAAGGCCGTGGAGGTTCGAGTCCTCTCCTGGGCACCACTCTTCTAGCGATAATATCGCAGAATGCGTGATTTGCACCGTTGCATCGGTGCCATCATCTCACAGATTAGCTTTGATATAGCGCGCACTTAATTTGTGGACCGCGCCAGCATTCCGGGGCGAGCTTTCGCCCGCCCCTGCCCCCCTCACTCCTCCAGCAGGGCGCGCAGCATCCAGGCGGTTTGTTCGTGGATGCCGATGCGCTGGGTCAGCAGATCGGCGGTCGGCTCGTCGCTCACGGCCTCCAAGCACCGCATAGCTATCAGGCTATCTGCCATAATAAGATCGAGCGCGCAGGCCCCAATCAAAGGCTTGGCTAGGCGCAGCGGCCAGCTGGGCCATGGCCGGCATTCATCGTCATATTGAGCGCTGGCGATCGACATGGATAAATTCACTCATTCCAACGACCCTCGACAGCACGAAAAGTCTGCTCAAGCGATCAAAAACCTTACCGATCAGTAAGAATTTCGAGATGAGCGGCGCTATCATAGCTCATCCTTCCCGATCGGGAAGAAATGTCCTTGAAGCTCTGCTGCACATATGAGAACTTCCCGCTCGGGAAGACCGACATGATTGAGAACGCAACCCAATTCGGCGAAGCCGTCGCCTCAGCCCGAAAGGCCCTTGGCCTTACCCAGCGGGAGCTGGCGCTCGCAATCAACAGCGGCGAGCGCTTCATTGTCGATCTGGAAGCAGGAAAGCCCACCGCCCAACTCGGCAAGGCACTCACTGCTGCCAAGGCTGTCGGCTTGCGGATCACCGCCACCGGCATATCGCAGGCTTGATGGTGACCCTTCCGGTTCACTACAAAGACCGCCTGGTCGCTACGATCAGCGCTGACACGCGCGCAACCCACCTCGCGTATGACGAAGCCTGGCTGTCATCCTCCGATAGCTTCCCGGTTTCGCTGGCAATGCCGATCCGGCCAGAGCCCTATGAGGAAGAACAGGTCCTCCCCTGGCTGATGAACCTGCTGCCGGAAGGCGAACCGCTGCGCGCCATGACGCGCGTGCTAGGCGCTGCACCGGAGGACGCGCTCGGTCTGATCGCACAGACCGGCAACGATCTGGCAGGCGCGCTCAGCATCGCACCGCAGCCGCCGCCCGGCGAGCCCGGCTATCGCCCGATCCCGAATGCCGGTGCATTGGAACGTATCATAGAGGAACTGCCCGCGCGGCCATTCCTTGTGGGTGAGGACGGCGTCTCGATGAGTCTTGCCGGCGCGCAGGCAAAGCTGCCGGTGGCCGTCATCGAAGGCCAGATTGCGGTGCCGATCAACGGCGCACCATCCACCCATATCCTCAAGCCCGACAATCCACACCTGCCCGGCAGCGTCCAGAACGAGGCGCTGTGCATGGTTCTCGCTCGCAGGATCGGTCTCAATGTCGCGCCGGTTACAACCGGCGTTGCGGGGAAGCGCAGCTATCTGCTTGTCGAGCGTTATGACCGTACAGGCACCGGCACCAATGTCCGCCGCCTGCATCAGGAGGACTTTTGCCAGGCTCTCGGTCGTCCGCCTGCAGCCAAATACGAGTTCAACGGCACCGGCGTTCGCGGCCCCTCTATCGCCGACATGTTCGCCCTCGTCCGCCAGCATATGACGGCGCGCGACATCACCCGGCTGCTGGACGGCGTGGTCTTCAATATCGCCATCGGCAACGTCGACTCGCACGCCAAGAATTACTCGATCCTGATAGGTCCCGGTGCCCCGCAGCTTGCGCCGCTTTACGATCTCATGTCCGGCCTCGCTTGGGCGAACATCACCCAGAACCACGCCCAGGCGATCGGTGGCCAGCGCCGCAGTCGGCACATCTATGGCCGCCACTGGCGGCGCATGGCTGAAGCCGCAGGCCTGGCAGCGCGGGGAACGGTGCAGAGGGTGGAGCAGGTGACGGCACGGTTGCTGCGCGAACTGCCCGCAGCGGTCGAGGAGGTGGCAGCAATGCCGGCAGGTTCCTCGATGCTGGAGGTCTTCGCAAAGGAGATTGAGGAACGGGCAGCCGAAGTCAGGGCGCATGCAGGCCAGGAAGGCGTGCCAGAAGTCAGCGAAGTGCCCACGGACAAAGCTCCGATGATCGGCGCAAGCGCTTATTTTTCTGACCGGGAAGCGGGAGCGCCATGACCAAAGCTATCTTCGTTCATCGTACCGACTCGATCTACGACGACAGCCCGGCGGAGCAGTATCAGTCCCCGCGCCAATACCTGATGGCAGACGCCAAACTTCGGAGATCACATGCATAGGCAAGGGAAGGTCCCCTTACTGGGGAAATTCAATCGCTGTAAGCAGCTACCCCTCAACTTGCGTCTTGTGCGATTCGTGAAGAAGGTCGACCCATCAATCTATACCGCGCTGAGGTGCGTATATGCGTGAGGCTGAATTTCGGGCCTGGTTCGAAGCCAACGATTATGACGGCGCGACGATTGGCACTCAACTTGCTCGCGCCAAGCGCATCGAGCAGAGTTATGGCGACCTCGATGAACTGTACCGCGAGGGGAAACT
>JAIYAJ010000418.1 GCA_027489105.1 Zymomonas sp. | reverse complement strand
GCCCACCGCAACCGCATCGAGCGCTTCTTCAACAAGATCAAGCACTCACGCCGCGTCGCGACCCGCTACGACAAGCTCGCGTCCAGCTTCCTCGGCTTCGTGCAACTCGCCGCAATCCGTATCTGGATCAGGTTCGTCCACACGACCTGGCGTCGCTTAAACATAGCAGTCAACGAAAAGCATCGAGCCTCGACAAAATTCGTCGCGCCGTGCCATCCCTTACGACATGATAACCCCATCCCAGTCACGCGCGGCACGAGCCCTGATCGAGTGGTCTCAGGAAGAGCTCGCAAAAGCAGCTCATCTTGGCCTCTCCACCATCCGTGATTTCGAGAAGGGCCGCCGCACCCCTTCGCACAACAACCTGCTGGGAATCCGAACAGCACTGGAAGCTGCCGGCGTCCTGCTCATTCCCGAAAACGGCGAAGGGGCGGGAGTAAGGCTAGTGAAACGTATGCCTCGCCAAGCGGTCAGCGAATAGGCTATAAAGTGACTTGCAGAATAACTGCTTGCCAAAGCCAATGATGCAGTAAGCCATCTTGATCATAACGCAGGCGCGTCCTTAATCTTGATCGAATTGTACAGCACCTCGGGCGCTTCAGGGGCAAACGTCACTTGGAGGATCTGACCAAAATCTGCAGCGTAGCGGACGGCGTCTTCATCAAACCGTCACGAGTTGTTTCACTCCATATCCAGCATGCAGCGCACGCAATAGTGCCTGATGTGCTTGGGCAGAGGAAAGCCGCCTTGGCGGCGGCAGGGGCCCTGCCTATGGCGGAGACCATGATGATAGACATGATTGGCGCCCGCGCCGCCTCGAATAGGGCGGCGGTGATGGTGGGATGGACTGCAAAGAAGCCGTTGCATAGAAGGAAGCGGGCGCGGCTGGGAAAGTACCTGCTATAGGGGTGGATGCCGCCCGATGCGACCGGCTCGTGCCACGTCGCTCCAGCAAACTCCGTGCCTTTCAGAAGCCGGACGCGAAAGTGTCCCTACAGGGTGCGCGCGGTCGCAGGGAATAGGTCGAGAGCTCAAAAATCCAAACGTGGACGGTTCTCGACGAGCTTAGGCGATCTCGTTATAAGGCCGGCCCTGCAGTTTCGATGCAGTCCATTTTTTTGAGAAAAGCTCATGTGCGGAATTTTCGGGTCGATCGGATTTGAACCCGATGCTGCCAGAATCGATATCGTGGCTCACCGCGGCCCGGACGGGCGCGGCTGGGAGATCTATTCCTCACCCAAGGGCCCCGTGGCACTGGGCCATCGGCGCCTCGCAATCATCGACGTCTCAGACGCTGGGCTTCAGCCGATGGGCGACGCGTCTGGTCGCTTCCAGATGGTCTTCAACGGCGAAATCTACAATTACATCGAATTGCGCGAGGAGATGCGCGCAAAAGGCGAGGTTTTCGTCAGCGAATCCGATTCGGAGGTTCTGCTCCGGGCTTACCTGCTTTGGGGCGAAAACGCCTTGCCCCGTTTGCGCGGGATGTTTTCGTTCCTGATCTGGGATCGCCGTGACAAGAAGCTCTTTGCTGCGCGGGACCGGTACGGGATCAAGCCGCTCTATATGACGTCCTCGCCTCGCGGCGTCGCGTTCGCTTCGGAGATCAAGCAGCTGCTGGGACTGCCGAGCGCAACCAATCGCATGAACATAGCCCGGGTGCATGATTTTCTCAGCTCCGGCATCTCGGATCATACGTCAGAGACGATGTTCGAAGGCGTAAGCCAGGTCCGCGGAGGAGAGTGCGTCAGCATCGATGCCAGCGAAGCCGGCGCGATCGAAGTCAAGGTGCGTCGCTGGTATCCGGCTGTTGCGGGCGATCTGTCTATCTCTGAGGAGGAGGCAGGTGGGCGGTTCCGCGAGCTTTTAACTGAATCCGTCAAGCTGCACTTGCGATCAGACGTTGCTGTTGGATCCTGTCTTTCGGGAGGACTGGATTCGTCCGCTATTGTCTGTCTGATGTCGGGCATGATGGGTTCTGGCGAAGGAGGGGCGAAGGTCAATACAGTTTCAGCCTGCTACGCTGAAAAAAGTGTCGACGAGAAGCCCTTTATGGATGCGGTTGTCGCGCATGCTCACACCGAGCCGCATTTCATTTTTCCCAAAGCAGAAGATGTCTTTCAACGTGCATCGGATATTACCTGGCATCAGGATGAGCCCTTCGGCTCGACGTCGATTTTCGCGCAATGGTGTGTCTTCGAAGAGGCCAAGCGGGTCGGTGTCAAGGTGATGCTTGATGGCCAGGGGGCCGATGAGCAACTCGCCGGCTACCACAGCGGATTTTCATACTATATGGCAGATTTAACGCGCCGCCGACAGTTCGGGCAGTTGATACGCACGATCATCGAACGCAACCGTTATCATGGCACTTCGGTCTACGAGCAGATCCGCAATCATCTTGTTCCGTTGTTGCCGCCGAAGGTTGCGGGGTTGCTGCGTAGCCAGCATCGCGCGCTGACGCAGCATGATTGGCTGGGGACCGACATCATTCGCAGCAAGGGAAACCCCAAGGGCGCTTTACAGCTTGCCAGCGACGAACTCGGCTTGCCGACCGTCGCGGATATCCGCACATTGTGCATGACGCTAACATACGGTTCCAATCTGGCGATGCTGCTGCATTGGGAAGATCGGAACTCGATGGCCCACTCCATCGAAGCCCGTGTCCCCTTCCTCGATCATCCGCTGGTCGAATTCGATCTGGCCCTGGGCAATGACCATAAAATCGTTGGCGGCGACACCAAGCGCGTCCTGCGCAAGGGGATGTCCCATGTCCTGCCAGAGGTCATTCGGGAGCGCCGCGACAAGCTCGGTTTTGCTACGCCGGAACAAATCTGGTTTCGCGGGCCTCTCAGAGGGCTTGTCGAGGACGGGATCGAGAAAACTCTGTCTCGCTTCCCCGGCCTGATGAACGCAGACGGGGTTCGGGCGTTGGCAAGGGAAATGCTCGACGGCGACCGGCCACTCGACTTCACGTTGTGGCGCATCATCAATCTCGGCATTTGGGGCGAGCGTGTCGGAGTTACGATGTGACGATGCGCGGATTGATCCCCTCAAGCTGACAAGCCTCGATCGCCCTGCTAAACGCTGTCGTGCCGAGTTCTGGCCTGCCGGCGCGACCGGCAAATTGCGCCAACCTGAGTGCTACCAAAGAAAGTATCCCGAATGTGCGGCATCGTCGGAGCGGTATCTTTAACGCGCCAGCCGATTAAGCGGCTCGACAGTGCACTCGCCGCCATGAATCAGTTGATTGCGCATCGTGGCCCTGACGGTCACGGCTTTTGGCGCGCTCCATC
>JAIYAJ010000207.1 GCA_027489105.1 Zymomonas sp. | reverse complement strand
TCGAGAGGTTCTACAATGCCGTCCGCCGGCACTCGACCATCGGCTACGTCAGCCCGGCCGAGTTCGAGCGGAAGGTGGGATTAGCTTGACTGCGCGTCCACAGAACCGGCAGCAGGCCATGCCGCCTTATCCAACGCGTACAAAAGCCAAAAGCTTGGCCAGATTGATTTAATGCAACTGAGCCCCACCGCCCAGTTGAAGCAACAATGCCCAGAATCGCGAGCACATCACAAGGCACGTGCCTTCGGAGCCAGGAGCAGAGCGATGAATTTGCGCGATTTCCATCTTGTGGTCGCTCTTTCTGATTACCGCCATTTCGCCAGGGCGGCAGCGGCTTGCCATATCTCGCAGCCCGCCTTCTCTGCGCGGCTAAAGGGCCTTGAAAAGGCTCTTGGCGTCCGAATTGTCGAGCGGGGCGCACGCTTCGAGTGCTTCACGCCAGAAGGTGAGAGGGTACTGGACTGGGGGCGGCGCATCATGGCGCTTGCCGACGGATTGCAGCAGGACATCAGCGCCGCGCAGGGCGCGCTTCACGGCCAGCTCCGGCTGGCGGCAATTCCCTCGCAGCTGCCCAGCGCGGGCGAATTGGCCGCGATGATGAAGGAACGGCATCCAGGCGTCGAGGTGCTGATCTCATCGCGAACCTCCAAGGCGATCGACCTCGCCCTGGGCCGCTATGAATGCGACATCGGCCTTACCTATATCGACGCCGAGCGCCCCGCGGCTCAGCGGCATTGGCCGCTTTGCGAGGAGCGCTATGTGGCGATCGTGCCGCATGATGTGGCGCGATTTCCGGAAGGGCCGCTGGCCTGGAAAGACGCGGCCGGCCTGCCCTTGGCCCTGCTCAACCCCGAGATGCAGAACCGCCGTATCATCGAAGACGCCTTCCAGCAGGCGGGCGCGGAAGCCCGGGCGGGCATTGAGAGCGACACCTTCGCGGCGCTGTTGGGAGCGGTCAAGCACGGCGGAGTCGCAACCATTCTGCCCGTCAGCCAAGCCGCCTTCTTCGGCATGCCGGAGAAAGCCGCGCGGCACGAACTTATCGGGCCGGAGCTGATCAAGAGCATTGGTCTCGTTTCACCCCGGCGCGATCCGGAGATGCCGCTCGTCACCGCCTTTGCTGCGCTTGCGGTTGAGCACCTCGGAGTCTGATCCGGAAAGCTGATCAGGCGTTCCGACCTTTGAATTGGCGACAACCGCGATCCTCCCGCATCCTGCCAGTGGGGTTGCGGGGGATTCAGCGATCATGTCGGCTCCGAAGGTTTTTCCGACCGTGGAAGCGGTCGGCTGGCAAGGCAAGGGCCAGGCGAGAGTACGCACCAAAGGCCGCGCGCTCGACCTTGAAGCCATGGCAGACGTCCGCAAACTCACCGGCGCGGAGCCGCGCCGCGATTTCTTGATCGAGCACCTGCATCTGATCCAGGACCAGTTCGGCCATCTCTCCGCCCGGCATCTTCGCGCATTGGCCGAACTGCACCGCGTCGGCCAGGCCGAAGTTTTCGAGGTGGCGAGCTTCTATCACCATTTCGACATCGTGCGGGAAGATGATGTCGCTCCGCCGCCAATCACCATCCGCGTCTGCGACTCGCTCCCCTGCATGATGGCGGGAGCCGAGGCGTTGATCGCCGATCTTATCCTGCAGACCGACAAGGCCGAGGTCCGCATCCAGCCCGTGCCCTGCATTGGCCGCTGCGCCGAGGCGCCCGTGGCCGTAGTGACGCGGCGTCCAGTCGGAAAGGCGGTTGCCAGCGCTGTGCTCGCAGCATTGCAGGACGGCTTGCGCGAGGACGTCGTACCGCCGCAGGCCATCCGCCTCGTGCCCTATCGGCAGGCCGGCGGCTACGGACTTCTTGCCGATATTCGCTGCGGCGCACGACCGATCGAGAGCATCATCGACTCGGTCTCGGCTGCGGGCCTGCGTGGCCTCGGTGGCGCAGGATTTCCGGCAGGGCGTAAATGGCAGATCGTGCGCGGCTTTCCAGGCCCGCGCCTCATGACGGTCAACGCTGACGAGGGCGAGCCCGGCACCTTCAAGGACCGGCATCACCTGGAGCACGATCCGCACCGTTTCCTCGAAGGCATGCTGATCGCGGCGGAGGCGGTGCAGGCAGATTGCGTCGTCGTCTATCTGCGCGACGAGTATGCAGGGCTGCGGCAGCTGCTGACGGAGGAGATCGCGGCGCTCGAGGCGGCGGGGCTGGCGCGGCCCGGACTGATCGATCTCCGGCGCGGCGCCGGTGCATACATCTGCGGCGAAGAGAGCGCCATGCTCGAATCGATCGAGGGAAAGCGCGGCCTACCCCGGCAACGCCCGCCCTATATCGCCGAGAAGGGTCTCTACGGGCGCCCGACGCTCAACCACAACGTCGAGACCCTGTTCTGGCTGCGTGACATCCTAGAGAAGGGCGGGGAATGGTTCGCCAATCAAGGCATAAACGGCGCGCGAGGTTTCCGGTCCTGGTCAGTCTCGGGGCGTGTCAGGAACCCCGGCGTGATCGTTGCGCCGGCAGGGATCACGGCCAGGGAGCTGCTTGAGCGCGCAGGCGGCATGGCGACGGGGCATGCCTTCAAGGCTTACCTGCCGGGTGGGGCCTCGGGCGGCATTCTACCAGCCCGACTTGGCGACCTGCCGCTCGATTTCGGCACGCTTGCCGAGCACGGCTGCTTCGTCGGCAGCCATGCGTTCGTGGTGCTGTCTGACAAGGACGACCTGCGCGCCGCGGCGCAGAACCTGATGCGCTTTTTCCGCCACGAGAGCTGCGGCCAGTGCACGCCCTGCCGGGCCGGCACGGAGAAGGCGGCGCGGCTGATGGAGGAAGCGGATTGGGATGTGCCGCTACTTGAGGAACTCGCCACAGTCATGCAGGACGCTTCGATATGCGGACTTGGACAGGCCGCGCCAAACCCAATGCTTTCGGTGATCCGCTTCTTCCGGGAAGAGATTGCGGAACCACTCCCATGAGCGCGCCAGTCAACACCGTTACCTTCGATCTTGACGGCAAGACCGTCATCGCCCTGCCTGGCGAAACGATCTGGGACGTGGCGAACCGCGAGGGCGTGGCGATCCCGCATCTCTGCCACCGGCCGGAGCCGGGCTACGAGCCGGACGGCAATTGCCGGGCCTGCATGGTGGAGATCGAGGGCGAGCGCGTGCTCGCGGCTTCCTGCTGTCGAACGCCCACGTCTGGCATGTTGGTAAAGGCTGCTTCGGAGCGGGCCAAGAAGGCGCGCAGGCTTGTGATGGAGCTGCTGGTGGCTGACCAGCCGCCACCCGAGAAGGCCCACGACCGGCAGTCGCCGCTGTGGAGCTTCGCCGATACGATGGGTGTTACAACGAGCCGCTTCCCCTCGCGGCATGAGCGCGATACGCCGCATCGAGACCTCAGTCATCCGGCGATGGCTGTCAACCTCGACGCCTGCATCGCCTGCAATCTCTGCGCCCGCGCCTGCCGCGACGTGCAGGTCAACGACGTGATCGGCATGGCCTGGCGCGGCGAGCACCACGCACCGGTCTTCGATCTTTCCGATTCTATGGGTGATTCCACCTGCGTCGCCTGCGGCGAATGCGTGCAGGCCTGCCCGACCGGCGCCTTGATGCCGAAGTCCATCGTCGATCCCGTGACGCAGGCCGGCAGTCGGGAAGCAGAGACAAGTGTGCAGTCGGTCTGCCCGTTTTGCGGCGTCGGCTGCCAGGTTGATTTCAAGGTGAAGGACGGCCGGATCGCCTATGTGGAAGGCGTCGAGGGGCCGGCGAATGAGAGCCGACTCTGCGTCAAGGGTCGTTTCGGCTTCGACTATATAGTGAGCCCACAAAGGCTGACGAAACCGCTCATCCGCCGGGAAGGTGCGCCAAAGGGACTGAACGTCGATCCACGTAATCCGCTGACGCATTTCCGGGAGGCGAGCTGGGAGGAGGCGCTGGAGCAGGCGGCATCGGGGCTGAAGCGCATCGCGGAGGCTCACGGCGGTCGCGCTGTCGCCGGCTTCGGCTCGGCCAAGTGCTCGAACGAGGAAGCCTACCTCTTCCAGAAACTGATCCGCACGGCCTTTCACCACAACAATGTCGACCATT
>JAIYAJ010000208.1 GCA_027489105.1 Zymomonas sp. | reverse complement strand
TCTCCCGCCGCGTGGTCGGCTGGTCGATGAAACCCGAGATGACGGCGCAGCTCGTCACCGACGCGCTCATCATGGCGATCTGGCGCAGGGGCAAGCCTGACGCCTTGCTTCACCACTCGGACCAGGGCAGCCAATACACCAGCGAGCAGTTCCAGAAGTTGATGGCCGACAATGGCGTCACCTGTTCGATGAGCCGGTCAGGCAACGTCTGGGACAATGCCGCCATGGAGAGCTTCTTCTCGTCGCTCAAAACCGAGCGGATCAGGGGCAAGGTCTACCGCACGCGCGACGAGGCGCGGGCGGACGTGTTCGACTATATTGAGAGGTTCTACAACACGATCCGCAGGCACTCGACCATCGGCTATATCAGCCCCGTCGAGTTCGAGCGGAAGGTGGGATTAGCTTAACTGAGCGTCCACAGAACCGGCAGCAGGCCACTTGGGGAATGCGAGTCAAGACGGCATTTTCCCACGTAATCTGCAAAGCTTTCCCTGCTCTTGAGACGGCGTCAGAGGCGGGCTTTGATCGTCATATCTGAAGCGGAAGCCGACCATTGTCGATCCGTTGGGTGACGCGGTGACTCCAACGGCTGTCTAACCTAGGGTCATCGGCAAGCCTCGCAGTCGGCACGGTCCCATGCGTAATCCTATTCGGAAGGTTGGCTATTGCCTCGCGCTCGGTATCACCGCAGCGGCAACTCTCGTCAGTGTCGACTATGAAGCGGCCCGTCGCGGCGACCTTGCGAACACCATCATCATAGTCGTCAGCTTCAACGTCGCGGTGTTCTCCTCGTTCCTTCTGCTGTGGTTCGCGCTCGTGGCCGTGGGTCGTGCGCGCTTGCTGAGCGGCAAGACCGCCATCGCGCGCTGGCATGTGAGCGCGGCAGAATGGGATCGATTCCGGGCTTTCGACTCAGTTCGCTCCGCGCAAGATCCCGCGTTGGTCAATGAGCTCCGGATCTGCGAAGGGACGCCCGCCGAAGGCGTGGAGGTCATCGTCGGGCGCCGGCAGCTGATCGTCGACGGCTCCTACCATGCCTTGAGCGGCCTTCCCTCCGTGAGCGCCGTGTATTGGCTGCCTGCGCCCGCCGATCCCGAATGTCTCGAGTTCGCGCTTGTCTATCCGCGCGGACGATTTGGCGGCGTCAGGCGCATGAGCCTGCGCGTGCCGGTGCCCGCCGCGTCGCGCGAGGACGGCGTCCGCGTCTACTGGCATTATCACGTGCCGGTGGCGAAGCCGCAGCGGGGCCTCGTCTTCCGGCGTCCGAGGCTGGTTTTCGGGTGGTGCATCGCCGTCGCACTCATTGCTGCTTCGATTGGCGCTGGGGCTTCGTTCCTGATGACGAGGGGCCATCAATCCGATGCGGCGACTTTTCTCATGATATTGGGCTTCGCGTTGTCCCTTGGCGCGGTGCTTGTATTCCTTGTCACATTTGCATTGTGGCTGACGAGATCGCGGACATCGACAGATGCATGACACAGGCTTCGACGCTTGCTGGCGGCCGTCCCGTGAGGGAACCGGCCAGCATCATCAATCGGACAACGCTTCAGCGCTCCGAAATGGTGGCGCCGGCGCTTGTTGGCCTTTTGGCAGCACTGGTGGTCAGCATCTGGTGGGCGCGGCATCGTCACCGATCGGGCGCGGCGCCCATGGTGGAGCGATGCAGTTCACACCCTGACAAGGGACGGAGGCAATTCCGATGGACCAGTCAACCAACGATGTTTCCCAAACAGTTGGATACAGCACGGACAAATGGCTGATCGACAAGGTGCCGTGGGCCCTGTGGTGCATTGTCCCCGGTCTGGCGATCGTCCTTCACGCCGAATCCAGCGGCGTGAACGGTCCGGCTATGGCCGTCGTTTATCTGGCTCTGCTGGCATTGGCGTTTGCCGGCTATGTGATCGTGTCGCTGATCGGGCGGTCGGGGATATCGGTTTTTCTTGAGCTCCCGATCTGGTTGCTTGTCCTGATCGTCGTCGCCCTGGTCAGCGCTGTGATCGTCGCTGCGATTGGCGGGTCCATTCCCTCCACCACGCGATCTTTCTCCGATGCGCAAAGGTTTGGCGCCTTTGTCAATCCACCGATCCACGTGGCCGGTTGGATGCTGATCTACCTGGGGCTGGGATGGATCGCATTTGCAGGTTTCCGGCACGTCTATCCGGCGCGGCCGATCGTGATGCTGTCGCCCGCCGGTGTTTCGTACCACAGGGGGTGGCTGCCGAACCTGTTGATTCCATGGCAGGATGTTCATGCCGTGGGTCCGCTTGATATCTCTGACATGGGGGTGACGGGCGCCACCAATCCCCAGGTGACCGTCGTAGTCGTCGAGAAAGACTTCTACGAACGGCACATCGCGCCGAAGCGCGGCACTCTCGCTCCGCCCGGCAGCGAGTCTATGTTCAGGCCAAAAGGCGACGAGCACATCCAGATGGTGGTGAGCAGCACCGAAGTCGCGGTCCTTCCCGAGGATTATCGCGTGCCAATCGAGGCGCGATGGAAAGCATTTGGTGATCGGCCGAAAGCGTCCGTACCTCAGACCGGCAAAAAGCCCCGCCCGGACATCGTCTATGGGCGCTGGTCCGTTGACGGCAGCTGGTGGCAGGCGGTCAAGTTCCTGACTCCACTCGTCGCCATGGTCGCCGTCGTGCTTCACGCGGCCGTTTTCAGATAGCCTCGGTCTCGTGGAGCGAGCGCTGCGCCTCCAGACGCTGGCCGTCACCGGCTCCCTCGTTCTGCATTGTCATCCGGACAGTCTCCTGATGATGGGTCCGGTCTGCCAGCCACGCGCCATGACGTTGGAAGCCTGTCAGCCCATCCAGTTCCGCCGATGGCCCGTCCAGAGGAAACGCCAACCTGCCTGCGCGACGAGGTAGAGGCTCGCCACCACGAACACGATCCCGTTCGTGCACGGATTCTGCGGATTTCTAGCCATGTCGCGCCTCGGCAGGTGAGTGTCGCGTCTCATCGCGAAGGCGCGAAGCGGCCGGTGGCCGGGCTGTGTGGCAGCCGCATGTTGACGATATGTCGCATGTGACGCAGAATCATACGGCTTCCTCGGAGGTGATGTCGTGCGCCATGCCGTGCCCGTTATCGCGGCCTCCGTCTTGACCATGTCTGTCGGAGCCTCCGGGTCCGCCGGAGCGGTTCAAGGCATCCTGGATCGCGCCGCCGAAGCAAAGGCCTGTTTCGAGCGGGTCTATGGCGCCGCGCATCTGGCGCGGAACCCCGCGCAGACCGTCACCCGCATTCGCATATCGGTGAGCCGGGACGCAATCTTGGGCCCCGGAGCAGCTCCTTCCGACTTCCTGAGGGTCGAGATTGCACGTCGCGGCGAGGCGCAGGTGCGGCGCGCCATCGCCTGGTGCGAGCATCCTTTCGGTGGCGAGAAGCTGAATGCGCGAGGCCAAGTCACCAATCTCGGCCAGCCCGGCGCGCGCTGCCGCGTGACCGGCGAGGATCACATGAATGCCGAGGAAGGCAATGACGGCGGAAGCGTCGACATCAGGGCCACTGAGGGCGGGCTTCTCGCGCGCCTGTCGTCGCCGCTGCGCCTGCGCACGGGCGAAATGGTCAGCGTCGACAAGGGCCGTGAGTTCAAACTTGGGCCATCGGATCGAACGTTCCGTTTGAACGCCATGCCGGCCTCGGCCTGCGATGATCTCAGGCGCGCGATCCGGGAGGAGTGAAACTATGGGCCAGCTTCCAACGATCACCGCCATGGGAGCTGCGATCCTGCTGGGATTGCTGCCCGAACGCGCCGCGAGCGCCGAGGCTCTGACAACGCCCGAGGCCGTCGCGCATCTCTTGTTCTCCCGCTCCAGCACGGAAATGCCGAAGACCGTGACTCCGGGGCGCGTGACCTATCGAGGCGCAAGGTTGGCTGGAGATCCGGATCGGACGATCCTCAGCATTTCCGCAAGCCGGGCCGCTCCTTGCCTGTTCGAAGTCTTCTTCTTCGAGGCCTCGGCACCGGCGACTGATCCCAAAATCGCCTTTACGGCGGCCTATCACGCCACCATTGACCTTCGAAGGCTTGATCGGGCGACATTCACCCCGGTTCCGCAGCAGGCTGGCGGCGCACACCTCGTCTTGGCGGCGAAAGAGATGTTCTGCTCGCGCAACATCCTCCTCGAGCGGCAGCCGAAGCTGGATTACGAAGAAAGGTGCCTTGACCCGATCGACGAGCCCATCCAGCCCGACGATGTTCCTCGCATGCGCTCGGCCTTCGAGGTCTTGCGCATCGCCTGCCGGTGGTGACGCGATGGCGTCCCCGTTCCGCGCGCTGATCGCACTCGCGCTGACGGCCTGGTCCGCGCCGGCATTCGCCGAACGGGAGACGCGGACGGCCACGGCGACCGTCGCATGCGTCAACTGGGCGGCTTGGCGCGAGTTTGGTCAGGCGTCGCTGACCGCTCGCGGCGCGCGCATGGGCGAGTTGTGTCCAATCCGTATTCCTGCGCGGGCGAGAGTGATCGTGGTTGACGAGGACGCCGGCGCGGGGGGCATCCGAAATCCGCTATCGCGGCAAGATATGGTTTGTCGATGCTCAGGCGCTGGACTGAACCCATGGCGGACGAAGCACGAGCAGCTTTCTGTCGGATAGGTATTCTCGGGCATGAGGGTGTGCGCACGCTCGCCGCTGAAGAGGGCTGGCCTGATGAGGTGGCTTGCGCTGGGAGCGGCCCTGATCGCCGGCTGCGTCCTGTTCGCGAAGGACCGTCGTTCGCAACCAGATTGATCAAGATTGGCTATGGAGTCGTGTCGAGATGAGCAACTGGACGTGTGCAATCAGGCGGCTTGCTGTCGCGCTTTGCCTCATGCTCAGCAACACGATGGACCACGCTTGGGCAGCCGACGCGCCCGGCGCCTACGCCATCGTCTTCGACGCAGCGGGCGAACCCATCGCAGGAACATACTGGATCGCGCCCGAGGTGCGTGTCGTCATGCGGGGCCATACCCGTCCAGGCTCCGGCAGGCCCGTGCTGCGATCGCTGACGCCAATTCTGATGGATCGGGAATTCCTGCCGAAGCGGCTGTTGGCGCCTGTGTGGCTCGACATCCTCCGCTTTGATCATTCAGCGTCGCCGCCCATCGACGCGATGAAGCTTGGAGTGCCGATCACCATCGTCCGGCAGGATTTCACGCCGGTCTTGACCGCGATCAATGCCATGGCTGCAAGGCCTGAGCCCGCCGCTGTTCCTGAGACCCGCGAGCGGAGCGTGACCTTCACCCTCACACTGCTCGGCAGCCAAGTGCTGATGCTGGGCGACGTCAAGCTGACGGCCCATTCGCTCGAGACGCGCGGCGAAGGCACGGCAGGCCCCGCCGCGCTCATCACCCCGGCGCGCACGCTGCTTCTTGCGGAGAACGGCATGCTGATCGACCAGGACATGTACGAACCGCCGGCGCGGATCGAGCGTGGAGCGCTGACCTCATCAGTCGATTTCATAAGCTATTTCGAGATGCTGGCGTATCGGACAAAACTGCCCGCGACCGCCGCCTGCCTGGAGAGTAAGCGCAGTTCGGACGCGTTCAGGGTGGCCTCGGCGGTCTATCGCGACATCGCTGACGCCTACACGGCCAAGTCCTTTCCGCTGTCCAGCCTGAGCTTCGAGTTGGCCAAGGACCTCAAGGAGATCGAGCAGCGGGTTAGGGACGCCCTTCCCCATCTGCTTTGCCCGCCCTGAGCACCTCAACGCGCCATGATCATCTGGAGAACGTCTGCGAAACGTAGTTCCTTCTGACGGCAACGTCACAAGAATTCAGGGGAGACCGTCAGCAGCTGCACCTCAAACGAACAGGAAATCCGAGGCGGTGAGGTTCGCCGGTTGGGTGCCATTGAGGAACCAGATCTGGGTGGCGCCGTCGACCACGAGAACGGTGCCATTGATGACGCCGGAGAAGCTCATGGCCGCCTGCACCTGGGCAAAGCTCGTCAGGCCAGTGCCGAGGAGGCGGACCACGTCCGCCGTTCCTCCAGCCTCGAAGTCGTTCATCACCTTGATGCCGGTGTTGCCCCTGACGATGTAGCTGTCGTTGCCATCCCCGGTGCCGCCGTTGACGCCCACGCCGCCGTAGAAATAGTCAAAGCCGTTGGCGGAGCCCTCGAGCGTGTCGTCGCCAACATCACCGATGAGGACGTCGAAGGCGCCGCCGCTCTTGGCCGTGCCCGACAGATTGTCGTTGCCGTCCTCTCCGTAAAGCCAATCGCCGCCATCGCCGCCGGTGACCGTGTCGTTGCCAATCCCGGCGACTACGACGTCGTTGCCCCCGCCACCGTCGATGAGGTCGCCGCCATCGAAGGCGTAGATCAGGTCGTTGCCGCCGCCGCCAGAGATGACATTGACGCCGAAGGTACCCTGCAACGTGTCATTGCCGCCACCGCCGGCAAAGTTCTCGAAGTTGAGGATGGTGTCGAACTCGCTTCCAGCGATCACGGCGACATTGATGAATGGGTTCAGCGCAACGGCCAGGGCCCGGTCGGAGAAGCTCACCGTGTCCGTGCCCGCGCCGCCATTCAGCGTGTCGTTGCCTGCCCCGCCGATGAGGGTGTCGAGGTCGCCGCTGCCGTCGATAGAATCACTGCCAGTGCCACCGACGAGCATGTCGTTGCCAGCCCCGCCATTGACGGCGATGCCAACATTCACCGAGTTGGAAAGGGTGACGGTATCGTCGCCGCCAAGCGCGTTGGTGACATCGGCCAGGAAATAATTGCCACTGGCCAGCAGCGTGTTGAGGTTGACCACATCGTTGCCGCCGGTGAAAGGGCTCTCGTTCTGCGCCGTGACATTGACCGTGAACACGAAGCCGGCGCCGGTGTTGCGGTAGTAATTGAGGGTGCCGTCACTGTCTCCGACTACGGCGTCGAGGTCGCCATCACCGTCGAAATCGGCGAAGCTAGGGGCGCTGGAGAGACCGATATCGACGCCATTGAAGGGATTGGCTCCGCCAGTCTGCAGCGTAAAGGCCGGTGCGAGCGCGGTGCCGGTGTTGCGGTAGTAGTTGAGGACGCCATCCTCCTCCCCGATCAGGGCGTCGAGATCGCCATCGCCATCCAGATCGGCGAAGCTGGGGGAGCTGAAGAAGCCCACATTGATGCCATTGAAGGGATTCGCGACGGCTGGCTGCACGGCGAAGACCGGGGCCAGCGCGGTGCCGGTGTTGCGGGCATAGAGGACAATGCCATCATTCCGCCCAATCAGGGCATCCAGATCGCCGTCGCCATCGAGATCGGCGAAGCTGGGGGAACTGCCACTGCCGACATCGACGCCATTGAAGGGATTGGCGGCGCCGGACTGTAGGGTGAAGACTGGGGCGAGCGCCGTGCCGGTGTTGCGGAAGTAGTTGAGATTTCCGGCGTTTTCTCCGACGATGGCATCAAGGTCGCCGTCACCATCAAGATCGGCGAACCTGGGGGCACTGTAGATTCCAACATTGACGCCGTTGAAAGGGTTGGCTGCGCCGGTCTGAACGGTGAAGATCGGGGCCAGCCCCGTGCCTGTGTTGCGATAGTAGTTGAGGATCCCGTCGCTCTCGCCGATCAGGGCATCCAGATCGCCGTCGCCATCAAGATCGGCGAAAGCAGGGCTGCTGTAGGATCCCACGTCGACGCCGTTGAAAGGGTTGGAGGCGCCGGTCTGTACGGTGAAGCTCGGGCTCAGGGCTGTTGCCAGAGTGTTGCGGTAGTAGTTTAGCGTACCGCCAAACTCCCCGATAACGGCGTCCAGATCGCCATCGCCATCGAGATCGGCGAAGCTGGGAGCACTGTAGATTCCGACATTGATGCCATTGAACGGGTTGGCAGCGCCTGTCTGCTCGGTGAAGACCGGGGCGAGCGCCGTGCCGGTGTTGCGATAGTAATTGAGGAGCCCGTCATACTGACCAGGTACGGCGTCAATGTTGCCATCAAACTCCCCGATCAGGGCGTCAAGGTCGCCATCGCCATCAAGATCGGTGAACCAAGGGTTGCTGAATTGTCCAACATCGACGCCGTTGAAGGGATTTGCAGCGCCTGTCTGCTCGGTGAAGAGTGGAGCGAGCGCCGTGCCGGTATTGCGGTAGTAGTTTATGACGCCGTCAACTTCCCCGACTAGAGCGTCAAGGTCGCCATCGCCATCGAGATCCGCGAACGTGGAGACGCTGTAGCCGCCTACATCAACGCCGTTGAAAGGATTTGCCGCGCCGACCTGCTCAGTGAAAACCGGGGCCGTCGCCGTGCCAGTGTTGCGGTAGTACATGAGGATGCCACCCGTTTGCCCGATCAGGGCATCAAGGTCGCCATCGCCATCGAGGTCGGCGAAGCTGGGTTTGCTGCTGCCGCCGACATCGATGCCGTTGAACGGGTTGGTCGAGCCGACCTGCTCGGCGAAGACCGGGGCCAGAGCGTTGCCGGTGTTGTGGAAGTAGCGGAGGGTGCCGTCTTGTGCGCCAGTCAGGGCATCCAGGTCGCCATCGCCATCGAGATCAGCGAATGTGATGGCGCTTTCCGCGCCTAAGTCGACGCCGTCGAAGGGGTTGGCCAGACCGGTAACCTTTGAGAAGCTGATGGGCGGGATGGCTGCGGCACCAGCGGCGTCGTGGATGGTGATGACCAGATTGCGCTTGGCGGTAGGCGTGTCAGAACTATTGGCATAAGTCAGGTTCTGGATCAGCGCATCGACGGCCGTCGAGGTAGCGCTGGCGTTGAAGGTGACCACCAGGGGCGTTCCGTCCGTGCCTCCGGTGAAGCTCGCGAAAATGACATTGCCAAAGCGGATATTGCTGCCGGTAACGGCGATCTGCCCTGCCCCTAGGCCTTCATTGCGGATGCCGACGCTGTCTTCCGGCAAAAGGCCACTGACGATCAGATCACCGCCCGTGAAATTGCCATCAACGTCCGTGAAGTCCACGGCGACGTCGAAAAGCTGCGCTGCCGCATTGACGAGTTGCTCGTCGAACACGACGTTGCTGTTCAGTCCAGCGAGAACCGGGCTTGCATTGGGCATGAAGTCATCCGCCAAAACGTTGGACGGCCTCAGTGCTACCGGTCAAGGCCGCAGACGTGATCGAACTGTGCCATATACGATTGCAATTCCTTCCGACATTCAAGTTGATTTCTCTGCGTGCACTTTGTGCCGCCTGACCCCTTGGCGGCCGATTTCCCAAGCCCCGCCGTGAGAGATGTCACGAACAAGGGTCAATTTGAACGGCGTTGAAACTCTTGGAAGAGTGCGGATGCCGCGCGGCTGGTAGCGACGGGGTGAACTCCTCCTGCGAAGGCTGATCCCAAAAGCGTTTCCGCAAACGCAACGAAGGCGGCCAAGCTTCGCTTTGCGCTGCTATCGCCTTCTGGCGCTCGTAACATGCGTCCGGCATAGGCGCCGAGGATCGGCAATCGACGGCTAGGGTGGTGCGAGGCTTAGCTAGAAGCAGACGCAACCCTTCGGGATTGGGCCGGCGCAGAGCGTAGTGGGTTTAGCGGCATCGAGCTTCGCCGTCGCGAGGCAGGCGAAGCCCTTGGCCGCCATTCGCGGCTAGGGCTTCCCAGTGCATCGGCTTCAACCCATACTCGCTGTTCGCATAGTAGACGTTTTGCGACGCCGACATCTTGGGTCGGCCGGCCACGTCGAAGTTGCCGGCAGGAAACCTTCAGCGCGCATAGTCATAGCGTCACCTCCGCATTGGGGAATCGTCGCCGCCGCAAGCAGCACGCCCCTCATGGGCGGTAGATGGCGGCCTCGATCACGCCTTGACCGAGTAACTTGCTGCATCAACAGCGGGCTAGAGACCGTTCTTTTTTAGTGAGTTGAATGATGTCGCTTGAAAAACGAATCCCTCCCTTCCCATCGACTTCACACCATTCTTTGCCTGCCGCCCGGCGTCATAACACTCCCTGCAGGCGATCCCTCCAGCCGTAGACCGTGGCGACGGTCGCGGCGCCGATGCGCCTGAAGGGCGCGAAGGGCATGGGCGCTAGCGGCGACACGGGCATGGGCAGCCCATCCCAGCTGCCCGTCGCGATGCGGTCGGCGATCACCTCACCCATCGCCGTCGAATAGGCGACGCCGCGGCCGTTGCAGCCGAGGCTGGCGATGAGGCCCGGCGATGGCTCGTGCAGGTGAGGCATGTGGTCCATCGTGACGGCCAGTTT
>JAIYAJ010000379.1 GCA_027489105.1 Zymomonas sp. | reverse complement strand
TCACCGGCACCGTCGCCGCCGGGGGCGGCACGACTCGGGCCGTAATCGCCTCTTCGCTCATCGTCGTTCCTTTGCGGCCTTGCCGCGTCAGATGTAAGCCGTCTGTTAGATGCGTCACATTTTCGGATTGGCGTTGTCGCGGTTCGTAGCGCACAGTTCTCGCTCTACGAGTTGGGCCACAAACCCCTTGACCGTGAAGCCCTTCGGCCTCAGCCGGTCCAATGCCTGCCGGGTCTGACGATCGACCGTGATCGTCGTGTCCCCGGCACCCTCTTTGCGTTTCCGTTGTGCTCGGTTCATGGGCTCATTAAACCGAGCACATCATGGAAAGTCAATGATCGCCCATGAAAAAACATTGACCGCCCATTGACTTCCCAAGGTGGACCCGCCGCAAGCCGTGGCGTCCAATGGCGTTATGTCCGATGCTGCCAAGAACTTTCAGGCCTACATTTCTCGCGAACTAGACGAGCGATTTGAGCGCGTCATCACCCAGCAGCGGATCAATCGGAAGGAATGTGCGGCGGCGCTACTGGAGTGGTTCGTCTCGGACCGCTGCCCGCAGGACGTGCGTGCCGTGATCCTCGGGCAAGTCAGCCCGGTCGGTGCTGTCGCGGTTCTAGAGCGTCTGCTGCAAGTCGCCCGCGATGACGCGACGGACCTACCAGACGGCACGATCGTCCGCATCGAAGGCCCGCCATTGCGAGACGCGCCGCCGACCACCGCTGCGCCCCGACGAGCCCCGGGCAAAGCCAGATAGTCCGCTCTGTCCGCACCGCGAGCACCCGCGTCCCGTCGCGCCCGACCATCGGCGTCGGCGCGGTCCTGATCGTCCATTCCATCTCGTGCCCCTTTTCGTCGCGTCACGACCCGTCACGGCCCGTCACGATCCGTCACGTCAAGTTAGTGCCAATCGGTGTTTCACGCAACGGATGCGGGGCGCTGCGGTTATGTCGGGGTTATACCGTACAAAAACCTAACGCGGCGGAAAAGGGAAAACGGCTCGCGGTGACAGCGTTGTGTCAGTCCGCCCTGTCGCGGATTTTTCTAGGTTGGGGCTTGACTTCCGTGCCCGATCGGATACGATTTGGCTCATCACTGCGACGCGGTGAGCCTGCCCGGGGCGACCGGGTGCGACGAATGGAGACGACGATGCAACAGACGATTCGGGACGCGAGGGTTTACGCCGAGCAGCTTGCGGAGCTTCACAGGGAGCCGCGCCACATCGTCATGCTGCCGAGCGCGTCTCGCGCAGCTAGGGCGGCTCGCGGGATCACGGGAGACTACTACGGCGGCGTGATGCCGAGCGAGTTGCCGGATTGGATCGCGGACGGCGCAAAGCTGATCGAGACGGTGCAGCCGCCCGCATCAAGGTAGGTGACAAGGTTCCGGGCCGGGGGGTTTCCTTCCCGTCCCCTCGCGTGAGGGGGCGGGATGGTCAGAGACGACGCGGCCCCGGCGAACGGGGCGAATGGAGACGACGATGACGAAGCAGATGAGGGCGGGAAAGGCCGCCATATGCACCGCGTTGGGGTGCAGCAGGGACGACGTGTCCGCGTACCAGCCGACACGCACTCGGGGCGTCTACAGCGACGGCGACCGCTACTTCACGGCTCGGGCGGTCGGCTCTACCAAGCCGCTCCCACCGGGCTGGACGTGGGTGCCGCTCAAGGGTGCGGACTGGGTGGCGCGGATGCACGGCGCGTCGGTGTTCGTCGCGTCGGAGGCGAACGATGAGTGACCTTCGTTGCACGATCATCGCCGCCTCTGGCGTCACAAGGATCGACGGCCTGCCCGAGCGCCCTGCGATCGGCACCGGCGATCGGTGCTACTCCTGCGACCGCCTGCTCAAGTCGGCGTGGTGGGCCGACACCCGCGACGATCAGATTGTGGTGGTCGGTGCCGAGTGCCACCGCCGCATCGTCGCGGCGGGCGAGGCCGGGTATCAGCCGCGATTGGGTGGTCCGCGACTTTACGCCCTGCCTCGCGCGGGCAAGGGGAAGGCATGACCCTGAGGGAAACGATCAAGGCCGCCGTAGCCCGCGACGTGCGGACGCGCCAAGCCATCGCGGACGCCGCCGGGCTGTCTCGCCCCAACCTGGTACACTACATCGCGGGCCGTGCCGACCTGAACGGGGCGACGCTGGACCGGCTCATGGCGGTGCTGGGGCTGGAAGTGACGGAGCGCACGCCCCTCCCCAACGAATAACCCCCCGGCCGCGCGTTGCGACCGGGGGGCGACGATGAGAGCCGGAATGGTAGGCGGGTCTAGCGGCGCTTGCCGGGCTTCCCGACCGGGACGTAGACGTTCGCCACGCGGATGTCGCCCCACGGGTTGACGATCTGTTCCTTCGCCGGCGACAGCAGCCCGTCGTCCAGCATGGACCGGAGCCGTTTGGTCGCGACCTTTTCGGACACCCCGAGATGTCTGGCGGCTTCGCGAACTGTGAAGCCTCGCCGCTCGGGGGCTGGCTTCGGGGCGTTGAGGAGTTGTTCCAGTTCGCCGAGGTAGTCAGGCATAGGTCTTCACCTCACTAGGCAGAATCCACCGATCGCCCGTCATGCGGGCCTGAATGACGGTGGCGGTATTGTCGCCGTTGAGCACCCCGTAGGCCCACCCGTGCTCGTGCCGCAACGCCCCGGGCTGGGCGCGGTTGTAGTCCTGACGCAGCGTGGTGAGACACCCGATCATCATCCCCGTTCGTGGCTTCGGGCCGAGGATGTTTACCGAGTCAATCCCGTGCCCGTGGCCCACGATGCAGTTGCCCCAGGCTAGGGCAGACTGCCGGGCGGCGTTGACGCCGTGGTAGTAGCCGTGGAGACATGACCACTGCCCGAGCTTGTAGACGCCTTCCCGCGTGTCGTATGGGAGCATCTGGCAATGCTCGCCGATCGCGTCGGCGATGTCGTCAACCAGCATCCCGCACAGCCCAGCAAGTCGCTTGTCGTCGCCCTTTGTCACGTCCCACAGGCGCTCGTCGTGATTGCCCCGACAGAACACGGTGGGCTTTAGCTTGCGAATGAAGGTGCAACCCGCGTCAATGTCGGCCCGCAGGTTATCGCGCCGCTCCTCGTCGGACGCCCCGCGACGGAATGCCCGGAAGTCAAATGCGTCGCCTAGGTGGATTCGGATCTGCGGCCTCCAGTCCCCGAGCCAGTCCCAGAAGACGCGAGACGCATCCTTGTCGAGCTTGTCTCCGTGCGTATCGGTCACGATCACAAACCGCTGCGCCTTGCTCATCGTGCCTCTGGGTAAGGTCTATCGGGGCTCGTCGCGTTGTCGTCCCCGCCCGTCTCGTCGTGTATCGCTGGCACCCACCGCGTCCCGTCGTCAATCCGCACGGCCGCGCCTTTCGGCACGCGCCAGGTCAGCCCGTCGCGGGCGCGACTGACCGGCCTAGGCGGTCGCTTGACGGACTTTGGCGGTCGGGGCGGCATGTCCTAATTTGGTGTCAACTTAGGTCAGATTAGGACGTCAGGCGGG
>JAIYAJ010000005.1 GCA_027489105.1 Zymomonas sp. | reverse complement strand
GTCCGAAGCGGTCGGGCGCCATTTCTCGGAGTTTTACTACGCCGAAGCCGTCTATGCCGGTAAGCCGCAGGCCGATCTCGAGCGAGCGAAGCGTGAGGGTCGGTTTCAGGAAGAGGAAATGGGATGCCGCAAGGATGGCACGCAGTTCCTAGCCAACATCTCGCTGACAGCCCTGTACGACGACAAGGGAAAGCTGCGCGGCTTCGGCCGGGTGATTCGCGACGTGACCGAGCAACGCGCGGCCGAACGCCAGCTTCAGTCGAGCGCGGCGCAGATGCGGTCGATCCTGTCGACCGTGCCCGATGCCATGATCGTGATCGACTCGCGCGGGCGGATCATCTCGTTCAGTGCGGCGGCGGAGCGGCTGTTCGGCTATTCCGAGAAGGAGGTGTTCGGGGCGAATATCAGCCGGCTGATGCCGTCCCCCGACCGTGAGCGTCACGACGCTTACATCCACCGCTATCTGGCGACCGGGGAACGCAGGATCATCGGCATCGGCCGGACAGTGTCCGGGCTCAAGCGCGACGGGTCGACCTTCCCCATGCAACTCGCGGTGGGCGAGGCGGCGGTCGAAGGAGAGCCGGTCTTTACCGGCTTCATCAGCGATTTGACCGAACAGATGCAGGCCGAGCAGCGGATCGAGGATCTTCGATCCAATCTGATCCATGTCGCGCGGGTGAGCGCGATGGGCACGATGGCGTCGACCCTCGCGCATGAACTGAACCAGCCGATCACGGCGGTCATGAACTATGTCGAGACGATCCGCGACATGCTCGAGTACCCGCAGGCGCACGATTTTCCGATCATCCGCGATGCGCTGTCGGAAACGGCGAGCGAGGCCATGCGCGCCGGCCAGATCGTTCGCCGCCTGCGCGAGTTCGTCGCCAGGGGCGAGGTCGAAAAGACCGTCGAGGATCTGCCGGCACTGATCGACGAGGCGGCGAAACTGGCTCTGATCGGTGCGCGCGAGAGGGGCGTCCATGTCGAGTTCGACATCGATCGGCAGGCGGGCCCGGTGCTGGTCGACCGGGTCCAGATCCAGCAGGTGCTGATCAACCTGATGCGCAACGCGGTCGAAGCGATGTCGACCCAGCCGGCCGGCACGCCGCGCGAACTCCATCTGTCGACCCAGGCCGAAGACGACGGCTTCGTGCGGGTCACCGTCCGCGACACCGGACCGGGCGTCGCGCCAGAGATCGCCGCCGACCTGTTCCGCGCCTTCAACAGCACCAAGACCGACGGCATGGGGCTCGGCCTGTCGATCTGCCGGACCATCGTCGAGGCCAATGGCGGACGGATATGGTACGAGCCCGAGGCGACCGGCGGCTCGAACTTCCTGTTCACCATCGCAAGAATAGAAACGGAGGACCAAGATGGCTGACAAGCGGCTGGTACATATCGTGGACGACGAGGATTCGATCCGGCGGTCGGCAAAGTTCATGCTGTCGACCTCGGGCTATGCTGTCGAGACATGGGAAAGCGGCGTCGCCTTCCTCAAGGAAGCCAAGACGGCCGAGCCCGGCTGCATCCTGCTCGACGTCCGCATGCCAGAGATGGACGGGCTGGAGGTGCAGCAGGCGCTCAACGAGCGCGGCATCACCATGCCGGTGATCATCCTGACCGGCCATGGCGACGTCGGCATCGCGGTCCGGGCGATGAAGGCCGGCGCGGTCGACTTCATCGAGAAGCCGTTCGAGAAGGCGGTGCTGATGTCCGCGATCGAGGCGGCGCATGCCCGGCTGGGGAAGAACGTCGCCGATCTGGAGCGGAACGAGGAAGCCCATGTGATGCTGGGCAAACTCACCGGCCGCGAGCGCGAGGTGCTCGATGGGCTCGCCAAGGGCCTGCCCAACAAGACGATCGCCTATGACCTCGACATCTCCCCCCGCACGGTCGAGGTGCACCGCGCCAATCTGATGACCAAGCTGGGCGTACGGAGCCTGTCGGAAGCGCTGCGCATCGCCTTTGCCGCGGGGATGGGGGAGTAGGCGCTGCCGTTGGCGCGAGGCGAAGAAACCGCTTAGAACGCTCTCTTACGGTTGAACTATCTCGTGCGGTAGCTGTCTTGGCGGGGAGTTCGGATGATGGCAGCTAAACGACGTTTAAGGCCTTCCCGTTGCCAATTGTTCAGGGTGCGCAATGAGGATGAGACAGGAGGACAAATTGATCCAAAGTGGATCAAAGCTCTGTGATTTCGCTGTCGAAGAAACTGCGGGGGACTGTTCTCGAAACTGCCGCTAAACCATTAATATCTAAAGGAGAAGCCGCGTGGTGGCCCCTACGGGGCCGCTCCGCCTGGCGACTTGCTGCCCGCTATCGCGCAAAGTTTCTTCAGCCCAGCGATACCGGGCGCGAAAAGATAGACCCCGCCGGTTGGCCTGATCCACTGGAGGCCACCGGTGCGGAGTTCGACCGGGCCATCGGGACCTTGAATGACCATGGCGCGATCATCGAACGGGCGCCCGACGAGAAGGTCGTCGCCTCTGCCGGGCGATTTCCCACTGTTCATCCAGCGACTGGAAACGAACAGAAACGTCGCTGTGATCGAGGCTTGATACGCCAAAAAGAGGAGACCGCGCTCGGCCGTCGGATTCTCCTCGAACAGCGGCCCGAAGGGGGTGCCACGACGCAGCATCCGCGGCACCTCGACGACATCGGATGATCCCTTGCGCGGGTTCACCTTGCGAATATGCGCGCCGAAGGGACAGACCATGCCATCATCATCCCCAAAAAAGTCGAAACTGTTGTCGGGGTCCGCGGGACGTGGGTCCGCGTGCCGCCCTGCCTGCAAGGGGGCGCCGGAGGGCCAGCGACCGACGATCAGCGCCGCGAGATGATCGGCAGTCAGTCCGGGCCAGGACGCTTGGAGCGATGCGGCGCGCTCTGCCACAAAGCTACGGAAAGCTCGCACATCCTGCACCAATCGCCGAAACACGAGCAGGGACCCGTTATCGGTGACGCTGTGCGGGTCGACGGTCAGCGCTGGCGGCTGCCCGCCCGGATCGCGCGGATAGCCGAATAGGAAGCGCCCCGGGGCATGACCGCCCGCGGTCCCGTCGCCGAGCACCTCTGGTTGCGAGATATGATCGCGAAATCCAAAGTGCTCGATCTCGCCCGGCAAGCGATCACCGCGTTCGCAATAGGTCAGGGTGAGGCCGCGGCTACGCGCATCGTGGAAAATCGCCTCGGCGCGTGCCGTGACGGCGCGCGGATCGTTGCCGGCGACCTTCAGGAGAATATCGATCGGTCGCGACGGTGCGCCCGCTACCCAATCGTCGGGGTTGGAGCGGTCGCCAAGCGAGCTGGCGGCGCCATCGATCATCCCGTCATGAAACGCCTGATCCAGGATCAACACGTCCGGCGCCGCGAAGCCGAGCAGCGCCTTGCTAAGCGCGACCGCAAGCCAGACTGGCGCGGCGTCGGAACACGTGTCGTGCGCTTTCATCGCCGTGCGGGTTCGGCGCACGTCCGCGACAGAGGTGATGTCCGGCGCAAGCCTCGCGAGCCAGGCGATAGCGGCGGCCCGCGCGGCATCTTCGGTCGCGCCGAAGCCGAGCAAGATTTGCACGTCGGTGTTGAAGCCGCCGAGAATGTCGCCCTGGATATCGTCGAAGGCGAGCGGACGATCGCTCATCCTACGGTCGGCGCTGGCGCGTGCGGACCCAGATCCTCAATGACCGGGGAGATGAGGCCCGGAAACGCGATCTTGGTACCTGGCCGGCAGCGTCCATGATCGTCGCGCAACAGCACGCGCTTACCCTCCGCGCAGCAGCAGGTGCCAAGACAGCGGGCGCTTGGACCTGTCCCCGGCGTCTCCCGTTTCCAGCGCGTCACGAACAGGTGGACACCGATAAGACGCGCGACTTGCCCCGGAAAGCGCAGCGCGCTTCCGTTCACTTTCAGGTCTTCAAGGCCGATCGTCTCGCCGGGCGGCGGTGCGATTTCCAGGCGCAGCACGCGCGATCCGCCGTCGCTCCACAGATCGCGGCCGCGTACGGCCGTCCACCATTCACGCGGCAATGGCTCGCCATCGGGAAGCGTGATGCTCTGTTCGTCGACGCCGGATATGTAGACGCCGACCGGATTGGCGAGCGTATAACGATATCCGTTTCGCGTCAGGGTGTAGGCCTGCTGCGAAATTTTGGGATCGCTGTTGCGGTTCGGATCGCCGCCGCGATTGCAGCACAGCAGTTCCTCCGCATCGACGCCCGAGACGAGCGTGCCATCGGCCTTCAAGCGGATCAGGCCGGATACGCCCGCGACGCTGATCTGCGCGATGAGCGAATTAGCATGATGCGAGAGGTGGACGATCCCCGGATCGATATTGAGCGGGTTGCGGTAGTTGTAGCCGCCCGGCCGCGCGACCAATGCGCGCTCGCCCGTCGGGGCGACACGCCAGATTCCGGTTCGCGCGCGTAGCGCGTCCGCGGTAATGCCGGGGACACCGGTGAAGCGCTGGTACAGCTCGACCACCGCTCGTTCGTCCGCGTCGAATAGCGCGGAGAAATAATCATGACCCTCGGCGACGAAGGTGATGCTGGACAGCCGCCCATCCGCGCCGCGCCGCGCGGCCCATTCGAGATATTCGTTCTGGCGGTGACGGACCGGAAGGTCGACCGGATCGCCGTCGCCGTCGACGAAGCGCCCCGGCGCGTAATCGTGATCGCCCAGATCTTCGACGGTGCGCAGGCTGCCGTCCAGATCGTGCGGGATCGGCGGTAGCGGCCAGGGAGCGTGGCGATCGACGAAGCGCGGGAAGCCCGACCAGGGCTTCAGCGCGACGGTTTCCGCATTCGGGGGCACGGGTTGGTAGAGTGGATGGGCATACGCCAGTGCCGGGCCGAAATGATCGAGGTCCGCGGCGGTCAGGCTTGATATTTTCTTGTCCAGCGCGTGGGCTGCGAGCTGCCAGAGCATGTCGTCGGCATGCGCCGCCATCACGGCGTGCCAGCGCGCGGGATCGACGAAGTCTGGCACATTGCCGGGTGGATCGAACGTCCAAACCATTGCTTCCTGCCTCCGCATGCAAAGCTGGATCGTGCCGGTCCCGTGCGGCCTAAGTCGCCGCCGGGGCCTTGGCCATGATACGATGGTGTCGTCGGGCGATTGCAGCGGCGATCAGCAAGGTCGCTGCCGCCGCGAGGATCGAATCCAGTGCCGGCAGGTGGGTGACCCCGACGATGTCGTGCAGCGACAGCGCGCCGACCATCGTTCCGGCGAGCCAGCTCAACGCCGGTCCGATCGCGAGTGCGCGCACCACCGCGGACTCGCCGCTGGAAATCGGATCGGACAAGCGCGGCGCCAGCACGAAGATCGCCGCCAACGGGGGCAGGCTGACGCCGAGCGCGATCAGAAACGGAATGAACAGCTGTTCCGCGCCAAATATGATCAGGCCGGCTCCCAGAAGGCTGATTGCGCACACGACCCAGCTCAAGCGCCAGCGCGGGACCTGGCTTACGATCGACAGACTCGCCGAATAGAGGCAGGCTGAACTGTCAATCCACGCACCGATCAGCAGAATGGCGAGCGCGGGCGCACCAAGGCCGAGGATGATCATGGCGGTGATCAGTTCCGGTGCGCCGAGCGCTACGCTTGCAAGCGAGGCGAAGACGAGCACGAGCGGGTAGGCGACGCCCAGTGCGACCGCGGCACCCAGCCCGGCGTGACCGGGCCGTCGGACGAATCGGCCATAATCGGGCTGGATGACGATCCCCACGATGTAACTTCCAACGATCGCGGAGACAGCCGCACCAAAGGTGAGCGTTCCGGAGCCGGTTGCCGACGTGACGCGGGCGAGCCTGGGCATTACCAGCGCGGCCGAGATGATGAGCAGCATCAGCGTGACGGGAATGAGGACCGCGCCGAGCCGCTCAAGACCGGTGGCACCGCGCAACGTGATCGCTGCGATCAGCGCCGCCGCCGGCAATGCGATGGCGATTGGTGCCACGGCAATATCGGCCATCCGGGACAGGGCACTTGCCGCGGTTGCGCCGAGCACACCGATCGTGACCGCGAACCAGCCGATC
>JAIYAJ010000478.1 GCA_027489105.1 Zymomonas sp. | reverse complement strand
TGGGGCCGCCGCTTCGGCATGACCGCCTTCCTCAACAGCAAGGGCATGAGCCGCGAGGACGTCGTCGCCAAGGTCGTCGAGATGACCGACGGCGGCGCCGACTATACGTTCGACGCGACCGGCAACACCGAGGTGATGCGCACCGCGCTCGAGGCCTGCCATCGCGGCTGGGGCACCTCGATCATCATTGGCGTCGCGGAAGCCGGCAAGGAGATCGCGACGCGTCCCTTCCAGCTGGTGACCGGCCGCAACTGGCGCGGCACGGCCTTCGGTGGCGCCAAGGGTCGCACCGACGTGCCGAAGATCGTCGACATGTACATGACCGGCAAGATCGAGATCGATCCGATGATCACCCATGTCATGGGGCTGGAGGAGATCAACACCGCGTTCGACCTGATGCACGCGGGCAAGTCGATCCGCTCGGTCGTCGTCTTCTGATCGGATCGGGCATGGGCATCGAGACCGTTTCGACCAACCGGGCGTTCGGCGGCGTGCAGGGAGTCTATCGCCACGCGTCCGCCGTCACCGGCACCGACATGACCTTCTCGGTCTATGTCCCGCCGCACGAGCCGGGCGCGCGCCTACCGGTCGTCTGGTATCTGTCGGGCCTCACCTGCACCCATGCCAATGTGACCGAAAAAGGCGAGTATCGGCGGGCCTGCGCCGAACTCGGCCTGATCTTCGTCGCGCCGGACACCAGCCCGCGCGGCGAAGGCGTGGCCGACGATCCGGCCGGCGCCTATGATTTCGGGCTGGGCGCAGGCTTCTATGTGGATGCGACCGAACAACCCTTCGCGCCGCATTATCGCATGTGGAGCTATGTCACCGAGGAGCTGCCGACGCTCATCGCCGAGCATTTCCCGGCCGACATGGACCGGCAGGCGATCACCGGCCATTCGATGGGCGGCCATGGCGCACTGACCATTGGCCTGACCTTCCCCGAACGCTTCCGCTCGGTATCGGCCTTCGCGCCGATCGTGGCGCCGTCGCAGGTGCCGTGGGGTCAGAAGGCCCTCCCCGGCTATCTGGGCGAGGACCGGGCGGTGTGGCGTAGGCACGACGCGGTCGCGTTGATCGAGGACGGCGCGCGGGTGAAGGATCTGCTCGTCGATCAGGGCGAGGCGGACGGTTTCCTGGCCGACCAGCTCAAGCCCCAGCTGCTTGCGGACGCCTGCGCCGATGCCGGGATAGACCTCACGCTGCGGCTCCAGCCCGGCTATGACCATAGCTATTATTTCATCTCGACCTTCATGGACGATCATCTGCGCTGGCACGCAGCCCGCCTGAGCTGATCCGGCGGCCCGAGGCCCGGCACGAGATATTGAAATTGCGCCTTTATCCGACGAGGTTTTGGCGTCACTAGAAAGCCATGACGTCGCGCCGCGCCCTTTGCCGCATCCGCTGCGGGCATCGCCGATGAGCGATCCTACGCACGCGCTGCTGCTGCTCGACCTGATTGCGATCGAGCGGCCCGTCGATATGGCCCGTTACGCTGCGCTCGATGCCACCGCCTGGGACGACCTTATCCGGATGGCGCGGCAGCATCGGCTGGAACCGCTGCTCGGGCAGAGGCTGGCGCAGGATCCCGGCTGTTTTCCCGGCCCGATCGCAGTCCAGTTGGTCGAGCGGCGGCGCGCCCAGGCCATGGCGGGACTGCGCGCGGCCGCCGAACTGGAGCGACTGCGCGCTCTTTTCTCCAAAGCTGGCATATCCTTCGCCGCCTTGAAGGGCGCCTATCTCGGCCGCACCGCCTATCCACGCCCGGAACTCCGCCCTCTGCGCGACATCGACATCCTCGTCCCGCGCGACCGCGCGGTGGAGGCGTGGCGCCTGCTGGAGGCCGAAGGCTATGGCCAGATCGAGCTGAGCCAGGGCAGTCCGGAATCCGCGCTCGACTTCCTGCACCAGATGCCGCCGGCACGCTCGCCCGCGACGGGCATGGCGGTCGAGGTTCATTTCCGTCTCTTCCACGATCGCGAGCGCGGCGACGGCTATGAGCCGAGCGAAGACCCCGCCTTCTGGGAGCGGCTGGTGCGGCTTGGGGAGCCTGGCCGCGAGATTGCCTTTCCTTCGCCAACCGACACGCTGCTCCATCTGATCGAGCACGCCGCTTACGGGCACGCCTTCGACAACGGCCCTTTGCTGCTCAGCGACATCGCCTGGCTGGTCCGGGGCGGCAGCGTCGACTGGCCGCTCTTCTGGTCGCTCGCCGACCGGGCGCATTGCCGTCACGGCGCGCTGCTGAGCTTCGCCCTCACCCGGCGCTACTGGCCGAGCGTAGCGATCCCCGAACCGGAGGGCGGCCCCGGATCCTGTTCGGTGCCCTCGGCCCTGGTCGATGCGACCGCGCTGATCATGCTGCAGGACGCCAGCCAGCGCAAAGACCTCAAGCTGTCGCTGCAGACCCGCCTGCGCCGCCGCAGCGGGGACCTGTCGTCCTTCCTCTTCGGCCGGCTGTTTCCGTCGCGGCTGGAGATGGCGAACATGTATCCGGTCGATCCCCGATCGCCACGCATGCCCCTCTTCTACGCGCGCAGGCTGTGGGAGATCGGCACCAGGCGCAGGCCCGCCCTGATCGGCCGCAGCGGCGCCCGTGCGGAGAGCGCTTCCAACCACGCCGATATGGCGATCGTCGATCATATGCTCGCCGTTCACGACTGGCTCGAACGGCATGATGGAGCGGTCGCGGCGCACTAAGCCCGCCGCATATTCCGGGTCGCGAATCCATCTGTGCGCGATGCTGGCCACACCCGATCCCCGGCCAGCGGACGACTGTCTCGACCACCCGATTCGGACATAGCGACCCTCCTTTCGTCGCGCGATACACTCTCGTCAGCGGCAAGTTCTCGACCGTCAGGTCCGGCGTTAATCTGGCAGACAGCTAGTCAACGACACCCAAAGCAGACGGGGAAAGACAAAGGAGTCGCTTCATGCGTGTCAATTCCAAGGACCGGAGAGTTCGTTTCATGATGGCTATGCTGGCCCTGTCGGCTTCAGCCAGCCTTTCGGCCCAACAACAGCGCTCATCCGACTCGAATATTGTCGTTGACGGCGTTCCTCTTCCGGATCCTTCGACGATGACTGAAGGTCCTGAAATAAAAGGCGTTATCTTGGCTCGCACGGGCAACCGGCTAAAGGTCAGGCAGGCCGATGGCACGAGCACTGTGATCGCGGTCGGCGATGCCACGCGGGTCAAGGCCGCGTCCGGCCTGTTCGGCAGCAACAAGAAGCTCGGGCTCGATGCGCTGCTGAACGGTCTCCCAGTGACGGTGAAGACGCTTCAGCCTGCCGGCGGCGCGGGCAGCGAGCTCTATGCGAGCCAGGTCAATTTCCGGAACGGCGATTTCAAGACCGCCTCGATGATCCGCAACGCCACCGACCAGCGCTTCGATGAGCAAATCGCCGCGACGGAGGCGCTGCGCGGGCGCCTCGGCGATATCGACAAGTACAACATCAAGAACACGATCAATGTCCATTTCGACACCGGCAAGGCGGAGCTGTCGCCCGAGGACAAGGCCCAACTCTGCCAGACGGCGAGCACGGCCGAGGCGACCGAGAATGCGCTCATGCTGGTGGTCGGCTACACGGATTCTACCGGCCCCGAAGAGGTCAACCAGCAGCTGAGCGAGAAGCGCGCGGCGCGGGTGATCAACTATCTGCAGCAGGCCTGCGGCTGGAAGCCTTACCGGATGCTGACCCCGACCGGCATGGCCACCGCCGATCCGCTGGCGCCGAACGACACGCCCGAAGGCAAGGCGCAGAACCGCCGCGTCGCGGTCAACATCCTCGTCAGCAAGAGCGTGGACGACCTCTAAGCCAGTTGGCGCAGCATGCGCTGCAAGGCATGACCAAGGAGCCGGAGGTCGCACGATCTCCGGCTCTTTCTTTGTCTGCGTGAGCGGTCAGTCGCGTCCGCCGAGCGCCAGCACCACCCCGGCTGTGCCGATGATCCCGGTGACGACCGTCAGCCCCAGCCATCCGCTATGCTCCCAGAACCAGCCGGCGCCCCAGCCGGTCAAGGTCACCCCCGCATAATAAAAGAGCAGGTAAAGCGAGGCCGCATGGGCCTTGGCCGGCCCTGCCTGCCGTCCCACCTCGCCGCTGGCGATCGCATGCGAGGCGAAGAACCCCATCGTCACGAGGATGATGCCGAGGATGAACGCCCAGAGGGGCTCGGCAAGGCTGACGATCATGCCCGATGTCATGACGGCGATGCTGGCCGCGAGCGCCCGTCTGGGCCCTATACGGGCGATCAGGCTGCCCGCCTGCGCGGATGACACGATGCCGAAGACATAGGTCAGGAAGATGAGGCTGCTCGCCGCCTGCCCGAGATCATAGGGCGGATGGCTCAGCCGAAAACCAGCATAGTTGAACGGCACGACGAAGACGCTGGTCAGGACGAAACCGACCGCAAACAGACGGCGTAGCGCGGGTGAACGGAACTGGTCGCGCCAGTGCCCGATATGCGCGCCGATATCGAAGCCGCGCGAGGGCGCAAAGTTGCGCGACGCCGGTAGCAGCAGCAGGAAGCCGATCGCCGCTGCGACGTCGACCACGCCGACGACCGCCATGGCGCCGCGCCAGTCCAGCAGGTCGGCAATCACCCCGACCGCCACCCGCCCCATCATCGCCCCGAAGGCCGTGCCCGCTACGTAGAGGCCGATCGCGCGGGGCAGGTCGCGATCGTCCATCTCCTCGGCCAGATAGGCCATCGCGACCACCGGCACCCCGCCCAGCGCCGCCCCCTGGAGAAAACGAGCAAATAGCAGCGCCGACCAGTTCGGCGCGAAGGCGACGGCCAGGTTGAGAAGCGCGGCGACCAGCATCACCGTGAACATCAGCCGGCGGCGCGTGAAGAGGTGCGACAGCGCGGCGGCGACCATGCTCGCCCCGGCAATGGCGCCAGCGGTCATCGACTGCGCCAGCGCACTGGTCGGCGCGCTCAATCCGAAATGGGCGGCGAAGGCGGGCAGCAGCGGCTGGGTGCACCAGAGCAGGGAAAAGGTCGCGAAGCCCGCGAGAAAGAGCGCCGCGCGGGCGCGGCCATGGTCGACCTGCCCCCGGCGCATCGGGTCTTCCCCTCCGCCGGTGCGAGCATTCTGCTCGGGCGCACTGTTGTTGCTGTCAGGGCGGCTGGTGCGTCGGGTCACGGTGCCGCCATGACCGCTAATGACGGATGGGGCAATCCTGCGCGCGGATCAGAGTTGCGAAAGGACGGAGCAGCTTATCCTGCAGCAACGAAGTTGCAGAGCAAAGCCGCCCTCACATAAAACACCTCAGCTGAGAATACCTGAGTCTGACGAGCCAGCCCCCATCGCCAAGGTTGAATCCGACAGATCGACTATCGTCAGTGAAGGCGTGCTCCAAATGCCCTTGGCCGAAGCTGATGGCTGCGCGCACTCTGCCTCGAGCACGTCCATATCTTTTCTGTCCGACTGCGCCATTGCAAAAACCCCTCGCCTGAATTCCGATGTCTCCGCCCCCCCAATACTATGGTTGCCTCTTAGATCCAAGAAGATGCTAGGCAGCGATCCGGTTAGGCTCAGCTGGCCGAGAAAGGGTTGCAAATTGAGTTTGCCGGCTTCGCCACTGACCGACTGGTTGTCAGCTACCACCCTCGACACCGATTCCTGCCATGTTGCCGCTCGCCGCTTCGCAGAGGATGACGCCCGCATGGTGGTCATCGACGACGTACTGCTGCCGACGCGATATCGTCGGATAGCCGATGCCCTGAAATCGGATGTCGCTTGGGGCCCGCGTCATGGACTGATGCCCTCTGCCGGCGAGGACGGTACCGTTGGGCAGAATGCCGTAAAATGGGTCGACGCGGCCGACTTCGCCGAGGCGGCCCCTGCGGAGCGCTTCTTCCAGCATCAAGCGTTCGAACGTGTGAGGCGCGGACGCGAGCTTTCCCCGGGCATAGTCGATCTCGTCCGTTTCAAGACGCTGTTGACGAGCCCTGCCTTTATGGACCTGCTGGGCGTCATCGCCGGTCGACGCCCTGATGCTCTGCAGGAATTGCTCATCCGCCGCATGGTCTTCGGTGACCTTGCGCGGCGCCATGACGATGCGATCGGCGGCCGGACGATCTGCGCACTGCTCTATTTCAGCGATGGCTGGACCCCCGCCATGGGCGGCCAGTTCGTCATGCATGCGCGCGATGGCGACCGGATTGTCGATCCCCTGCCGAACCGGATGATCCTGTTCGACGTCAACTCCGGGCTCGACCACAGCGTATTGCCGCTGTCCCAGGCGGCGGCCGATTTCCAGCGGTTCAATTTTTCGATCTGGTTTCGCTAGAGCAGAAGTTGACCGAACTCGGTCAATGGCTCGGAGAATGCGGTTTCGAAAGGCAAGAGCGCGTTCACTCATCGTGAACACGCTCCAGGCGGTGTCGGAAGCGCCGGCTGCTAAATAGCAAGAGGGCGCTTCCGATTGCTATCAGCCCTTCGGTACGACCTTGAAGCTGCGGCCGTCGGCCAGGGTGAAGGTCTTGCCGTCGAAACTCGCCTTGATCGTGCCATCCTTGCGGTTGACGGCCTTGGCGGGGGTCGCTTCCGACCAGCGGATGATCTCCAGCCTATAGCCATCGCCCTGCTTGATGGCCTTGCCATAGCCGGTCACCACGCCCTTCTCGTCCCCCGAGACCAGCACGAAATGGCCGTCGACGAGCGCCAGAACGCCCTGTTCGAGCTTGTAGATGTCGCCATCGGCTGGGCCGATCTGGCGGAACTTCTGTACGGTCCCGGATCCGAAAACGAGCGTCAGGGCATCGCCATCGCGCGTCACCGAGATGTCGTGCTGGGTGTCCTTGCGGAAGCTTAGTGCCGGCTGCTTGGCCGGATCGATGCCGATCGTCTGTTCGGCCACCATGTGAATGCCGCTCGGACCGGGACCGAAGGTTCCTGCATGCGCCATCGCGCCACGCGTCTCGAACGGCTCACCGTCGAAGATCGCCTGCTGCGCGAACAGACCATCCCTGTAGAGGATGATGCCGGTGAGGGGCATTTCCTCCCCGCTGCGTCCCGCCTTCAGCAGCGTATAGGCCCAAAGGCCCTGCGCGTCGCGGACCGCCTTGGCCTCTTCCGCATTGCCGGCTGTCGTGGCTATCGCGCCCAGAACGGCAAGGCCGAGGGTGACGGAACGCGCAAAGGATCGAAACATGATAGGCCCCTCTTCGTCTTGGGCGACGCCAGGATGCGTGCGGGACGGAGGATGAGCCAAGGGGCGGGCCGGTTCAATTCCGCGCACTGCACCCGTTCATTGTCCGGGCCGCAACATCCGTAAGCGGATGGAGGCGATCAAAAGAAAAGGCCCTCCCCCGCCAGGCGGAGAAGGGCCTCTATAATGGCAGGAATGAGCGCTTAGTGCGCCATCGCCTTGACGATCTCCTCGACCATCTTCTTGGCGTCGCCGAGCAGCATCATCGTGTTGTCCATGTAGAAGACGTCGTTGTCCACGCCGGCATAGCCGACACCGCCCATCGAGCGCTTCACGAACAGCACGGTCTTGGCCTTCTCGACGTCGAGGATCGGCATGCCGTAGATCGGCGAGCTCTTGTCGGTCTTCGCCGCCGGGTTGGTCACGTCGTTGGCGCCGATGACGAAGGCGACGTCGGTCTGCGAGAACTCGCTGTTGATGTCCTCGAGCTCGAACACCTCGTCATAGGGCACATTGGCTTCCGCCAGCAGCACGTTCATGTGACCGGGCATACGGCCGGCGACCG
>JAIYAJ010000342.1 GCA_027489105.1 Zymomonas sp. | reverse complement strand
GCATCAGGACCGCGTCGGCGGCGCGGATCAAGGACTTGGTTCTTGAGCGCGAGAAGCTCGAAGACCTGGCCAAGGCGCTGGAGGAGGCGGCCGAGGCGCAGAAGGAACTGACCAGCGCACAGGTCGCGTTCCTCGCGACCCCGGCCAAGTTGGCGAAGGATATCTCGACCGCCAGCGGCTCCATCACCCGCGACATGACCAAGGTCATGGACAAGTTCTTCGAGGTTCGGAACGCCTGGGATGGGGTGTTCAGTTCGATCCGCGGCAAGGACTGGGCGAGCGCCTTCACGGGCCTCGTCTCGGCGCTGGACGGTGTGCGCGCTGCTTTCGCGAAGACAGCTTCGGCCGGCGACAAGGTCAATGCGATAGCCGGTGTCGCGGACGCTGTCGGTAACGCCGTCGGTGGCAAGACCGGGAAGGCGATCAGCAGCGCGGCCAGCGCCAGAGCGACCGCATTCCAGGCGACGGGCAACCCTTATGTAGCCGCCGCGGCCGCCGTGGTGGCTGGCCTGGCGGGCATCCTGGGGCCGAAGCCGACGAACGCCGGCGCCGGCATCGCCCTGACGCCCACGGGGCTGGGCGCGATCAGCGGCAACAAGCGGACGACCGAGACCGAGAGCGCAGCGACGCAGACGGCCCGCGCCATCCTGCAGGGCGAAGCCGCGCTTCGCGAAGCGGGGATCACGCTCGGCTCGACCGTCACCGGCCTCGTCATCGGCACGCGGGACCTGTCGCAGATCTACCTGTCGAACGGGCGGACACTGACCTCGGCCGTGGGCGACGCCTCCGCCGCCGCCAGCACGGCGCTACGCGGGGTGCTGGAAGGCGCGACCTACGCCAGCGACGCGCAGAAGCGGGTGGCCGACGCGGCGCTCGCGGCCGGCAAGACCTTCGAACAGATCGTGCAGGAGCTGGCGAATTTCGACGCCGCCCAGGGCATCAGCAAGACGATCGCCGACCAGATCCTGCAGATCACGGACCCGAAGTCGTTCGACCTGGCGGCCGTTAAGGCCGACATCGCCGAGCAACGTAAGGGCGCCCAGGCGGCGGCCGACGCCGGCTATCTGACGGCGGACCAGCTCGCCTCGGTCAACGCCCAGCTCTCCACCCTGGAAGGGCTGCGGGTCGACAAGGTGCTCGCGCAGTATGCGGACGCGGCCGACGTGGGTTGGGCCGACCGGCTGGCGGCGGCGGCCGACGCCGTGTCGGCGGCGCAGGAAGACCTCGCCTCGCTGCTGGAAGGCCAGATCGGCGACCTTGAGCAGATGCGCGACCGCCTGAGCGGCGTCGCCGACGACCTGGCCGCGTTCGGCAAGGATCTGCGCGGCGGAGCACTGGGCGGGCTGGACCCCGGCAAGCAACTCGCCGCGGCGCAGGCGGCCTTCGACGCCGTGAAGGGCAAGACCGACGCCGACAGCCTGGCGGCCATTCCGGGGCTGGGCCGGGCGCTGATCGAGGCGCAGCGCGCGGTGGCGCCGAACCAGCGCGCCCTGACCGCGACCACGACGGAAGTCATCCGCGCGACGGCGGCTGGCGAAGCGGCGGCGCGGGCACAGGTCAGCGCGGCCGACGCCCAGATCGCGGCGCTGCGCGAGCAGATCGGCGCGCTTGGCCAGAACACCGCCGCGGCCCTGACCCTGACCACGGCCGAAACGAACCTGGCGGCGGCCATGGCCTACCAGTCCGAAGTGATGGCCCAGGCCGCTGCGGCGATGCAGGCGGCCGGCGCCAGCGTCTCGGCGGCCATGAGCGAGGCGGCGGCCCTGGCGGCCGCCAACGCCAACACGCCCCCGGTCGTCCTGCCGGCCTTCGACACGGCCGCGCTGGCGTCGGCGCTGGCACCGGCGGTGTCCAGCGGGGCGACGGCGGCTGGCGGGTCCACGGACAGTCTGACCGCCGCCATCGACGCAGCGCGCGGCCCGTATCTCGTGGCGATCGCCAAGAGCAGCGCGGTCTCGGCTGAGATGGCGCAGCTCGCGCGCGACGACGTGGAGGCCGCCGCATGAAGATGGTTCGTCGCGTCCCGATCACCTTGGCGAACCTGACCAGCGATGTGGCGATGGCCGAGACCCTGTGGACGTCGGGCGCGACGTTCGCGTTGGGGGCCGCTGTGTATGAGGTGATCGACGGCGTTCCAATGCGGTTCGTCTCGAAGGTCGCAGGAAACATCGGCCATCAGCCATCGGTGGACGAGGCCGATCCCACTGCGCCTGAGACCTATTGGAAGCCGGAGGGCGCCACCAACCGTTGGGCGTTCGCCGACGGGACGCAGCAGACGCAGACCGTCAAAGCCGACAGTTGGACGTTCTCAGTCCAGCTGGGCCCGAACGAGGCCATCGACACCATCCGCCTGGCCAACGTGTCGTGCGCCATGGTGCGGGTGAAGATCACTGACGGCATCGACGGCGTGATCCACGACGTGACCTATCCCATGTCGTCGGATCTTGGGATCGACGACTACCTGCCGTGGTTCTCGCTGCCCATCGTCCGTAAGGCCGGGATCACCATCGGCAACCTGCCGTCGGTGCTCTACCCCGGCTGCATCGTCGAGGTGACGCTCGCTGCGCCGGGCGAGGACGTAAAGCTCGGCTTGGGCCTGCTGGGCCTGTCCCGCAAGCTGGGCGGCACGCGCTGGGGCGCGCAGATCAGCTTCCGCGATCTGTCGGTCAAGGCCGAAGACCCCTTCGGCGGCCTCTACATCGCCAAGCGCACCTTCAAGCGCAGCTTCAGCGCGGACGTGATCGTCCACGCCGGGTTCGTCGACGAGCTGCAGCGCCTGCTCGAAGAGGTGCGTGCCGAACCCACCCTGTTCATCGGGAGCGACGACTACGACACCATGGCGATCTACGGCTACGTCAAGTCGTACAAGACGCTGGTGAACTGGAAGACGCGCTCCCTTGCTTCCCTCGAAGTCGAGAGCCTCGCCTGATGACCGCGCCGACCTTCACGCCGCCGCCGACCGCGCCCTCGCGGGGCGACGCCTCCACCTTCAGCGCCCGGTTCGCCGCGTGGCTGGCCTGGATCGCCACCTTCACCGGGCAGCTTATCAGCGGCGCGAGCTGGATGGACGCCACGGCGGCCGCCGCGGCGGCGGCGCAGACCGCCGCCGAAGCCGCCGCCTCGACCGCCAGCGCGGCCGCGGCGGCCGCCCTGGGCGTGACCACGCGGGTGGGCACGTCGCCGACCTCGAACACTGTGGGGTCGGGGCCGAAGACCTTCGCCATCAATGAGAGCGGACGGACGCTTCATCAGTGCGTGGCGGTGCTGGTCGGCGCGACGGCGGATCTCGACAGCCGCATGTATCTGGTGATCAACGCCGGGTCGTCGTCGGCGGGCAGCATCGCCGGCACGGTTGCGACCGACGGCTATGTGATCGGGCCGGGCGGGGCGGGGCCCTACACGTCCTGGACGATCATCGACGCCTTCTACGCCCAGCAGGGCGCGGATGCGGCCGACCTGCTGGCCGCGACGGCCTCGCACCTGGCCATCGCACCCAAGGTGCTGAAGGACGCGATGGCGACGCTGTCGCTGACCGACGCCTCAACGGTCGCCTGGGACACCAATCTGGGCACCGTGGCTTCGGTGACGCTGACGGCCAACGGCCACCAGATCGGCGCGCCGACCAACCTCAAGGCGAACTGGCCTTACGTGCTTTACGTCAACCCTGGCGCCTACACCTGTAGCTGGAACGCGGTGTGGGATTGGGGTGCGGCGTCGGCGCCGAACTTGCCGGCCAGCGCGTGGAGCCGGGTCGAGGGGCGCTACAACGCGGCCCTGGGCAAGATTCAAGTCTCGCTCTGGCGGGGCGCCTGATGATCCCGCTTCTGACGGGTGTGATGGGCGGCAGCGCCGTCGCGGTCGACTACCTGATCGTCGGCGGCGGCGGCGGCGGGGATGACCGCGGGTACGGGACGACCACCCGGAAGGGTGGCCTGGGCGGGCAGATCATCACGGGCCAGATCGTACTGGTCGCGGGTCAATCTCTAGCCGTCGTCGTTGGGCTTGGCGGATCTGGCGCAGCCGGACAGGCGTCAACGTTCGGTGCGCTGGTCGCGGCGGGCGGCGCCTACGCGGGGCAGGCGGGCGCGGGCGTAAACGGCGTGACCAGCTCGCTCACCGGCGCGGCTCGCGTCTACGGGTCCAGCGGCGGTCAAGGGGTCTTCGCGGACGGGTCGGGCGGGCCTACGGGTCCGCTGGATGGCGACCCGGGCGGCATAAATGCCGGCGATGGCGCTGACGGCTCCGCCGACACGACGGGCGCCGGGGCTGGCGGCGCGACAGCGGGGGTCGCCAATCGCGGCGGCGGCGGCGGCGGCGGCGGGCAGTATCGATCCGGCAACAGTCTCGTGTTCGGAGCCGGCGGCGGCGCGTCCGGGGGCTCGGGCATCGTCGTGGCGCGCTACGCCGGGCCGCAGCGCGCCAGCAGCGGGACCGTCACCACAATCACTATCAGCGGGCAGCTCTATACGGTGCACGAGTGGACCTCGACGCCGGGCTCGCCCTTCACGATCACGGGGTAGGCCATGCAG
>JAIYAJ010000255.1 GCA_027489105.1 Zymomonas sp. | reverse complement strand
GGCGTCGCCAATGTCTTCCACGCGGGCGACGGCAACCTCCACCCGCTGATCCTCTACGACGCCAATGAGCAAGGGCAGCTCGAACGCGCCGAGGCCTTCGGCAACGATATCCTCCGCCTCTGCGTAGAGATGGGCGGCGTTCTCACGGGCGAACATGGCGTCGGCGTCGAGAAGCGCGACCTGATGCCCGAGATGTTCAGCGAGGTCGATCTCGCCCACCAGCAGCGGGTGAAGTGCGCCTTCGATCCCGCCCTGCTGCTCAATCCGGGCAAGATGTTCCCGACGCTTCACCGTTGCGCCGAACTCGGCCGGATGCATGTCCATCGCGGCGCCCTGCCCCATCCCGATCTTCCGCGCTTCTGATGCCCCTCACCCACCGTCCCACCGATGAAGAGCAGTTGTCGGCGCTGTTCGCCGACGCCGCCGCGCATCATCGAACGCTCGAGTTGCGCGCCGGAGGCACCCGCCGCGACATGGGCGCGCCACGAGAAGCGGACATCGTCGATCTCACGGCGTTCACCGGCATCGTCGACTATGATCCACCCGAACTCGTCCTGACCGTCCGGCCCGCGACGCCGCTCGCCGATATCGAAAAGCTGCTCGCCGATCATGGGCAGATGCTCGCTTTCGAGCCGTTCGACCAGGCACCGCTGTTCGGCGAGCCGGCCGGCCGAGGCACGATCGGCGGCGCGGTGCTTTCGGGAACGGCAGGCAGCGGCCGCCTCACCGCCGGCGCGCCGCGCGATCATCTTCTCGGCCTTACCGCCATTTCGGGGCGCGGCGAACGCTTCGTGGCGGGCGGAAAGGTGGTCAAGAATGTCACCGGCTATGACCTGCCCAAGCTGATCGCAGGCAGCTGGGGCCGGCTTGCCGCCGTCACCGAGATGACGCTGAAGGTCCTGCCCCGCCCGCGCATGGTCCGCACGCTCGCGATCGAAGGGCTTTCGCCGGCCGCCGCCCATCGGGCGATGGCCTGCGCGCTGGGCGGCCCGTGCGACGTATCGGCGGCGGCACATCTGCCCGTCGATGGCGACCGGCCCTCGCTGACGCTTCTGCGGGTGCAGGGCTTCGCGCCCTCGGTCGAAGCGCGGTGCCTCGCCTTGCCGGACCTGTTGCGCGACCACGGAAAGCCGCGCCCCCTGTCCGACGCTGAGCAGGCCGACTGCTGGAACGCCGTCCGCATCGCCGCACCGCTTAGCGATACGCCGATCCTCTGGCGGGTCAGCCTTCCCGCGCACCAGTCCCCCGCCCTTATCGAGCGGCTGGGCGCCGGCGCAGGCCGCTGGCTGATGGACTGGGCCGGCGGCCTGCTCTGGCTCGCCAGCGACGCCCCCGCCGAGCATATCCGGTCCATGACGGCGGAGCTCGGCGGGCAGGCGACGCTGATCCGGGCGCCTGCCGAGCTGCGCACGCGCATTCCCTTCGAACATCCCCGCCCGTCCGGCGTCATGGCGCTCGAACGCCGCGTGCGCCGCGCCTTCGACCCCGCCGGCATCTTCGAAAGCGGGCGCTTTCTGGACCATGACGATGAGGACTGACTTCACCCCCGAACAGCTCGCCGATCCCGCGACGGCGGTCGCCGAAGCCGTGATCCGCAAATGCGTCCATTGCGGCTTCTGCACCGCGACCTGCCCGACCTATGTGCTGCTCGGCGACGAACTCGATAGCCCGCGCGGCCGCATCTACCTGATCCAGAACATGCTGGAAACGGAGGCCGAGCCGACGCCGCAGGTGGTCAAGCATATCGACCGCTGCCTGTCCTGCCTGTCCTGCATGACGACCTGCCCCTCGGGCGTGAACTACATGCACCTGGTCGACCATGCGCGCGTCTATATCGAACGCCGCTATCGCCGCCCGCTGGCGGAGCGGGCGATCCGGGCGCTGCTCGCTGCGGTGCTGCCCTATCCGCGCCGATTCCGCCTCGCTCTGGGACTGGCACGCCTCGTCCGACCGCTGGCCCCCTTGTTCAGGCGAACGTCGCAAACCCGGCCGCTGGCCGCCATGCTCGAACTGGCGCCCCGCAACAGGCCGACACCGATGCAATCGGAAGCGGCTCCTGAAAATCCCATCGGCCGCGTCGCCCTGCTGCAAGGCTGCGCCGAGCCCGTTCTCCGTCCGCAAATCCGTGCCGCGACACTACGCCTGCTCGCGCGCCTCGGCTATCGGGTAGCGCCCGCGCCGGGCGAAGTCTGCTGCGGCGCGCTCGTCCACCATATGGGCAAGGAAGAGGCAGCACTGGAGGCCGCGCGGCGCAATGTCGACGCCTGGTCGCGCCTGATCGAGGCGGACGGGCTCGATGCCATCCTGATCACGGCGTCGGGCTGCGGCACGACGATCAAGGACTATGGCTTCATGCTGCGGGAGGATCCCGCCTACGCCGATCGGGCCGCGCGGGTTTCCGCCATCGCCCGCGACATCAGCGAGTTCCTCGCGCCGCTGGACCTGCCGCCCCCCCTGCGGTCCGGCATAACCGTCGCCTATCATGGCGCCTGCTCGCTCCAGCATGGCCAGAAGCTTCCCGACATCCCCCGCAAGCTGCTCGCGGCTGCGGGCTATCGGGTGGTGACGCCGGCCGAGGCCCATCTGTGCTGCGGCTCGGCCGGAACCTACAATATCCTCCAGCCCGACCTGGCCGGCCGCCTCGGCGACCGCAAGGTCGCCAATCTCGACCGGCTCGATGCCGATCTGGTCGCGACCGGCAATATCGGCTGCGCGGTCCAGATCGGGATGCGCAGCGCCCGCCCGGTCGTCCATGCGGTCCAGCTGATCGACTGGGCGACGGGAGGACCGAAGCCGGACGAACTGGCCGATCTACCGGTCGGCGAGGGCTGAGACTTCGTTCAACGCGTCTCGACCGGCATGATCCGGTCGAGGAAGGCGATCAGCCCCGCGCTGAAACTGTCGTTGCGATCGCCCGCGATCATGTGGCCGGCCGCGGCCACGTCGTAGACCTCGGTCTGCGGCACCAGCCGCTGCATCTCGGCCACGCCCTCCTCATCGACGATGTCGCTCTTGCCGCCGCGCACGAGCAGAACCGGCAGGGTGACCTTTCCGGCCACAGAGCGCAGCGCCTCGGCGAAGCGCGGCGGTTCGGGGCGTGCGGTCGGCCTCAGCATCTTGGGATCCCAATGCCAGTAGAGGCGGCCATCCGGGCCCTCGCGCAGATTCTTGCGCAGTCCGCTGATATCCTTGGGGCGCGGCCGTTCGGGATAATAGGCCGACACCGCATCGGCGGCTTCCTCGACCGAGCCGAAACCGTCGAGGTGCGCGTTCATGAAAGCCGCGATGCGCTGCGCGCCTTCCGCCGCAGGACGCAACGTGATGTCGACCATGACGAGCGCGTCGGCGATCGGCTCCGGGCTGCTGCCGACCGCGTAGAAGGCGGTCATCCCACCCATCGACGCGCCCACCAGGGCCACGGGCCGTCCCACCCCGCGCAGCACCGCCCGCAGATCGTTCGCCAGGTCGGTGACATGATAGGCGGCTTTCGGGGACCAACCACTGTCGCCATGGCCGCGCGCGTCATAGTTCACGACATGATAGCCACGCGCGATCAGCTGCTCCATCGTACCCGACCAGCTGTGCCGGGTCTGGCCCCCGCCGTGCAGCATGACGACCGTCGGCGCCCCCTCGGGTCCGCCGACCTCCCCCGCAAGGATGAGTCCGTCATCGCTTTTCACGCGCAGGGGCTTTGTCGTCTCGGTCATGATGCCGACCTTTCACGCAAGGCCCGCCAAATCAATGTGATAATCGAAGCCGCATCGCTCTTTGGCGATCGAGCTCGATAGTCAGGTCGGCACGCCCCGGCATATCGGCCAGCATATGCTCGGTAATGCGCTGATAATATTGGACGAAGCGGTCGATCCCGGCATCGTCCATCGTCCCATCGGTAGAGTCGCCGGCCTCGGAAAGCCGGCGTCGCAGCGCCTTTTCCTGCTCCCGTCGCCACCCGGCCACCACGTCGAAGGACGGAGCTGCGAGAAATATCTGCCAGTCGATGCGCGCGAACAGGCCCGCATAGTCCTTGGCAAGCCGCTGGTTGACCCAGCGACGCCAGCGCCCGTCCGCATCCTGCTTGCGCTCGAATATGTTGACGGGCCGGTCGAGGGCAGCATCGTCCTGCGGCACGGCGCCCACGCACCAGCCTTCGAACAGCAGGATGTCGAGCGGCCCCTCGACCTGATTCCACTGCTCGGCCGGCAGCCGATCGTCCCTCTCCTTGGCGAAGCGCGGCAGGCTGACGCTTCCCGGCCGACCGCACGCATCGATCACCGCGTGGCCGAGCGCCACGTCATGCGTGCCGGGGACGCCGCGCACCGCGAGCAGCGGATGAACGTCTCGCGCCAGCCGCTCGCGCTCGACGCGCTGCAGGTAAAGATCGTCTATCGACAGCGTCGCGACGCGCAGCCCGCGCGAGAGAAGGGCCGCCTCGATCTCGCGCGCCAGGGTGGATTTGCCGCTGCCCTGCGATCCGGCGATCCCGACCACGAAGGGCAGCCGCTTTCGCTCGTCCTTCGCCGCGCAGAGCGCATCGACGATATATCCGGTCCCGATCTCCGTCATCCGGTCGCCATAGCGCGCCAGGCTGTAGCCCGCCACGCGCTTGGCAAACCGGGCTCAGATATAAGGCAACGGGCCGTAGGGGCCGTAATATTCGAAGATGCGCTGGTCATATTGGGTGACGCTGGCGCCCCCCAGATCGACCAGTTCCTCACGGCTGTAATAGGGCGCGCCTTCCAGCACCGACCGGTCGAGCGACACGACATAGCCGTCCTGCGCCGGATCATAGTCCAGAAGCGACCAGGGAATGGGATGGAATTTCTCGCCGATCCCCAGTAAACCGCCAAAGGACATGATCGCATAAGCGATGCGCCCGGTCTTTCGTTCGATCGACAGATCGTCGACATGGCCGATCCGCTCGCCGTCGCGATCGAACACCGGGGTGCCGTTGACGCGGCTGCCCAGGATCAGGCTGTGCCCGGCTTCGCCGTGAGGCTCGTCAAAGGTCTCGTTCATCGTCTCTCTCCCACCTGGGCAAAAGGGCCCGGACCCTTTTGGTCAACGGCATCCGGCTTGGATCGTTCCGCCCGCAGGAGAAGCTACTCCACCCGATAGCTGCGATAGGAAGAGTAGAAATCATTGTCCCAGCGGAACGCGGTGAACGACATGCCGATATGCGGGTCGAGACCCTCCACATGGTGCCACCAGCCGATCGGCAGGAACAGGGCATCGCCGGGCGCGAGTTCGCATTCGAGCACCGCCGGCTTGTCGCCTTCCGCCGGCCCAGGAGGCAGGTCCTCGGTACTCCACCGGCTGAAGCAGTGGACGTCGTTGCGCATCTTCGGTGTGTCATGGGGAGCGACGAGACGCACCCGCTTGCGACCCACCAGCGTGAGCAGCAGATTGTTGGTCAGGTCATGATGCCATGGGGTCACCGTCCCGCGCGGGCCGATCCAGACGAAGCCGGCACGCGCTCCGCCGGGCGCGAGCAGGTCAGGCATCTCGCCGACCTCGTCGAACAGCGGCGCGAAGGCGCTCCGGTTCTCATCGGCATTGTTGGCCGTCACATAGAAGTCGTTGCTCGGCGCGGGATCGCGCAGGCGCCGGTCGATCTCGTCATAGGGACGGGTGGTCGCGTGCCGCTCGACGTTGCGCTCATAGT
>JAIYAJ010000151.1 GCA_027489105.1 Zymomonas sp. | reverse complement strand
GATGTTCCTGATGGTACTGGCGGCGGCGGCCGGCCTGGCGCTTGGCTATGCGGCGCGTGGTCTCGACAGCCATGTCTATGCCCAGGCGACGATCCAGATCGTCGACGCCAACCAGCCGCGGCGCGACGCCGTCGCCGACCGGCTCGTTGCAATGATCGCCGAGCAGCCCGGCGTGGCCTCGGTGCGGCGAATCGGCGAGGCCGAGATCACCGAATTGCTGCGTCCCTGGCTGGGCGGGGGCCTCGCCGACGGCGATCTGCCCGTACCGGCGATGATCGACGTCGTCTTCGCCGAAGGCGCGCGCGAGGCGCTTCCTGCGGTCGCCGCGCGGGTGAAGGCCATCGCTCCGCAGGCGCGTGTCGACGATCATGCCCAGTGGCTGGCGCCGCTCTCGGGGCTGATCGGCGCGCTGCGCTGGCTCGCGATGGTACTGGTCCTGCTGATGGCTGCCGCCGCCGCCTTCACCGTGGTCCTCGCCGCCCGCGCCGCGCTCAACACGCATCAGGCGACGATCGACGTGATGCACCATCTGGGATCGACCGACGCGCAGATCGCCCAGCTCTTCCAGCGGCGGATCGCGACCGATGCGCTGTTCGGCGGGCTTGTCGGGCTGCTGCTCGCCTCCCTGGTGATCCTCGCGGTCGACGACCGCATCGCGCAGGTCGGATCGGACCTGATCGGATCGGTCGCGCTGCCCGGCTTCGCATGGTTCGTGCTGGCGTTGCTGCCGCTTGCCGGTACGCTGCTCGCCATGCTCGCGGCGCGCCTCACCATCATCCTCGCGCTCAGGAAGCGGCTATGATCGTCCGCAGCCTGTCCGCCCTCCTGCTGCTGTGGATTCTGGGTTTCATGGCGTTCGCGCTGTTCCTGCCGCAGCCGGCGGGCGACGCCGTGGTCACCGACGGCATCGTCGTCACGACGGGCGGGCGCGGACGGATCGAGCGCGGGCTGGACATGCTCGCGCGGAAAAGAGCAAAGCGGCTGCTCGTGTCCGGAACCGACCGCCGTGTCCGCCCGCACGAACTGGCCGTGCAATTCAAGGCACCCGAGGCGCTCGTCGACTGCTGCGTCGACCTCGGCCATGAATCGGTCGACACGCGGTCCAATGCGGAGGAGGCGACCCGCTGGATCGCGCGCAACCGCTATCGCAGCATCCGGCTGGTGACATCGGACTGGCACATGCGCCGCGCCCGTTTCGACCTTGAGGCGATGGCGCCGGATGGGGTGACGATCGTCGCCGATGCGGTGCCGACCCAGCCGGCGCTGTCCGATCTGGTTCGCGAATATAATAAATATGTGCTGCGGCGGCTCGCCGCGCTGGTGGGGGTATGATGATCGGGTTGCGCTCGGCGCTGTTCGCGCTGATTTTCTATACGGGGACTGCCGTCGCGGTGCTCACCGCCTTCCTGCTGGTGCCGTTCGGCGATGCGGCGGTGCGGGGCCAGGCGCAGCGATGGGCACGCTTCCACGGCTGGGCGACGCGCACGATCCTCGGCATCCGGGTCCGTTTCGAAGGGACGCTGCCGACCGGGCCCTGCCTGTTCGCCTCCAAGCACCAGTCGATGTTCGAGACGATCGAACTGCTCCGCGCGCTGGGCGGCCCCGCCACCGTCATGAAGCGCGAGCTGGCGGACATTCCGTTGTTCGGCTCCATCGCGCGCAGGCAGGGCGTGATACCGGTGGACCGGGCCGGCTCCGCCAAGGCGCTGCGGCGGATGATGCGGGCGGCAGCCGACGCACGCGAAGCCGGCCGGTCGGTGCTGATCTTTCCCGAGGGGACGCGCGTGCTCCCCGGCGAGCAGCCGCCGCTGCAGCCGGGCTTCGCCGGCCTCTACAAGCAGCTTCGTCTGCCCGTCGTACCGATCGCACTCGACAGCGGCCGGGTCTGGCCCCGCGAAAGCTTCCGCAAATGGCCCGGCATCATCACCATCCGTCTGGGCGACCCCATTCCGACTGGCCTGCCGCGCAACGAGGTCGAGCGGCGCGTCCACGCCGCGATCAACACGCTGGAGGCATAGCCTCTCGCTCCGGCGAACGCTTAGTGCGAGCGGCCGAAGTCCGGCTTGGCGTCGTCCTGACCCTGCTCGATGATCGACCGGCGGATCGTCCGGGTCCGGCTGAACAGCTCGTGCAGCGTGTCACCATCGCCCCAGCGGATCGCGCGCTGCAGCGCGGTCAGATCCTCGGAGAAGCGCTGGAGCATTTCCAGCACCGCGTCCTTGTTGTTGAGGAAGACGTCGCGCCACATCGTCGGGTCCGATGCGGCGATGCGCGTGAAGTCGCGAAAGCCGCCCGCCGAAAATTTGATGACCTCGCTCTGGGTCACCTCTTCCATGTCCGATGCCGTGCCGACGATCGTATAGGCGATCAGGTGCGGGAGGTGGCTGGTGACCGCCAGAACGCGATCATGATGGCGCGGGTCCATCGTCTCGACATTGGCGCCCATCCGCCGCCAGAATTCGGACACCCGCTCGACCGCCGTCGGATCGCTTCCTTCGGGCGGGGTGACGATGCACCAGCGTCCCTTGAACAGCGTGGCGAAGCCCGCATCCGGGCCGCTATTCTCGGTGCCGGCGACCGGATGGGCCGGGATGATCGTCGCGCCGGGCAGCGCTGCGCCGAGCGCTGCCAGCACGCTTTCCTTGGACGAGCCGACATCGCTCACGATCGCATCGGCGGGCAGGTCGTCGGCGATCTCGGCTGCTGCCGTGGCCATCGCGCCGACCGGCACGCAGAAGATGACGAGGTCCGCATCGACCACAGCGGCGCCGGCCGTGTCGGTGACGTCGTCGACGAAGCCGATGCGCCGGGCCCGTTCGCGGACCTCGGGGCTCGCGTCATGACCGGTCAGCCGCACGGTCGGCATCTGCGCCTGCACCGCACGGGCGATCGACGAGCCGATCAGACCGAGACCGATGATGGTGACGCGCGCGAAAGGCAGCATCAGCCGGCCGCCTCGACGAGCCTGCGCAGGGCCGCCGTCAGGCCGGTAATCTCTTCCTCGGTGCCGATCGTGATGCGCAGGCCATGGGGCAGGCCCTGTCCCGGCAGCCAGCGGACGATGTAGCCGGCGTCCATCAGTCCCTTATAGGCGGCTTCGGCGGTCAGCTTGCCTTCGAACAGCACCAGTGAGAAATTGGCCTTGCTGGGCACCGCACGCAGGCCCTTGTTGCCCAGGCTGGCGATCTCCGCCTCGAACCAGTCGCGCCAGCGCAGATTATGCTCGCGGCTGCGCGTCACGAAATCGGTGTCGCCGAGCGCGGCGATCGCCGCCATCTGCCCGGCGGTGGTGACGTTGAACGGCGCGCGGATGCGGTGCAGTGCGTCGATCACCGGCGCGCTGGCATAGCCCCAGCCGATCCGCTCGGCCGCCAGCCCGTAGATTTTGGAGAAGGTGCGGGTGACGAGCACGTTGGAGGCGCTCTGCGCGAGCTCGAACGCGCCGTCGTCATCTTCAGGCTCGAGATATTCGGCATAGGCCTGGTCGATCACCAGCAGGCAGTCGGCCGGGGTCGCGGCGTGGAGCCGCGCGATATCCGCCCGGCTGGTATAGGTGCCCGTCGGATTGTTCGGATTGGCGAGGAAGATGACCCGCGTGCGCGGCGTGATGTGCGCGATCAACGCGTCGACATCGGTCGCATAATCGCGGTCGGGTGCCTGCACCGGTTCCGCGCCGACCCGGCGCGTCGCGATCGGGTAGACCGAAAAGCCGTAGCGCACGAACAGAACCTCGTCGCCCTGACCCGCATAGGCGCCGGCGGCGAGATGCAAGATCTCGTCCGAACCGGTGCCGTAGATGACCCGCGCGGGATCGAGCCCGCCATGGGCCGCCGCGATCGCCTCGCGCAGAGCCGCCGCCGAAGCGTCGGGATAGCGATCGAGCGAGGCCGCACCGGCGAGGAAGCCCTGCCGGGCCGCATCGCTCGTGCCGAGCGGGTTTTCGTTGGACGAGAGCTTGGCCACCTTGCGGCCGTCGTCGGTGGTCGATCGGCCCGGAACATAAGGCGCGATCGCGTCGATCCAGGGCTTGGGCGCTAGGGTCTGAGTCATGCGCAGCGCTTTAAGGGCGAAGCCCGCCCGCCGCAATGGGCCGGGCGGGCCGTTGACAGCCCCGGACGGCGGGCCTAGCGCCCAAGTCCCGATGAGCGACGACAGCCGTTTCGGCCTTGCCCGTTCCGTGACTCTGCCCGGCCCGCTGGCGCTGGATGGCGGCGCGCGCCTCTCGCCCGTGTCGATCGCCTATGAAACCTATGGCACGCTCGACGCGGCCGGCTCGAACGCGATTTTGATCTGCCATGCGCTGACCGGCGATCAGCATGTCGCCTCGACCCACCCGATCACCGGCAAGCCGGGCTGGTGGACGCGCATGGTCGGCAGCGGCAAGCCGATCGACCCGGCGCGCCACTTCATCGTCTGCGCCAATGTGCTGGGCAGTTGTCTCGGCAGTTCCGGGCCGGCCAGCGTCGACCCGGTGACGGGCACCCCCTATGCGATGCGCTTTCCGGTCATCACGATCCGCGACATGGTGCGGGCGCAGGCGATGCTGCTCGACCATCTCGGCGTGCGGATGCTCGCGGCGGTCGTCGGCGGCTCGATGGGCGGGATGCAGGTGCTCGAATGGGCGGCGACCTATCCGGAGCGCGTGCTGTCCGCCGTGGTCATCGCCTC
>JAIYAJ010000463.1 GCA_027489105.1 Zymomonas sp. | reverse complement strand
ATGTAAACCGCTTTCAATCTGCCTCCGACATTCTCGTGGACCACTGGCTGACCGGTCGAAAACTGCGCGCGCTGCCTGAAGCTTTGCAGCCGAAAGACAGGGCTGGTGGCTATGCTATTCAGCAACTTGTCGAAAGGCGGAGCAAGCGGCCCTTGTTTGGGTGGAAAATTGCTGCGACCAGCATTGCAGGGCAAAAGCACATCGGCGTCGACAGGCCCTTGGCCGGCCGGATCCTTGCAGAGCGCGTTATTGAGCCAGGACGCGAGGTAGGCCTCAAGGGAAACAGCATGCGAGTTGCTGAGATCGAGTTTGCATTCAGAATGGGAACCGACTTGCCTCCGCGTGCCTCCATGTACGACGTTTCGGAAGTTCTCGCGGCTGTGGCAACCCTCCATCCAGCAATTGAGATTCCTGATTCTAGATATGAGAATTTTGCGATTGTTGGTGCGCCCCAACTGATTGCTGATAACGCTTGCGCGCATTTGTTTGCATTGGGAGCTCCGACCACCGCAAATTGGCGTGAGCTGGACCTTTCCCGACAAAAGGTGCGCGGTGTCGTCGTTGGCAGGTATGAGAGGGAGGGCCTGGGCGCAAATGTGTTGGGAGATCCCCGCATCGCTCTAACATGGCTCGCCAATGAGCTGTCCCAGCTTGGAGTAACACTCAAGGCGTCCCAAGTGGTAACGACTGGGACCTGTGTGGTACCGCTAGAGGTAGAAATCGGCGATGCGGTTGAGGCTCAACTGGGCGATATTGGCAAGTTGTCGATCCAGTTTGAATAAAACTCCGCAAAAGTCTTACGTGATCCGGACGGCGACCTAAAACGACCGCGTTGTGAGGCTGCGGCTTTCTCTTTTGCAGCAACCGTCTTTGCCAGGTCGCTTGTTCGCGTTGATGTTATCAGGCTGATGGATCAACCGGATGACTATTTCGGTATCAGTCGTTCAGCGGCGGCGTTCCGTGGCCTAGGACATACTGCGGCCCCAGATTGTGAACGTCTGCGCAGCCGATGCCGGCCATAATGGAGCTGGTTTCTTGTTCGAGCAGTTGAATCGCTTTTTGGGCCCCCGCCAGACCGCCAGCGGCGACGCCGTAAAGCGTCGCGCGGCCACCAAACGTGAAACGCGCGCCAAGACAGATTGCTGTAACGATGTCTGAACCTCTGCGGATTCCACTGTCGAACATTACGGTCGTTCGGGCCCCAACAGAGGCGGCGATCGCCGGTAGCATGTCAATCGCAGCAGGCGCTCGATCGAGCGCTTTAGCTCCGTGGTTCGAAACAATAATCCCATCTGCTCCGCAGTCGACTGCGCGCGTCGCATCGTCCGGGTGGAGCAATCCTTTGATGACCAGCCTACCGGGCCAGAGACGTCGCAAAGTCTCGATATCGGACCAGGTTTGAGAAGGTTGATCCATCCAATCGAAGGCTTGTGACATGTAGAATTCCGCGATCTCGCCGGAGCGCGAGCCAGCGGCGCAGTAGGGAGACCAGTTTCCGAGAGCCGGCATTCCTCCGCTCAGAAGGTAGCGCGCGAACCATCCGGGATGAAGGAACAATTCCCGAACCATTCGCGGAATGTGACTTAGGGTGAGGCGAAAGGGGACGGTTATATTGTTTCGGAGGTGTCGTTCTCTTTTTGGAGAAACCGGAACATCAACTGTGACAACCAATACCGGCGAGCCGGCATCACGAGCTCTCTTTATCTGATCATAGGTAATTGTTCGCTCTCGAGCTATGTAAAGTTGGGACCACACGCTGGTGCCTCCCAGTTTCGATATGTCTTCGATCGAAGAGCAGCTGGCGCCGGAGAGTATAATTGGAATTCCTGCGGACACCGCCGCCTGACATAATAAGGTGTCTGCATTTGGACGAAATAGAGCAGCTGTTCCTGTCGGCGCTATTCCGTAGGGAAACGAAAATGTATATCCGAATAATTCTGTCGTAATATTACGATGCGAAATATCAGAAAGAAAACGTGGTAATAATTTATAATTATCGAACGAATTATCATTAATTTTCAATCCGATTTCATCATCAACTCCGCCTTCAATGAAGTCAAACAAGAATCCAGGCAGTGAACGTTTGGCTGCTCGACGAAGCTCATTAACGCTATAAGCCTTCCGGATAGCTGCGGACATCATAACCTCGCGCAACAAGCAAAGCCGCTGAAATCTGCGAGCTTCAGGGGATCCTAGTTACGATTAGACGAATCGGTGGAAGCCGAAGCGGCGTTCGGCGATGAGAAGCACGATGCCGGTTGCGAGGATGAGTAGCGTAGACACGGCGGCGACGCTAGGATCGATGCCCATCTCCACCGAAGAGAAAATTAGGACCGGCAACGTTGTTTGGCTGGCACTGATCAGGAAAATCGTCACCGGCACATTGTCTAGCGAGGTGATGAAAGAAAACAACGCACCCGCCACCAGCCCCGGCGCAATCAGTGGAAGCGTAACTAGGCGAAACGACTCAAAGCCAGTAGCGCCCAGGACGCGTGCGGCCTCCTCAACGGCGAGATCGAGGCCCGATAGGCTCGCCAGTGCCGAGCGCACGACATAGGGCACCGTTATAACCACGTGGGCCAGCATCAGTCCGATGAGCGTTCCCCGCAGACCGCTCATGCTGAAGAACTGTAGGAGCGCGACGCCTATGACCACGGCCGGCATTACCAGCGGGGCCATTAACAATGAGGTGATCGCCTCGGAGCCTGGCAATACCCTGCGGAACAGCGCGTAGGCGGCCGCAACGCCGAGCACAAGCGAAATGAGCGTCGAACCGCCAGCAAGGATAAGGCTCATGCGGATAGCAGAGAGGTAGGTTGGATCACTCAGTACCTTGCCGAACCAGGCGAGTGTCAGCCCTTGCGGCGGGATGGTGAGATAGGAGGTCGTCGAGAACGCCGACAGGAGAACGACAAGAACCGGCAATTGCAAGAAGGCGACGACTGCAAAGGCGGTGGCAGTAAGCCCCCAGCTGGGATTTTTCTCGTTCGTGTCGCTCATGCCATGCCCGCCCAGCGCTTGGTCAACCGGCTCGAAAGCCAGATTATTGCGACCGCCATGAAGGTGAGTGCGAAAGAGAGTGCAGACCCACTCGGCCAGTCGAGAAGTTGCATGTACTCGTCGTAGATCAGCGTCGCCATCACCTGATACGTCGGCCCGCCTAGCATCCGCGGCGTCACCAACGCGCTAATCGTCAGCACGAAGACGAGGATCGAGCCTGCCAGGATGCCGGGGGCCGAAAGCGGCAGCGTCACTGCCATGAAAACGTGCACCCGGCTGGAGCCGAGCGTTGCTGCGGCGGACTCGACATCCTGCGGCACGTTGCGGATGGCGGCGACGAGCATCAGCACCATGAACGGCAGATAGATGTGGGTCAGGCCGATGAAGAGGCCAACAAAGTTGAATAGGAGCTTCACGGGCGCGCCAATCAGCCCGAGCTGCATCAGCAGATTATTGATTAGACCGCGATTAGCGAGTAGCGCAATCCAGCCAAAGGAGCGCACCACGAGGTTGAGTAGCATCGGAAAGATAACAAGCAGGATGAGAGGAACGCGCCAGCGCTCCGGCCCGCGCGCCATCAGATAAGCCAGTGGATATCCAAGCAGCAAACAGATCAGCGTGACTGACAGACCGAGCGTCATCGTACGCCAGACGACCTCACGATAATAGCTATCTGTTACGATCCGCGTGTAATTCTCAAGCGTCCAGACGCCTTTGACGAGGCCGGTGCCAGGTTCATAGACGCTGAAGCTTGTGGGCAGCAGCATCAGAACGGGCACCAGAAAGAAGCCCGCCAGCACTAGTAAAATCGGAGAGATCAGAAGGAGGCCTTGCCGCTTTGACATCATGGTGCGGCACCATCTTTCGACATGGCGAAAACCGCTGATGGGTCAATCTTAACCGCCACTGGCGCGCCAGCTTCCATCGTGGCGTCCTGCCCATGCGAGGCCGTCTCGGCGACGATCTCGACGGTCTGCCCCAATCGAACGACGTACTGCACACGCGCGCCACTGAAGGATCGCAGAACGACCTCGCCTGCGACCTCGTTCGATTTTGGCGCGCCTCCGCGGATTGAGACCGCCTCCTGCCGGATGATGATATCAACACTCGAGCCGACCGACTGCTCTATCCGAGTGGCCGGAATTTCCACACCTCCGACCACTATGCGGCCTCCAACTCCGTCCCGCATCGTAATGACCCCTGCGAGGCAGTTCGGCTTCCCGATGAAGCTCGCGACGAAGCCGGTCGCTGGTCTGTGATAGATGTCCTCTGGGGTCGCAAATTGCTGCATGACGCCCTTGGCCATTACGCCGACGCGGTCCGACATGGACAGGGCTTCCCCCTGGTCGTGGGTGACGAAAAGCGTAGTGATTCCTAAGTTGCGTTGGAGGCGCTTCAGTTCGATCTGCATCTCGTCGCGCAATTGCGCGTCCAGATTCGAAAGCGGCTCATCGAACAGCAATACCCGCGGGCGGGGAGCGAGCGCGCGGGCAATGGCGACGCGTTGCTGCTGACCGCCCGAAAGCTGTCGCGGATAGCGCTCGCCGAACGCGGTGAGCCGCACCATTCCAAGCGCTTCCTTGACGCGCTTGTCGAGTTCAGTGCCGGCGACCTTGCGGCGACGCAGTCCGAAGGCGACGTTCTCGAACACCGTCATATGCGGGAACAAGGCATAGGATTGAAAGACAAGGCCGAGACCGCGCTTGTTTGGCGGTAGTGTTGTGACGTCGTCGCTGCCAATAAGGATGCGCCCACGGGTCGGCTCAACGAGGCCGGCAACCATACGTAGAATAGTCGTTTTACCGCACCCAGAAGGCCCGAGTAGCGACACGAACTCTCCTTCGGCGATCGTCAGGGAAACATCCCTGACGACCTCAATTTGGCCATAGGACTTACCCAGGCTTTCAAATGTCAGCAAACCCATCGCCTCTCGTCTCCCGGTGTCGCGCTTGTTAGCGAGCAACTTCGCGTTGCCACCGTCTCTGCCAGGTCGGGATACTCTTCGCGACAACGTCGGGATCAACGAACCAAGCATTCTTCAATGTATCACCGTACGGAACGATCTTCGCAACTTTCTCAGAAAGTTGTACTTTCGTATTTACTGTGCCGATAATCGCGCGCTCCGAGAAGCATTTTTGAGATTCTGGCGATAACACATGGTCCATGAATTTATACGCGAGATCTTTATTCTTGGCGCCTTTAGGGATACTCAGTGTCGGGAGGATGCCAATAACACCTTCCTTAGGATAGACGACTCCAAGAGGAAGGCCTTTCTCAATCGCCACGCCAGCTCGATCCGGGTACCAGGCTGCCAGTGCGATTTCCCCTCGCTCGAACAATGACACCACTTGGTCGCCCTGCGTGTAGAGAATGGTTGATCCCTTCGCGAGAGGTTTAATAAACTCCATTCCGGGATCAACGTTGTCCAGCGTTCCGCCTTTCAATTTGTTGAGAGTAAGGAATAATTGCCATCCTGACGTGCCGCTGATATCGCCGATCACATATTTTCCCGCATAGGCCGGTTCAAAGAGATCCAACCAAGATGTCGGTGGTGTTTTAATTTTATTTCGATCATACACTAAGACTGTCGCGCTCACGGCTGCAGCTACATAACCGTCCTGCCTGCCCCAGGCATTTGGTATGATATCTTTAGCGTTGCTAATTTTTGAACGATCTAATGGCTCGTTGATACCTTCTCCGTTGGTTTGCGCTGCGAATGCGTCATCCATGAAGGCCAAGTCGACGTCCGGATTGCCCTTAGTGGCCCGAAGCATGGCCGCTGCCTGAGAGGAGTTATTGAGTTTAATCAATACCTTGGAGCTGGTGGCCTTCTCGAAGGGAGTAATGCTGCACTCCCGAACCGCGTCGGAAAATGATCCTCCAAACGTAGATAGCACAAGCTCTTGCGCATGCACTTCACTTAGCCAACCGGCGCAAAGGAGGGCTGCCGCCGACGTAAACTTCGCTTTGTGTCGCATGTTATCAATCCCCGATTTGAGTGACTTGTTATTGGCCGCCATTGCTGCGGCTTTCGCCAATCCCAAGGCACAAATCCGACGCCTTCACAGAGCCGAATTTGGCTTTAAAGAAAGGTATTTATAAAGCTAACAGCTCACCCTGATGTGGTCAACCACTTACGCAGCAGCTACGCGAAAGCCGGCAGGGAAACTTATCTTGGCTCAAAAACGGCAGTTTTTTACATGCGGGTCGAAAGATCTGGTCAACGCCGGGCAACCTAACTTCCACAGGTGATGGATTTCCGATCTCTCGCGGCCGTTCATCGCGTATCGGCGAGGGAACCTAGGCCTTAAGTTATGCGATCGATCTCGGCTAAATCCGTGGCGGTCAAAGCCCAGCTCGACGCTCGAACATTTTGTGCCACTTGCTCAGGCTTTGTTGCACCGGCGATAATGCTCGACACCGCCGGCTGGCAGGCCAACCAGGAGAAAGCTAGCTCGATGAGGGTGCGGCCGTGCCGTTCCGCGAATGCATCAAGCGCCTCAATCTTGCGCCAGTTTTCTTCGCTGAATAACAGAGCCGCGCGATCCGGCAGCTTGGCAAGCCGTGCGCCATCCGGCATAGCTGCCCCGCGCTTGTATTTGCCAGTTAGTGCCCCGTTGGCTAATGGAAAATATGGTAGCAAGCCCATCTGTTGGTGCAAGAGGGCAGGGATTAGGTCAATTT
>JAIYAJ010000536.1 GCA_027489105.1 Zymomonas sp. | reverse complement strand
TGAATGCTGCTGTCACGACACCGCCGTTGCTCAGCAATGGTGTGCGTGTCTACAGGCTGGCGCTGTATCGCGAAACCTATGCCCAGATGTGGGCGACGACGATCCCATCGTGGCAGAAGGTTCTCGACCATGAAAAGGGTATTGGTGATTGGGTTGGTGCTTCTCCACGATCCGCAAAGCACACCATCATTTTCAACGACGCTTACGGACCTATTCAGTTTGAGGCGTTGTTTCTGGCGTTTGGTGATGATGCCGATCCGGATGATCTGGGCGGCACGGAGTTTACAGACGCCTATCTGAACGAGCAGGACAAGCTGCGCGAGGATCTTTACATCAACCTCGCCCGCTCGGTCGGGCGCTATCCGTCGCGTGGCGAGATCGGCCTGCCGGATCATCCGGGTATTATTCACGGTCGCATCTTCGGCGATTGCAACGCGCCCTCGCCTGAAAGCTGGGTTTACCGCGACTGGTGGAGCCCGAAGAAGCCGCCCGGCTACAAGCTGTTCCGCCAACCTGGTGGCATGCACCCGGATGCTGAGAACCTGAAGGCCGTGGGCCGGCAATACTATGTCCAGCAGATGGAAAAGAACGCCCATCGCGAATGGTGGATCAAGATCAAGGTACACAATGAGCCGGGCTTCAACCGCGAGATGGCCACGGTCTACCCCAAGTTCTCCGATGTGCGCATGGTCTCGGATGTCGAGCTGAACGTGTTCCCCCAGGTGCCGGTCATCATCGGTTGTGATGGCGGCAACACGCCCGCCGCTGCCCTGCTGCAGGAAGGCTCCGATGGCCAGATCAGGGTGCTGGCCGAGGTTGCACTCGCGCGCGGCGACGAGTTCGATCTTGCGCGCGGGCTGAAGGCGATCATCGCCGCGCCGCGCTTCAAGGGCTGCGAGTTCTATCTCACGGGCGATCCGGCGCTGTGGGCTGGCGATGACACCACCAATGGCAGCTTCATGACGCGGCTGGGCAAGGAACTGGGGCTCAAGCCGCACCGCCCGCGCCTGTCGAACAACAACGACACCGAGCTGCGCCACGCCGCCATCCGCAAGGCGATCGAGACCAACCTGTCGGGCGACCGGCCCGGCTTCGTGGTCGATGGTGTGCACTGCCCGACAATTCGAAAGGGCCTCAACGGCACGTTCCGCTATCATTCCGACAAGCGCAGCGGTGAGGTCGGCAAGATCGCCAAGACGCCTGACAGCCATGTCTGCGAGGCGCTGGAATATGCCGCCGGCGAAACCGGCACCTCGGCTGCCCGCCAGCGCCAGAGCGTGCAGGAAGCCGACAAGAAGCGCCGCCGCACCGAGGCTCGGCAGACCGGGCGCTACAACCCTTTCAACCGCCGCACAGGCTGACACAGGAGACGATCATGGCCAACTGGTTAACACGGGCGTTCACGCCGTCCAAAAGCGGCAAGCGCAACGCGATCAAGGCGGCGGAGGAGCAGGAGCGCGCCACCCGCATGGCGCAGGCGGCCGCGACAAACGAGGCGGACAGCGAGGGCGCGCGCTCGGCGTCTGACGAGCGGCTGCGCAAGCTGGCCCGCATGCGCGGCCTGGCCGGCACCGACAAGGGCGGTCGCAGCGCCCCGGCCTCGGTCGGCTACAAGATGCTGATGGGGACTTGATACGTGCGCCTACCGCGCTTCGCGCTGCTTGAGGCGCGGGGTTCTCCTTCCTCTGATGTGAAAGGTCCACCCATGGACAGCCAGGCCATCATCGCGCGCCAGTCGGAACTGGAAGCGCTCAGGCTCCCCGAGGAGAAGCTCTGGCGCGAGTGCGCCGAGCTGATCCGCCCCGAGGAGGCCGACTTCGCCGGGCCGAAAAGCCCGCGCGGCTATGACGAGGTGTTCGACAGCTCGCCGATCTATGCCAACGACGATTTTGTCGGCGGCCTGTTCGGCCAGTCGTCGAGCCCCGCGGTGGACTGGTTCGGCTTCGGCGTGCCGGATGAGGATCTGATGGCCTGGCAGCCGGTCAAGCTCTGGTTCGACAAGGTGGCGCATATCGTCCGCGCCAGCCTCAGCCCCAATGCCAGCACCTTCTACACCTCGGTCGCGCCGGTCTATGGCGATGTCGGCTGCTTCGGCATCGGCGTGCAGCATCAGGAGGAGGATGTGGGCCGCCAGCGCATCATCGACCGCGCCATTCCGCTGAAGGAAGGCTATATCGACCTTGACGGCAACGGCGATGTTGACACGTTTCACCGCAAGTTCATGCTCAATGGCCGCCAAATCCTTGGAAAGTTTGGCACGGTCGAAGGCGTGGACGAGAAGCGCAGCTACCAGATCATCCATGCGGTCCATCCGAATATGGACTATGAGCCGGGCCGTCTTGGGCCGCGCGGCAAGCCATGGGCCAGCTGCTATTGCAGCACCGATATCAAACACTGGATGCAGACCGGCGGCTATCATGAGATGCCCTATCATGTGGCCATGTGGGACCAGCGGGCGGGCCGGGTCTATCCGCGCGGGCCGGGCCACACCAGCCGGGCCGATGCGCGCCAGCTCAACGAGATGGAGCGCAGCCACGTGGTCGCGGCGCAGTTCGCGGCCGAGCCGATGAAGCTGCTGCACGGCGACAGCGACATCACCAGCGCCGACATCAACCCGAACGCGCTGCTCTACGGCACGATGAGCGAGGCGGGCAAGCAGCTGATGCAGGTGCTCAACACCGGCGGCAACCTGCAGCTGTCGATGCAGCAGAGCGAGCAGCGCCGCCAGTCGATCCGCAACGCCTTCCGTTTCAGCATGATGGCGCTGGCCAACCGCCCGCAGATGACGGCGGCGGAGTTTCTCGGCTGGCAGGAGGAGACGCTGCGCCTGATGGGCCACAACCTGGTCAAGATCCAGACCACGCACCACGTGCCCTTCCTCAAGCGCCGCTTCCAGATCCTCAACCGGGCCGGGCAGTTCCCGCCGCCGCCACCGGAGCTGGAAGGCCAGATGCTGACGGTCGGCACGGTCTCGCCGTTCGACAAGGCCCAGAGCGCGGCCAAGGGCAGGGCCACGCTGCAATGGGTCGGCGCCGTCGGCCAGATGGCGCAGATCGATCCGGAGGCCTTCGACGTGGTCGACACCGAGGGCGTCAGCGCCGTGCTGCACGATGCCTTCGGCCCGCCTGCCAAGGTGCTGCGCGACCCGGCCAGGGTGGCGGAAATCCGGCAGGGCCGCGCCCAGCAGCAACAGCAGGCCATGCAGCTCGAGCAGACCGGGCAGGCCGTCAAGATCGCAGCCGAAGCCAGCCATGCCGAACAGGCGCAGAGCCTGGCCAGCAAGAGGGTGGCGGCGTGATGTTGGGCCTACCGCCCTTCGGGCTACTTGAGGCCAGCCGCTTCGCGCGCTCGGTCATTGGGGGTGAAAGATGAGAAAAATTGATGATGGTGGTCCGGCTTTTCCTCAACTGGATGTTGTCGCCGGTGAGCGGGATGGACATGGCGATGTCATCGACGCTTACACGACGACAACGGGCGGCATGTCCCTGCGCGACTGGTTTGCCGGGCAGGCCCTGATGGCAGCCCTGACACTTTCACCCCCTGTTCTGCCGGAACAAATAGCCAGCGTGGCGTATGCAATAGCCGATGCCATGATGTCAGCGCGGACCGAACCATGAGCGCCGTTGACCGTCTGGGCACCTGGCTGGCTGCCGTCTGGAAGACCCGCGCCCGCGTCGATGCGGTCGCCTATGAGTACCAGCGCCTCAGGGGCTTCACCCATGTGCTGGCCGACATCGCCGCCCGTGGCGGCATCTGGCGGCCCAGCCATGATCCGGCGAAGCCCGATGCGCTCAACACCGCGTTCAACGAGGGGCGGCGCGCGCTGGCCCTCGAAATCATCGAACTGGCCGAGATGGACCCGCGCCGCCTGCGCGAGATCATCGACGCGATCACACCCAGAGGAGAAAAGTCATGAGCGACACACAAGCGGGGGCTGGCGGCTCCGATACGCAAGCCGGCGCAGGCGGGCAGGACACTCAGGCCGGTGCAGGTGCTGGTGCCGGTGGCGCTGGCGCTGGCGGCTCGGCCGAACCATGGTACGCCACGGCCGGGCTTGACGACGAGATCAGGACTTTCGTGGCCGGCAAGCAGTTTCCAAGCCTTGCCGATGCGCTGAAGGCCGGCATGCACGCCGACAAGATCGCCCGCGAGCGCAACGTGCTCGACATGCCGAACCCCAACGATCTCGCCAGCTGGAAGGGCTGGGAGCATATCGGCTGGACGCCGGACGCCACCAAGTACGATGTCGGCTTGCCGGACAAGCTCAAGGACATGGGCGATCTCGCCGAAAGCTACAAGCCGTTCCACGATCACCTGGTCAAGACCATGCACGCCAACCGCGTGCCGCTCTCCGCCGCCAAGGCGCTGGCGGCCGAGATCGTCAGCTTCAACACGGCCAGCATCGCCGAGGCCGATGCCGCGATCGCGCGCGAGAAGCAGGAGCTTGAAGGCGGGCTCCGGCGCGAATGGGGCCAGAGCTATGACCAGAACAAGGAAATGGCCAGGCGCGCCATGCAGACCATGGGCCTCGGCGAGGCCGATGCCGCCGAGCTGGACGCGCTGGTCACCAGCCCGCGCATGGTCAAGATGTTCCACAAGCTCGGCATGATGATGGGCGAGGACAAGCTGGTCACGGCCAAGGGCGGACAGGGCGGCGGCATCGAGAACGCCAAGGCCCTCAAAGCCGCGCTCGAGGCTGACCCGGCCAAGATGGCCGCCCTGCGCGACGCCGCCCACCCGCAGCACGCCATGATCAAGGCCGAACGCGAACGCCTGCAGCAGATCATCTTTGCGAACGCGTCGTAGTTTTTGGCCTATCGCCCTTCGGGCTGCTTGAGGCCAGCCGCTTCGCGCTCCCCGTCATTGCAGGCAAACCGAAGCAATCCAGAACTTTGCGTAGCGTACCCACCAACAGACGAGACAAACCCCATGACAACCAAAAGGACGAAGACCATGACCGAGCAGACCAGTGAAACCACCACCGCGCCGACCGAGGATGCAATCGCCGCGTTGACCGCCGATTTTGAGGCTCGCCTGGCTGCCGCACACAAGGACGCCGCCGACATGACGCAAAACTTCAACGCCGCCGTCGATGAGCGCGTGCAGGCCAAGGTTGCCGAACTGCAGGCGGATTTCGAGGCCGCCGTGCAGGCCAGAGCCGCCGGGCTGGTCAAGGCCCTTGAGGCGAGCGGCGTGCCGCCTGTTTCGGCTGGCGGCTACGACGCCGCCGAAGCCGAAAAGAGTGCAGCAGCGCGGCAAGCTGCGCTCGATGAGGCCGAAGCCGCCAAGGCCGCCTGACGCTTCTCACGCTGGGCCTATCGCCCTTCGGGCTGCTTCAGGCCTCAAGCAGCGCGACGCGCGGTAGGCCAAACACCCCCCTTGACAGCCCTCCCCAAATCATTGCAGCGTCTGCCTCAACTATCCGGTGATCTGCGAGCGCCCGCCAAGGCGCGAAGCCAGCCGCACCCCAGACCGGACTGGGCCCGCTTGCAAGCTGTCAAGTCAGCCGTCGACTGCGGACGCTAAACGACAGGCGTTGCCCGCCCGGGGTCTCCACCACCCCGCGCCGCACCTTCGCCGAAACCCGAACCTCTCCCCGTTCCCGTTTCGATCGAAGGATCAGCACCATGGCTTTTGAGCCCATTCCCGCGATGTATCGCGCGACGTTCCAGGACAACGTCATCCTTGCCTGCCAGCAGACCCGTTCGCGGCTGCTCGACTACTGCACGTTCCACCCGAACCTCAAGGGCGACATGGCCCGCGCGATCCAGATCGTCGCGGCCCGCACAGCCCGCCGCAACAGCCCGCGCGGCGCTGCGACCCCGCGCATCGAGGGCCGCCTCGAGGAGGTCTACGTGACACCCGAAAAGCTGGATGACGGCTTCCTCGAGGAAAAGGAAGACGACATCAAGCTGGTCACGGACCTGCTCAATCCGAACCTGCAGGCCATGGCGGCCGCGCATGAGCGTGGCAAGGATGCGATCATCGCCGAGGCCTGGTTCGGCCCGCGCCGCACCGGCAAGAACGGGCTTGTGATCGAGGCCTACAACAACCCGAACGGCATCGTGGCGCATGACTACGTTCCGATCGGATCGGCAACCGCCTCGCGCCTGACCTTCGACAAGATCGTGCGCGCGATCTCGCTGCTCAGCATCTCCGAGGCCGACCTGATGCGCGACAAGGCGGTGATGGCGATCACCAACCAGCAGATGGAAGACCTCTACCGCATGGTGCAGTACACCTCGGCGGATTACCGCAGCAAGATGGTGCTCGACAAACTGACCGAGACCGTTGTGTCGTTCATGGGCGTCGAGTTCGTGCGCCTGCCAGCCTCGCTGATCCCGACCATCACGACGGCAACGCGCCGCCGCAATCCGCTCTGGCTCAAGTCCGGCCTGCACTATGGCGAGTTTCATCCGCTGCAGACCACGATCGACCGCGATCCGACCTCGAATTTCAACATCCAGGCCTATTCGGTCCAGTTCTTCGGCGCGACCCGCTCCGAGGATGTGAAGGTCGTTGAAGTCCACTGCAACGAAGCCTGATGCCGGATGGCGGCGCATCAGCGGCGCCATCTCTCCTGTTTTCGCTGGCGCATGAGCGCCAGCGGTTGCCCTTCATCATTCAGCACAGAGGTGCACCATGCCCAATGTCTTCCTGCAGGGTTCCCCAGATCCTGCCACCGCCCTCAACAAGACGCCCGACAACCTGTTCCTTGGCTCCGTGGTCCGCACGATCATGGGCTTCGGCAGCATTCCGACCAGCACGGTCATCGGCGATTTCATCTTCCTCGGCCAGATCCATTCGAGCGCCGTCATCCTGCCGATCAGCCGCTTCGACCACACGGCGGCCACCGGCGCGACCACGCTCGATCTCGGCTTCCTCAACGAGGTGCCAGCCGGCGCGATCAACTGCCTGGCAGCGGCGCAGTCCGTGGTCGCGGCGGGCTCCAAGGCCGGCATGGCCTCGGTCACGGTGCCAAACCTTGGCCGCCGCGTCTGGCAGCATGCGGGCCTGACAGCCGACCCGAACCGCTGGCTGCAGCTCGGCCACCGCGTCCAGGGCGGCAACGTCACGGCAGCATTCTCGCTGTTCACGGAAGTGCACTACGTCCTCAGCAACCAGTGATCGGGATTTTTGTCCTATCGGCCTTTGGCCTGCTTGAGGACAGCATTTCTTTCCTATTGCGCTTCGCGCTACTTGAGGACCATCCATGACGCTCTCTCGCGGCGGTTCGGAAGTCTCGGCAGCCAATGCGGCGCTGGCCCACCTCAAGGAGGGCCCGCTCGCTTCGCTGGACGAAAACCGGCCCGCCGCGCGCCATGCCAAGGCACACTTTGCCGATATCCGCGATGCGCTGCTGCGCTCGCACCCATGGAACTTCGCCATGACGCCAGCCTCTCCGGCGCGCGACCCTGCCGCCAGCGCCGGCGCGTTCTCCAAGATCTACCCCCTGCCCGCCGATTGCGTCCGCGTCATCTCTGTCGATGGTCTGGACGAGGACAGCTGGACGGTCGAAACCCGCGCCGGCGTCGATGACGACACCGCCCCTGCCGTGCCGGTGCTGTGCACCGATGTCGATGCGCCGCGTGTGCGCTATGTCCGCCTCGTCGGCGAGGTGGGGCTCTGGGACGCCCTGTTCCTCGAAGTCTTCGCCCTGCGCCTTGCCTCCCGCATTGCCCCGCTGCTCGGCCAGGCCGATGCCGCCGACGATCTCGACGCCCGCGCGGAGCGCAGGCTTGGCACTGCCCGCCGCGTCAACAACCGCGAGGCGGCCCGCAGCCAGGTGACGCGCTCCACCAGCTGGGTAACGAGCCGATGGTAGCCCTGTTTTTGCCCTATCGCGCTTCGCGCTGCTTGAGGGCCTCATGAAATACAGGCTCGATCAGGTTTCCGGCGCATCCGGCGAGGTTGCTGCGCTTCTGGCGGCCCGTCGCGATCTGGCGCGCTGGCAGTCCGGCAAGGCGCGGCTGGTCAATGTCGTGTCGCTGCCGGAAGGGGCCTTGCAGCGCCGCTCGGGCACGCGCTTCGTGCTGCCGCTGCGCGACCAGAGCCAGCCCGGCCTGCTGATGGATTTCGAGGCCGGCGCCGATGACAGCTACATGCTGGTGTTCAATGACGGCGTCATGCGCGTGCTCAAGGATGGCGGCTTTGTCGAGCGCAGCCCCGGCGCGCCCTATGAGCTGGAGACCGGCTTCAGCGCGGCTGATCTCGCCTCGATCCAGCAGGCCCAGTCGGTCGATCAGGTGTTCATCGCCGGGGCTGGCCGTCCGCGCGTGCTGACAAGGCTCAGCCCGACCAACTGGACGCTGACCGACTATGAGCTGATCGAAGGCCCTGTCCGGCTGCAGAACACCGACAAGACGCGGACCATCACCGCCTCGGGCACCTCGGGCAACATTGTCCTGACAGCCAGCACATCCACGTTTCTGCCCGGCCATGTCGGCTCGGTCTGGCGGCTGGACGAGGGCGACCTGAGCACCATTCCGGCCTGGAAGGCGCTCGAGGTGGTGACGGTCGGCGCGCGCCGCCGGAACCGGGGCATCGTCTACGAGGTTGTCGTGGCCGGAACCGACACCGGCCCGACCGCGCCTGTGCATGAGGATGGCGACTTTTCCAGCGGCGCCGGCAACACCACCTGGCGCTACCTGTTCACCACATCCGGCTTCTGCCGCATCACGGCTTATCTGTCGGCGACATCCGTGCAGGCCACGGTGGTCAAGCGCCTGCCGGACAGCGTGCAGTCTCCGGGCACCTTCCGCTGGTACGAGGCGGCCTGGTCGGACGTGCGCGGCTGGCCCGGCACGGTCTGCCTGTTCGACGGCTCCGTGGTCTGGGCGCGCGGCAATGACGTCTATGCCGCCAAGACCAGCGATATCAGCTCCTTCGATGAAACCAAGCCCGAGGACGGGGCATGGTCGGTCAGGCTGCTGTCGCCGGATGGCAAGCTGGTGCAGATCCAGTGGCTGCAGCCCGCCGGCGTGCTGATTGTCGGCACGCGCTCCGGCATCTGGGTGCTGCGCGGCAAGGAAGCCTATGAGCGCCTGACCACGCCGACGCTGCGCGCCCTGCCGCAATCCTCGCGCGGCTCCGCAGCCGCCGCCGCCGTGCTGACCGAGGGCGGCGCCATCTATGTCGGGCGCTCGCGCCGCGATGCCTATTTCGCCCGCTTCGACAGCCTCGGCGAGCGCGTCGAGGTGACTGACCTCACGGCCTATTCGCGCCGGGCATTGTTCGACCGCGCCCAGCAGATCGCCGACCAGCGCGACCCTTACCGCACCATCTGGTTCCGGCTCGACACCGGCGAGGTGCGCGGCCTCAGCTTCATCCCCGAACAGGAGGTGCTCGGCTGGCACCGCATGGTCATGCCGGGCGCGGTGATCGAGCAGATCGCCTGCGTCCAGTCGGCGTCAGAGACCCTGACCGAGCTGTGGATGATCGTGCGCCGCACCATCAACGGCCAGGTGCGCCGCTATGTCGAGCTGCTGCAGCCCTATTTCGTGGCGGCGGACGAGGATGCGCCTGACGCTTCGGGCGCCTGGTTCGTCGATTGCGGCCTGCGCTATCAGGGCGCGCCGGTGACGACGCTGGACGGGCTTGACCATCTCGAAGGCGAAACCGTCGCCGTGTTTGCCGATGGCGACGAGCGCCCGCGCTGCGTCGTCACGGCCGGCGTGATCACGCTGGATGCGCCCGCCTCCGACATCGTCGTCGGCCTGCCGATGCCATGGCTGATCCGGACGCTGCCACTCGACACCCAGACCCCGGCCGGGCCGACCGCCGGCAGCCCCAAGGCTGCGGGCCGCATTGGCCTGCACCTGCACGAAAGCGCGGGCGGGCAGATCGCCCAGCGCGGCATGCCGGCCTCCGACATCGCACCGCTCGGCCGCAGCTTCGCCGGCGGGCCGCGCAAGCTCACCAGCGGCGTTGTCGTCACAACGGTCGAGCCGACCAATGACCGCGACGCCGCGCTGGAATTCTCCGGCGACGACGCCCTCCCCTTCACCTTGCTCGGCATCTATCCCGATGTCGATGCCGGCAGCATGTGAGGGCGCGCCATGTTCCCAGCCCTCCTCGCACTCGCAGGCGCAGCCCAGACCGGAAAAGGCATCCTTGACGCCGCCATGGGCTTCGTCAACGCCGGCCAGACCCGCGCGGTCAACCGCCAGCGCATCCGCATGCTGGAAAGCAATGCCGACATGCAGATGTTCAACGCCACCGGGCAGGCCAACCGGGTGCGCGATGCGCTCGATGATGTCACCGGCGCGCAGGCGGGCTATTTCGCGGCCAACAACATCGATCCGTCCTCCGGCTCGCCCGCCTTCCTCGCGGCCCAGTCTGCGGCGCAGGCCGAGCTTGACGTGATGGCCGCCACGGCGCGCGGCCTGCAGGGCCGGGCCGATGCCTATGGCCAGATCGCCAATGTGGCGGCGCAGACGGCAGACGCCCAGCGCGGCGCATGGATCGGCGCGGGCACGGCCTTCCTCAACACCGTGTCAAGCTGGGCCTCGCTTGGCACGCAGGCCTGGCGCAGCGCGCCGGGCGGCGCAACCGGCGGCGGCATGTCCGGCGGCTATGCCATGCCGCGCATCATGTCAGGCAGTCCTTATCAGATCGCCTCCGGCTCCGGAGGGCTCTACTGATGGCCGCGCCCGTCTATATCCAGCGCCTGAGCACGGACGGCCTCGGCATCTCGACCGTGATGCCGCAGGTGGCCAACGAGCAGACCACCGGCGCGATCGCCCGCTTCGGCGCGGCCCTGAGCGGCGTGGCCCAGGTGGCGCAGGAGCGCTACGCCGTGTTCGAGCAGACCAACCGCGCCACCACGCTGGCCGACCGCACCACGGGGTTTCTCACCGGCGTGGACCAGCTCGAGCAGGAGTTCCGCAACGATCCTGATCCGGCCACCGCGCCGCAGCGCTTTGCCGAGCGGGCCGAGAAGCTCAAGGCCGATGCCACCACGGGCCTGCGCCCGGAGGATCAATCGGAGCTGAACCTCAAGCTGACCCGCATGGGCCTCTCGTCCGTCGGCGGCGTGCGCCAGCAATCGCTGGCACGGCAGGCCGACCAGTATGGCGCGACCATGGACACGCAATATGATGCGTTCCAGAAGCGCTATGTCGCGGCTGGCTCCGACACCGAGCGGCAGGCTGTCAGCAACGAGTGGAACAACACCCTGCAGCAGGGCGTGGCGCGCGGCGTGATGACCGCGCAGCGGGCCACGGCCTATCAGCAGAGCCTGAACAAGTCCGGCGACGAGGCCCTGATGCTGCGCGCCATCGCCACCAGCCCGCAACGGGCGCTGGCGGCGCTGGATGACCCGAAGCAGTTTGCCGGGTTCGATCCGGCCACGCGCGAGCGCTACCGGGCGCAGGCGCGCGCGGCCTCTGACGAGGCCAATGCCCAGCGCATCACGCAGCAGGCGAGGTTCAACCCTCTGGCGGCCGTCGCGACCATCGGGCGCGTGAGCAGCCCCGATCAGGTCGGGGCCATCTTTGACCGGGCCATCATGCCGCAGGAAAGCGGCGGCAACCCCAATGCCGTCAGCGTGCAGGGCGCGCAGGGCATCGGGCAGATCATGCCCGGCACCGCGCGCGACCTTGGCGCGGCCATCGGCCGGCCTGACCTGAAGGACATGCCGATTGCCGTGCTCGAGAACGAGCTGCGCACCAATACGGCGCTCAACCGCGCGCTTGGCATGGAGCATCTCAGGCAGGGGCTGCAGCAATCCAACGGCTCGGTATTCGCGGCCATCGCCGGTTATCATGGCGGCAATGGCTGGGCTGCCGGCATCCACAAGCAGGCCGTGGCCCAGTTCGGCGATACCTACTCGGCCGAGCAGTTCGCCAGCCTGATCCCTGACAGCAAGAAGGATGGCAGCGGCAAGCGCACCTCCGAATATCTGCTCGATGTGGTCCGCCGCATGGGTGGCGAAACCAATGGCGGCGGCCTGTCGCCCTCCGCCTCCTGGCGCACGCAAAGCTCGGTCAACAGCGAGCTGCAATCGCAGGCTGCCGCCATCACCCGGCAGGAAAACCAGATGATTGCGCTGGCCAGCGTCGGCGCCAGCGAAACCGTCCAGAACTTCAATCAGGGCTATGCCCGCGACCCGAACGTGGTGGCGCAGCAGCGCGCCCTGCTTAACCTCGGCGCATCGCGCGGCGACGGTTCCGCCGCCCAGAAGCTGCGCGAGCTGGACGAGGCCGAGACCGCCGCGCCGATCATCCGCGAAGCCTACCAGACGCGCCCTGACCAGCTCGCCAGCGGCATCTCTCAGATGCGCCAGCAGATGGCTGCATCCCCGGATGTCTCGCCAGCGCTGGTGCGCCGCCTGCGCCTGTTTGAGGGCGTGCAGAAGGAGGTGATGGCCGCCCGCGACAATGACCCGGTGACGCTCGGCGTGCGCGCCGGCATCGTGCCGAACACCTCGCTGCCAGCCCCGCAGCAGGCCGCAGACCCGTCCTTCTCCGATGCCTTCGCCCGCCGCTCGATCGCCGCCCAGCGCAGCCAAGAGGTCTATGGCGGGGCCATGAAGTTCTTCACCGCTGCCGAGCGCCCGACCTTCAAGGCCGCCTATGAGGCCGCGAATGACGAGGGCAAGGTGGACATGCTCAAGGCGCTGGCGCGCGGCACGACGCCCGCCGCCTATGAGGCCGCTGTCAGCGAGATCGCCGGCGCGTCCCCCGTGATGCAGCTGGCGGGCCGGATGGCGCGCAGCGATGAAACCACGGCCCGCGACATCCTGCGCGGCACGGCGCTGATGGCCGACAAGGGCTATGCCGGGCCAGCCGCGGCTGAATTGAAGCAGGCCTTCAAGGAAAAGATCGGCGGCGACCTGTTCCCCGGCGAACAACAGGGCGCTGTCATCGATGCCGCGCTGGCCATCTACGCCGCCGAGCGCGGCAGGAACTGGCAGCTTTACGATGCCGGTGACCGCGCCGGATTGCAGAAGGCGATCGAGCGCGCGGCCGGTGGCGCCATCATCCGGCACAATGGCGCGCAGACCGTGCTGCCGCGTGCCATGAGCGAGGCCCAGTTCCGCCAGGCAATGACGAAGCTGCAGCCTGACCATCTCGGCGGCTCCGCCATGTCGCCTGATTTCGTGCGCGCCAACGCGCGGCTCAGGCAGGTCAGTGCCGAGCCGGGGCAGTATGCGCTTGTCATCCCGCAAGGCACAGGCGAGCGCGTGGTCAGCGATGCCATGGGCCTGCCGGTCATCCTCGACCTGCCGCGCCTTGCCGGTGAAGCGCCGCGCGTCGGCAGCCGTGCCGAGTTCCAGTTCCGCCAGACCCGCACGGGCCGGATGCTGACCTTCGAGCAGGGCCAGCAGGAGCTTGAAGCGGCCCGCCGCGCACGGGGGATTGCGCCATGACGCTCGATGCCGCCTATGCAGGCCGCCTGCGCCAGCTGAGCGAGATGCCGCAGGCCCGCCCGCCTTCGACGCTGGGCGATGTCTGGCAGGCGGAATGGGCCGCGTCCGGCCTCGATACCTTCGACGGCGTCGGCCAGCCCATGCTGGATGCGCGCCGCGAGCTGCTCGAGCGGCTGGAAAGCGTCACCGGCAAGAGCCTTGCCGAGCTGTCGCGCGACACCGGCATCAGGCTGGTCGGGCCAGGTGGCGAGCGCGCCGCCTCCGATGCCTTCACGGCGCTGGCCGCGAAGCTGCCGGAAGACCAGCGCAAGCAGATCGAACCCTTCGCCGATATCGTCGGCAATGCCCGCACCAGGGCCCGCGAGATCGAGAAGCGGGCCGAGGATGTCGGCGCGGCGACCTATGGACTGTCCGGCTACGCCACCAGCTTTGCCGCCGGCATCTCGCGCCAGATGGTGTCGCCGGTCAACATCGCGCTGATGCCATTGGGCGGGCCGCTGACCGGCTCGGTGCCGCGCATGCTGGCGCGCGAGGCCGGCTTCGGCATGCTTGGCCAGGCCGTGCAGGAACCATTCATCGCCGCCGGCCGCGAGCAGCTCGGGCTGCAGAATACTTCGATCGAGAACATCGTGCAGGCCCGCATGGGGCAGGCTGCCTTCGCCGGCGTGTTCCGCGCCGGGGCGGCTGGCCTGCGCTCATATCGCGACTATCGCGCCAGCCAGACCACGGCGTTCGATTTCTCGACCAACGAAATGACACCGCCGCGCGCCGCCACCCCGTTCGGCGCCGGCGTCGATGGCTCCGGCCGTCTCGATCTGGCCGCCGGCGAACTGCCGGTCATCCCGGACCTGCCGGGTGTGGCCGACATGGGCAGGCGCGCGCCTCCGCCTCAAGCAGGCAAAGGCGCTGGGACGATTTCTGACATTGTGTCAGTGCCGCAAGGTGAGGCCCGCTTCAGTGCCGAACTGAACGCCCCTGCTTCAGGCGTTGAATTTGGCCGTTTCGAGCAAAGCCCGCAGCTGCGCGAGGTGGCGACAAGGCTTGAGCCGGAAGACCTTGACGCGATCGCGCTCCTCGAGGAGCGCAACGCAGTGCTTGACGAGCAGGCGCGGGTGCTTGTGCCAGCGCCTCGCGTGCCGCAACCCACGGTCAGGCGGCCTGTCAGCATGGCCGAGTTCATCGGTCGCAATGGCGGCCTTGCGCTCGACAGCGACGCCAAGGCGCTGGGGCTGGACCGCATATTCATTCCGCGCGGCGGACCTGTGGCGCGCAAGTCTGGCCGCTCGCTCGATTGGTGGATCAACAAGCTGACCGAGGAAGGCTATCTCGACGCCGGGCCGGACGGTTATGCCCGCGCTGATCTGGCCGTCTATGACGACATCCGCAACGCCCTGCGCGATGAAGGAACGCTCAAGCAGCGGCGCTATCGCCGATCCGACGAGGAAGCAGCTGCCGAGTTCTCGACCAGCTCGCGCGCTGAGGTGGAGAACGCCCGCTGGGAAAGCGAGATCGCTGCGCGCGAGGATGATGTGCGCCGTGCGCTGTCATCGTTTGAAGATGACCTGTCGGCCCTCGATCCACGCGACATCTCGCGCGCTGCCGAGCTGCTGGCAAGGGGTGACCTTGAGGATGCGATTGCCGCATTCGACCGGGCGTCGATGGAGCGGCTGCTCAACGATCCAGAAATTGCGCCAATCGTTGCGCCAGTGTATAGGGAATTTGTTCCGGGATTTGACGATGCAGATTTCAGCCCAAGCGCACGAGAAGGCCGCACAGGCCCTGATGACGGCAGCTTCCCGGGAGACCGACCCGGCCAGGAAACTGCGCCTCGAGGAGGCGGCAGCAACGACGCGCCGTCTGGCGAAAGCCGCCGCCCGCAAAGCCTAGACGAAGCAGCCCTCCTACAAGGGCAGGCCATCGACGAGGCTGCTGCCGCCATGGAGCGGGGCCGCGTCGCGCCGCAGCCTCTCGCCTTCCGGCCCACTTCTGTCAGCGCCCGGGCCGAACCTTTCACCGCCCTGACCGGGCTTGAGATTGTCACGCGCAACCGGCCCGATCTTGCCGCTGCGATCAAGGCCGGGCCTGACGGGCCACTGGCGCGGGCTTTTTTTGCTGATGACGCCCTGACCATCCGCCTGCCCGATGACATCGTGCAGGACCGGCTTGCCCGCGCGGCTGACCGCGCTGTCTCGGCCGAGCTGATGGGCGGCGAGCGCTGGCCCGTGGCGGCGATCGCGCGCCTGGCGCAGGTGATCGACACGCCAGCCAGCCAGCTGCCAGCCCCGAAGCAGACCGTGCCACGCGCGCCGAATGAGCCATCCGTGAGGGTGCGTGTCAAAACCGAGGGTGAGGCCGCGTCAACGCCTGCCCTCTCACTCAAGGATAAGCTCCGCATCCAGAGCGTCGAGCGGCAGCTGGCCGAGATCGGCGATGCGCCCGTCTGGATGGAGGGCGGCACAAAGGCCACCTCTGCCCGTGCCGAGCTGGCCCGCCTTGCCGACAACGAACAGGCGCTGGCCGAGCTGGATGCCTGCACGCGCGCTGAAGGCGGCATCGGCCCTCAAGCAGGCCAAGGGCCGGTAGGGGCACAATAATGTCGATCCTCAACTGCTTCAGCGCCAAGATCGCAGCCGGGACCGTCAAGCCCGAGGCTGGCAATGTGCTGGCCTCAGAGATTGCCCGGCTGGAAAGCGAGCTGGCCAAGGCCGGGGCGCAGGCTGATGCGATCCTTGGTGGCTATGCCGATTTCCTTGCCGAGCGCGCCCAGGGCGCTGCCCGCGACAAGCTGAACGCCTATCGCCAGATCGATGCCCAGCTTGACAAGGCCAAGCGCATCGACAGCTACCTGACCACGCTGGAAGCCCTGCGCGGCGACAGGCGGGCACCGCTGACGCTGGCTGGCGGGACGTATCGCGAGAGCGGCCTTGGCGCTGCCCTGCGCTCCGTGCTGACCCGCGACCCGCACGAGATCGGCACCGGGCCCAATGTCAACTATGTGCGGCAGGAGGTGCGCGGGCAGGCCCACGCCATGATCGCAGAGCTGATCGAGGCGGCACGCCCGAAGATGCTCGGCTTCAGGGAAGAGACCGCGCTTGAGCTGGACATCCTGCGCTCGCTGTTCGGCGAGCCATCGCAGGACGCATCAGGCCGGTTCGGGCAGGCGTGGTTGAAAACCGCCGAGTTCCTGCGCACCGAATACAACGCCGCCGGCGGCAACATCGCCATGCGCGACAAGTGGCTGCTGCCGCAGAGCCATGACAGCACCAAGGTGGCGTCTGTCAGCCGCGACGACTGGAAAGACCTGGTGCGCCCGCTGCTCGATCGTGACCAGATGCTGCGGCGCGACCCTCCCCAGTCAAGCCGCGCACCGGGTGCAAGCAGCCCGCCCAACCCTCTCAACGATGCCGAACTCGAGATCGTGCTCAACAAGGTCTATGCGGCCATCGTCTCGCGCGGGGCCGATGACGCGCCCTCCTCGGCGTTCACCGGGCGAGGCGCGCTGGCCAACCAGCGCAGCGAGGCGCGCATTCTGGCGTTCAAGGATGCCGACAGCTGGATGGCCTACAAGGAAGCCTTCGGCGCGGGCGGCGGCGTCTATGACGCGATGATGGCCCATATCCGCGACCTGTCCGACGATATCGGCCTGATGCGCGTGATGGGGCCGAACCCGGAAGCTACCTATCGCTACATGCTGAGCTACTTCGACCAGGAGCTGCTGCGCCTGCAGAAGGAAGCGCCCAAGGGATCTGACGCCAAGACCGTGGCGGCCACCATCCGCAGCAACCAGAAGCTGGAAAGCGAGATCCGGCAGGCACGCAACGGCTTCGAGGCGCTGTGGGCCGAGACCACCGGGGCCAACTCGGTGCCGGTCAATGTCGAGGTGGCCAAGGCCATGGGCACCATGCGCAGCGCGCTGCATGGCATCCAGATGGGCGCGGCCATCATCTCGTCGATCACCGACCCGGCCCTGATGTCTGTGACAGCCCGCTTCAACGGCCTCAGCGTCATGAACGTGATCAGCCGCGCCGTGGCCGACATGGCGAAACCGGGCGCGGAGATCTCCGCCGCCCAGATGGGGCTGGTGGCTGACAGCATTGCCGAAAGCGCCCGCCGCGTGGACAGGCACATGGGGCAGGAAATCCAGTCCGGCCGGGTGGCGCAGGTCTCGACCGCAATCATCCGCGCCTCGGGCCTGCGCCGCTGGACCGCCATCCTGCGCCAGTCCTTCGGGCTGGAATACATGGCCGAGATGGCCCGCAATCAGGGCCGCGCCTTTGCCGACATGGACCCGGCCTTCCGCGCGGGCCTCGAGCGCGTCGGCGTGACCGAAGCCGAGTGGAAAGGCATTGCCAGCGCAGCTGCCTACACGCCGGTGGATGGTGTGAAACTGCTGCGCCCCATGGACGTGTCGAAGGCCGACGAGGCGCTGGGCAGCAAGCTCAGCCAGCTGATCAACACCGAGATGGACTATGCCGTGATCGAGGGCGACCCGCTGACGCGGGCCTTCATCCGTGGCCAGAGCCAGCCCGGCACGCTGGGCGGCGAGGTGCGCCGCGCGGTCGGCATGTACAAGGCCTTCCCGATCACCTTCATGAACCTGCACTTCGCCCGCGCCTTCGCACGCGGCTGGGATGGCAGCCGCATGGGCCATGCCGCGCTGACCTTTGCGGCGCTGACCGGGCTTGGCGTGGTCGCCATGCAGGCCAAGGAAATCGCCAACGGCCGCGACCCGCTGAGCCTCGATCCGACCACGGCCATGGGCGCGCGCGCCTGGGGCAAGGCCGTGCTGCAGGGCGGCGGCCTCGGCATGTTTGGCGACATCATGTTTGCCGACAAGACCAAGCTCGGCAACAGCTGGGCCTCGGCGCTGGCAGGCCCGCAATTTGCGGCGGCCGAGCAGGTGCTTGGCCAGTTCCTCAGCGCCAACATCAACCGCGCCCTCAAGGGCGAGGACACGCATTTCGGGGCCGACGCGCTCTATGTCGCCGGGCGTTACATGCCGGGCACCTCGCTGTGGTTCGGGCGGCTGGCCTTCCAGCGCCAGGTGATGGACCAGCTGGCCCTGATGATCGACGAGCGCGCCCCGGCCCGCTTCGCCCGCATGGAAGCGGAGGCCGCCAAAAACTGGGGCCAGAGCTTCTGGTATCGCCCCGGCGACAGCGGCCCGGCCCGCGCGCCCGACCTTTCGACCATCGGAGGCAATGCACCATGACGGTTTCCACTGAACTGAGCCGCGTGACGCGCTCCTGGACGGGGGTGGAAACGGTGATCAGCACCGGGCTTCCAGCCGTCAAGGCCAGTCACATCAAGGTGAGCTACGAGGGCCCGGCCGGCGAGGTCGCGCTTGTGGAAGGCGTGCACTACGCCGCCCGGCTGGTGCCCGCCAATGCGCGCACGGCCGCGCCGGTCGAGATCCTGCCGCTCGCCATGCCGGCCGCGCCGCAGACGCTGATCATCCGGCGGCGCTCGCCCGGCCTGCAGGAGCTGGCGCTCTCGACCGGCCATTTTGATCCGGAGGCTCTCGAGCGCCAGCTCGACCTGGACGCCCTGCGCGATGCCGAGCAGCGCGAGGGGCTGGACCTGGCCATCACGGTGCTGCCCGGCCAGACGCCGCCGGTCTATGACCGCACGGCGCTGGCGGGCAAGCTGCTGTCGGCGGATGGCAACGGCGACATTGTCGGCGTGCCCTCCGGCACGGTCGGCGCGACCATCGTGCGGACGCAGATCAGCGACAGCACGGCCACGGGCCGGGCGCTGCTGGGCGCGACGGATGCGGCTGCGGCGCTGGGCGTGCTCGGCTCCGATGCGCGCTATGAGCCATGGGCCGAAAGCCTGACGCAGGTGCAGGCGCTGACGGCGGCCCGGGTCGGCAATGCGTTCCTGATCACGGATCCGGAAAGCGCCTGGCGCAAGGGATGGTTCCGGCGCGTTGCGGTTGAGCCGACGCATGCGCACAAGGTGCAGGTCGATGGCGTGTGGTTCGAGCTGGATCCTGACCAGGCGCTTTACTCCACCATGTTCGGCATCCCGCTTGATGACACGGCAGCGGTGTCGCGCCATGCCGCAATCAAGGCCATGCTGCTGCACGCGGGCGGCAGGCCAGCCTTCCTGCGGCGCGGGCGCTACCTGCTCTCAAGCCCGGTCGATGTGAACTTCAGGACCGAGATCGGGCGGCTTGCCGGCGCGTTCTGGTATCCCGGCCCGCAGCTCATTGGCGAGGGCGTCAACTCCTCGATCATCGAAAGCACGGTGGACAATGCCAGCGCCATCCGCTTCTGGGGCGGCGCGCCGACGGGCGTTCCGGCGCTGTCCGAGGGCACGTCGCTGCGCGACTTCCGGCTGATCTGCCGGGCTGGCGGCACACAACGCTCCGGCGTCGAGATGCGCGGGGCCAACCGTTGCGACATCCACCGGCTGTTTATCGAGGCCCCCTACAACGGTATTCACTTTGTGGCCGAAGGCTCGGGCGACAGCGACCTGCTGGGCGACTGTAGCATCACGGAGAACTACATCGGCGGCAATACGAATGCCGGCATTTTCATGCAGACGCAGGGCGTGGCGGCACTGAGCGCAGCGCATGTGCATCTGGTGCGGAACTTCGTCAACGGTGGCTATGTCGGCATGCGGCTTGAGGGCGTCGATCAGGTCGATCTGATTGACAACAAGCTGGTGACGCAAACGCTTTACAATCTCTGGATCAGGTACAATGGCGCGTTCCAGAACAGGAACATTCGCGCGGTCGGCAACGAGATTGGCAACAACGCTGGTAGCAACACCGGCATGGTGCAGATTGAATGCCTGATCAACGGGCATTTCCGGGGCAACCGTTTCGTGCGCAACACCACGGAAGTCGGCGCGGTGGGATACGAGCTGGCAGGTGGTGCCGGGCGAAGTCACGTCAACAACATATTTGAGCAAGACCAGTGGATCGTCACCGCTGGCGGCGCTTTCTCGCCGTACAATGTCAGCGGCTCTGTTGCTGCTGGTGCGGCCAGCCTGCGCGATCCGAACTATCTCGACTATGTGCCGACCGGCCCACGGGTGGTCTCGCCGGCATGCTGGGGCGCTGCCACCGTTATCACGCTGGCAGGCGCGGGCGTCGTCAACCTGCCGGGGCGCGATCTCGTTCAGAGCGTTGACATCACGGCCACGGGCGGGACGACGCTGACCATCACGCCCGATGTGCCGGAGAATAGCGAGCTGGTGCTGACCGTGCGCAACGCGACCGGTGCGGCTGTCGCCATCGGCCTGTCATCGGGGTTCACGACTGCAGGTCCAGCGCTCGGGTCGCCGGCAGCCGGCGTGCGCAACACGGCCCTGTTCCGGCTGCGGGGCGGGACATTCAGCCAAGTTTCACCTTGGGTTGCGGGGTAACACCGATGAACGACACCACATTATTCAGCCATCTCCGCCGCGCCCCGTTTGGCGGGCGCATGACGCAAAGCCAGATCGATGGCGTCGAGGCCATCATCGAGGCCTGCGGGCGCCACGATGTGACGGACATCGAGCACGTCGCGCACATCCTCGCCCACGTGAAGCGCGAGACCGGCGGCCACATGCTGGGCATCAAGGAAACCGTGATGCCGTCCCACAAGGACAAGAACCCGCCCGACGCCGTGGTGATCGCCCGGCTGGACAAGGCCTTTGCGGATGGAAAGCTGAAAGGCGTCAGGACGCCATACTGGCGCGGCGGGGCGTTCGGGCGCGGCCCGATCCAGATCACGCATTGGGACAATTACGTCAAGTTCGGCAAGCGCCTCGGCGTGCCGCTGCGCGCAAACCCCGAGCTGGCCCTCGACCGGAACATCGGCGCCGACATCGCCGTCATCGGCATGAAGGAAGGATTGTTCCGGAACCGCAAGCTCTCTGACTACAGCTTCCCGGATGCGCTCGATGCCCCTCCCTCGAGGAACCCGCGCCGGATCGTCAACGGCAATGACGGGTCTGACGCGGAGGTGGCGGCGTCGCATCGGGCCTTCGCCCTGGCGCTGCGTGCGGCCGGAGACGGCACGGAAGAGGCCGTGCCGGCGCCAAGGCCCAAGCCGGCGCCGAAGCCAAGGCCGAAGCCCGCTGCGCCAGCGCCGGACGCCAGCGCGGCCGAGCCCGAACCCGCTGCCGTGCCCGACAGGCCATGGTGGGAGAAGTCACCCGTCATCCGCTCGCTGACGCAGCTTGGCGCATGGATCGCGGCTGGCGGCTCGGCCCTGCTGGCGGTGGACTGGAAGGTCATCGCCGTGCTGTCGATCGTCGGCGCGGCGGTGGCGATGTACGCGATCCGGTATCAGACCAAGGCGGTGAAGTGATGGGAACCCGTATCGGATCGAAAATCTATCAGCCCGTGCCAGGCTTCATCCTGTTCAAATGTCCTGGGTGCGCGGCCAATCATGGCGCGGGCCTGCGCGGCTCGCCGGGATGGTCATGGAACGGCGACGGCGACAAGCCGACGATCACGCCGGCGCTTGTCGTGCCGATGGTCTGCCATGCTGTCGTCACGGATGGCATGATCGCGTTTGCGGCTGAAAGCACCCATGCGCTTGCCGGGCAGACTGTCGCCCTGCCGGACTGGCCGGAAGGGGATGAAGAATGATGCTGTCATTCCTCGCACCCTACAAGACCGGCCTCATCATCGCCGCGCTGATCGGGGCCATCACCGTTGCCGGCTGGGCCATCCTCGCCGTGCGCAATGACATCCATGCCGCCGCGACCGGCAAGGCCGCAGCCACCATCAACAAGGAAGGAACTGACAATGCTGACCGCGCTGAAGCCGGCCGTCTGGCTGCTCGCGCCTGCCATGCTTCTGGCGGGCTGTGGAACCTCGCCACGGGCAAGTGTGACGGGAAGCCCTGAGTGCCGCCTGCTGCTGGGCCAGATCATTTCCGAAGCTGATCCGCTGCGGCGGATCGAACTGACCGAGGGCGCAATCCGCGCCGGATGCGTGAGGAGACCACGATGAGCACATTCACTTTCACGGCCCAGGCCAATGCCCAGCCGCTGTCGCCGATCCTGCGCGGGCGCTACACCGCCTCGATCGACCAGACGCCGACCACCAGCTGGGCCGAGCTGGCCGGCACGCCAGCGATCCCGTCTGGCGGGCTGGCGCTGGCGATCGACGCGACCGAAGCCCTGCGCGTGGCCATCAAGCCTGCGGCGCTGGCAGGCGGAGATCCGCTCGAGGGCTACAATTACCCGGCCGGCGCGCGCGACGTCCTGTTCGTCGCCGCCGGCGATGTGATCTGCATCAGGACGCCGTGATGCTGACCCGTGGCCTGATTGACCTGACGCGCCGGCCGTTGGGGGGTGGCATCATCCAGTCGTCAGAGCGGCTGGCCTACATGCACACCCGCCCCCTGAGCAACGGTATTGCGCTCACGGCTGGCCGAAACATCGTGCTGACGCGGCTGCAGCTTCTGGGTGGACATCAGGCATGGGCTCAGCTTCGCCTCAAGTTCGCCTCGTGGTTCCACACGTCCAGCGCCGTGACCAGCAACAAGGAGCAGGCCGGGCCGCAAGGCTTCACCATTGTCGGCGCAGCCATCGAGCGGCGCACGTTCTCGGCCCCGGCGTTTGAGACGATACCGATCCTGTTCGGCGGGCAGCGCAGCGTGACGCTTGCTGACGGCGACAGCGAGGTTTGGTGCGACCCAATCTCGAACGTTGGGTTCGCCATGGGCGCGAACGGCACACTGTACGCCCGCGTCGCGATTGACGTTGGGCCTGCTGGTACGGTCGTCCGGCACATCAATCTGGCCACGTCGCTGACCGCCACATTCCGGGAACAAGGCGTTCTCGGGACATCGAGTGACGCAACCGCCATTCGGGCGCTCGTCGATGACATTGGCGATGTGACCGCTGCAGCTTTTGCAGATGGTCAGGCCGTCAACTACGGCTATGGCCCGATCCTTGCCGTGGGTCTGCCGGATGGCACTGTCACCCCCGACATGGGCGTGATCGTGCAGGGATCGTCCTTCACCGAAGGGGCGGGCGACAGCGCCTATACCGGCTCGGCCACATCGGGCGGCTTCACCCTGCGCGGTTCGCAGGCAGTCGGCTCGCCTGCCCGCAAGCTGCCTTTGGCCAACTACGGCAAGGGCTCCGGCATGTGGGCCGAGATCGGCGCGACCAACACGCGCCGCGAACGTGCGTGGCGGCATGCGCGCATCTTCATCCTGGATGGCCCGACCAACGATCTGTCGTCATCGATCAGCCCAACCGCGATCATGGCGTCATGGGATCTAATCCGCGCCCGCGCCGATGCCCATGGCCTGTTCAAGATCGTGACGCTGGTGACGCCGCGCTGCACAGGCACCTATGCCGATGATGCTGGCCAGACGCCCGTGGCCAACTTCGCGGCGGGTGCCAACCGTGACACGGTCAACGCCGCCCTGATCGCTCGCTGGCAAGCGGGCGAGATCGACATGCTGATCGACCCGAACCTTGGCCGCATCGGCCTGCGCGACAACGCCACCTGGCAGGATATCGACGCGGGCACCAACACGGTGCGTGTGCAGAGCGCGACGGCGACCGACCGCTGGTTTGCCAATACCACGACCGACGGCATCCACCCGAACGCGACCGGGCACGGCATCATGGGCACGCTGGTCGATTGGTGCATGGAAGACATCTGGACCAACCATGCGGCCATTTTTCCCTGATTGAATGGATAGCCTCACATGACAGCGCGGGCCAAGACCATCACCATCACCGAAGAACGCCTTGCGGAGATCATCCGCGAGAATGTGCGCACGGCCGTGCGCGCCGAGCTGTTCGACGCAGGGCTGATGCTGCACGAACCGGAAGACCGCATGCTGGCCCGCAAGGATTTCGACTTCGTGCGCTCGATGCGCGGGCGGTTCGATGTGGTGTCGGGCTGGGTCGGCAAGGCCATCGTCGGCGCGCTGATCACCGGCCTGATCGCGCTGATCGTGGTGGGCCTCAAGGCAGCGGGCCTGAAGCTGCCGCAATCATGAACCATCAATGTTGAGCATCGCTGTTCTTGATATGCGTGCATTTTGCAAGGCATTGATAACAAACAACTTGGCTTACGCTGGGAGACTAGGGGTCGGAGGTTCAAATCCTCTCGCCCCGACCACATAAAACGCCGTCAGGTCAAGGGCTTGGCGGCTTTTTCATGACCAGAACAAACCGTGCTTCCGGTGCATCGTGCATCTGCCGGTGCATTTTGGTCCGGAGCGGCCCTGCGCAGGGCGTTGCGGCTGGTGATCATCACGTGGCCATCACAAAAGACAACGCGGCAGCTGTTGAGGCTGCCGCGCGCTGTGACGGTGCAGAGCTGGCCGCCTCGGCCGAGGCGGTTCCAGCGGAAGATGTAGGGGAAGGTCACCTTAGCATTCAACATGTCAGTACGGGATGTCATCTCCCTTTTCGCCAGGCTCAATTATTTTCCTGTGAAATTCTCGTCGGTTGCACTTTGGACCGTCAAACCACCAGCATTCAACGTCGACACAGTCGGCGTTCATGATCGTCATCAGCGGTCCACCACTTTTAAGGCGCACCAGCGCGCCAATCTGCCAAGGAACTTGCTTTACCTCGTCCTCAGCTTCAACAGGAATTTGCTTCACCGTCCGACCTCCTTCCGTGATGGCAATCTCCATGCCAGATGGCGCGGGCTGTGGTGGTGGCAACCCATGAGATGGTTCACTGTTGGCAGATGGCCCGTCCCGATGCGCTCTTGCCAGTGCTGGGGCATAGGTGGTTTGTAGAGACACCAGCCATCGTGAATGGCACGCTGAAACCAGCGGCAGCTTCCGCATTTCATCGTCCGACCTCCTTCATGATCTCGGCTGCGATCTCGACCAGGCGCGCGACGCGGGCGAGGCGGAGGGGTTCGCTGGTGCCCTGCGTGACGACAGAGCCGTCTGTCAGGGTCTCCATGGTCAGGCCCTGCGCCTTCGCGTCGGCCAACAGCTGCGCGGCGAAGGCCTCGAGCTGGGCGGAGATGGTCTGGGGTGGTGTGCTCACAAACCGCCTCCCATCTGCTTGATGCGATCGCGCGTGCGCAGCTGATCGACGGCGTACTCACCGCCGTGGTCAATGATCAGCCTGACGGCCATGGCAGCCACCTGCAGGGCCTCGATCAGGGCGTTGCCGTTCTCGTTCATCTTGATGCTGTCCCAAAGTTCGTCGACTTCCTCGAGCAGCACGGCATAGCCCTCATGCAGGCTTGTCTGCGGCTTCGGATGCTTGTGATAGGCGCGCGTCAGCTCGGCCGCGACCAGATCAAGCATGTCGCTGATGTTGGTCTCTCGGTTGCGTTTGGCGGCCTGCATGATCCTGTCGTCTTGGTCCATCATGGTGCTCCGGTGTTGTGGTTTGCGGCAGCCAGGATGGCCAGGCCGTGGGGGCTGATGCGGGCGGCTTCGCAGCTGCCGGTGCGGGTGATCTCGACCGCGAAGGCGCGATCGAGGGCTTCGAGCGTGGGGCGGCTGATCGGGGCGCGGTAGAGCGTCCAGAAGCGGTTGTGCTGGAATGGCCCTTCGGCAACAGCCGGTGCATCGGCCAGCATCTCAAGCGCCCTTCTGTGCTTGCCATTCATACGCCGCCATGTCTGGCGGTGCTGGTGGAGCGTGGCGGCGTCCGTGGTCATTTGCCAATCCTGCCATGGTCGAGGAACTGCTCGATCTTGTCGGCCAGCACGTCGCGCTGCTGGGCGCTCTTGACCGAAGCCGCCTGCGCCTCGGCCATCGCGGCGGGCAGGTCGAAGTCGTCGAGCGCGTCAAGCAGGCCATCAAAATCGGGCAGGTCCGGCCTGCGCCGGAACAGGGCGGCATAGGCGGTGATGGCCAGGGCGATGACGAGACCGGGGTGGCCGTCTGCCGTCTTGATGATGGCCTCGAGCGCGGCCGTCGTGACCTGCGGTCCGTGCTCGGCAATCATGCGGTAGATCGTGTTGACGGCAATGGTGTCGCCGCGTTCCATCTTGGCTGCCGTCTTGTTGGCGACGATGACCGCACCGGCTTGCTCGCAGACATCGGCCAGTGCCTTGGCCTTGGGATCACCAGCCGCCAGCGCGGCGCGGTGCACCTGATAAGGCGCAAGGCGGATGGCCTGATTACCGTTCATCCCGGCAAAGGCGCGGGCCTGCATAGCACGGTCGGCCATGACGATCTGGCAGGGCACCTTGTCGATGCCGCGCAGGGCGGCGGCGTGGCTGCGATGCTGCCCGTCAATCACTGCAAAGCCCCCCCCCTCGATGGGCGCGACAATGACCGGGGCGAACAAGCGCCAGTCGAACGCGCGCGCGATCTGGCGCACATGCTTCTCGCCAAGTTTGGCAATCCTGCGCTGGTAGCTGTCATCGAACTTGAGCTGCGACACCGGCAGCCATTCGAGCTGCGGCGCTGGCCCCGGGCTGCCGATCTCCGCCTTGTCAAGCGGCTTGATGTGTCTGAGGTCAATGCCGCGCATGGGCTGATCCTTCTGGTGAGGGGTGAGACGCGGGACGCAACACGCAACGGGTGGGTGGATGATGGAATGGTTGGCTCTCGGAGAGCGCGAAGCGGCTGGCCTCAAGCAGCCCGAAGGGCGGTAGGCCAACTACCCCGCCAGCCTCAGCATGCTGACGGCCTTGTCGGCCTGGGCGGCTGTGCGCGGCAGGTAGTGTTCGACGATGTCGTAGCCTTCCTTGATGGTGTGGCCGCTCATCGAGCAGATGTTCTCGACCGTGACGCCGCTGAGCGCATAGATGACGAAGCCGGAGCGGCGGGCGTCGCGCAGGGTGACCGCCGGATCGATGGCCGGCCTGGTCAGCCGCGCCTGCCGGCGGACCATGCCGAACAGGCGGGCGGCGTGGTCATCGCCGAAAGGATAGAGCCGCGCCTCGGGATCGTGCGCGGTCTCGGCCAGCCAGACAGCCAGCCGCGTGGCCAGCTCGGCCGGCAGGGCCATGTCGATGTGGCGGCCGCCCTCGAGCTGGCCGCCGCGCCCCTTGACCATGCTTTTCGACTGGCGATAGCTGAGCCGCCAGTGGCCTGTGTCGAGCGGGCCGTGCCAGCGGAACCAGCTGCGCCGCGCCATGACCGCATCGGACTTGCGCATGACGCAGAGGCTGGCCAGCAGGATGAGATGGCCGAGCCGGATGAAGTCGCCCGGCCTGTCGGCTGCGACCGCGCCGCCGCGGTTGTGAGGCATGCCGCCGCGCGCGGCCCTTGCCAGCGCATCTGCGGCCGCGACCAGCGCGGTGATGTCGGCCCAGCTCATCAGCGCCTTGCGCTTGCCGCCGGAGCCGATCAGCGCCTTGCCGCCGGCGGAGCGAAGCTTGACCAGCGGATTGGGCAGCGCGGTCAGCTCCTGCTCAAGCGCCCAGTTCCAGACGGCGCGGAAGCGGATGCCGACCTGCCGCGCCGTGCCGGGGGCGCGCGCCCTGATCCCGTCCAGCCAGGCGCGCACCACCGGGCGGCGCACGGCATAGAGCGGCTCGTGGGCGAAGCGCGCCTCGATCATGGCCAGGATGGGCCGCGCCGCCGTGGCTGTGCTGTCGCGCATGGTCCTGACGCTGCCGCCCTGGCGATACAGCGCCAGCATCTCGCCGACGCTGTTCAGCGCCACGGGTTTGGCCTTGGCGAGCCTGCCCTCGCTCAGCTTCTGCTGGCCGCCCTCCTTCAGCCAGTTGTCGACCATGCGGTTGAGGCGGCGGGCCTCGTCCTCGGCGCTGATCCTGTCCGTGCCCAGCGCCTGATCCCTGAAATGGCCCTTGAGCCAGACGGGCGGCCGCCAGTACCAGTTGCGGCTGCCGGACTTGCGGACGAGGTAGCGATGCGGGTTGAGCGTGCGGGGCATGGAAGGGGTCTTTATGTTGGCCTATCGCGCTTCGCGCTGCTTGAGGCGGTTGTGTTGGCCTATCGCCCTTCGGGCTGCTTGAGGCGGTGATGGTGCGCCTATCGCCCTTCGGGCTGCTTGAGGCGTCAGAGACTTCCCGCCTGCTGCTCGCGCTCGGCCTTCCAGCGCAGCACGGCGTCGGGGTTCCAGCGCAGCGGCCGGCGCGAGAAGGGCAGCGGGCTGGGAAAGCCGTGGTCGCGCCGCCACTCGCGCAGAACGCCGGCAATGGCCGGCCGCCCGAACAGCTGCGCCAGATCCTGCACGGTCCATGTCGGGGCGGATGGATCGGGAAGTAATCCCGGCGCTGGCGCTGGCTTGGGAAAGCGCGCCGCGCCGTCGTCGGCCAGGATGCGGAAATGGTGCAGCATCAACCGACCCTCTCGCCTTCGACGCCGTCATCGACGCTGACGAAAAAGCCGGGGCGGGCGCTGGCCTCGATCAGCACGCCGCAGGCCATCAGCAGCAGGGCCAGCGCGCCATGGGGCAGCACCAGCGCCAGCGGCACGCCGCCCAGCCAGAACAGCACCGTGAACACGCCGGTGATGGCGCCGGCGATGACATAGCCAAGGGCGACAAGGTCCGCCTCGATCAGGCGGCTGAACATGGCGGGGCGGGTCATGCCGCACCTGTCTGGGTCAGGCGCACGGTCTCGTGGCAGCCATCGACGAAGACGGCTGGGCCGGCCGCCACCTGATTGACGGCAAAGCGCGCGGCCCCGTCGATCGTGCTGAACAGCGCGGCCTGCTTCACCGCCTCGGGCGCGCCGGCGAAGATCATGCCGATGCTCTGGCTGATGATGCAGCCGATGGCCGTGGTCGAGGCGATGTGCAGGTCCGTCTTGCCCGCGCCGGCATCGACCTCGGCGCTTATGGCCAGCAGGTAGGCATTCTGCAGCGCCATGCTGACGCGCGCCTTGCAGCCATCGGTCCCCTTGAGCGCCAGCTTGTCGGCCAAAGCCAGCTGGCCTGCGGCGATGACGCGATGGGCGCTGTCTGTCGCCGGGGTCAGCGATGGGGTGGATGATGGGCTGGCCGGACTTTCGTCGCGGATGGTGTGGTGGGTCATGTGGCGCTCCTCTCATGGCCGCAAATCAGCGGTGTGTGAGAGAGCTAACATACACCTCTTGATGTGCACAAGAGCACATGCGGGTGTTTTTTCACGTGAAACGTTTGGGGTCTTGATGTTCGTTGACGCCCAATGGTCTGTGCTTCCTGATAGGGAATGATGAAATTGTCTGCTGTTTTGGCGATAGCGACCTGTGTTGGCGGCTGCGCGTTGTGGGATGTTCCCCGCATGCCTGCGCCTATCGACACGACGCGCCGATGGGAAGAGTGGCGACAATGCGTCGTGCAGCAAGCGCCATTGGTTGATGACAGGCGGTCAGACGCCTTTACCGTAGCAATTGGCGTCAAAAGCCAATGCGCTCATCATTCAGACTGGATCGTTGCGGCAATGGGCATACCACTCACAGGGGAGCGCAGACGATTGTTTGAATTGTCGGCAGACAAAATGTTTACCGACGATATTGTCGCTGTAGTCCTCACCAACAGACGCGCCGGACTACGCTGATCAGGCCGCGCGCGCCGTTCGTGGTCGGATGGTGCTGATCACAACGCCCTTTATGGCCACGGCGCGGTCAGTCTCCGAAAGCGGCTTCCACGTTGACGGATCAGGCCCGACAGCCACCAGAAACGGCGGCTCGTAGATGCGAAACACCGTTTCGGCCCGCATGACGCTCAGATCGTAGATCTGCACGCAGACCAGATCGCCAGCTGCCGGTGTCGCATTCAGATCAACCAAAAGAATGTCGCCTGCGCGCCAGCCCATATGCTCAAGTGCCCGGCCCTTGACCTGCCACGGCACAATATGCGGCTGGTTCTCGCTCAGCATGTGGATGGCGTTGCTGACAACCCTGTCCTGCCCGGGCAGATCATAGTCAAACACCTCGGCATCAGGCTCGCGAAACTCCGCGCCTGCGCCGCCGAGCAGCTCGCGCGGGGCCTGGATGCTGGTGGCCGATGCAATGCTAGCAATCGTCAAGTTCTCAAGCGTGCCATCATAATCCGGATCATTGAAAAAGCGCGTCAGCACCGTGTGACTGAGCTTTGCCATGCGCGCGATCTGCGACAGCTTGAGGCCGGTCTCGCTCATGACGCGCTGGATGTAGCGCAGCTGCGCCTGCCGGACATCATTCTTGAGGGCTGATCTGGGTTTCGCGGTCATCGAACTACACTTTGCGGGCGTACAAATGCGCCCGCTTGTGTGCTCCACATGAAAACGCTGTGCGACCTGCAACATCACTCTTGACTACGCCACGCAAATCAGATGCTCGTGTGCACCAGAGCACATAATTGAGGTTGCGTCTATCATGAGCATCAGTCTTGCGGATCGCGCCAAGTTTATCGGCCTGTCGCAGGTGCGGCTTGCGGAATTGTCAGGCCTCGACAAGCACACTGTCGGCCGCGTCCTGAGCGGAGACCGCAACGTGCTGCGGACATCCGAAAGCGCGCTTGTGGCGACCCTCGAAGCCGAGGAGCGGCGGGTGCTGGCGCATCTGCTGGCGCTGCACACTCCTGAGCCGCTGCGCGGCGCAAACGTGGATGGTCGGGTTGATCCCCGGATCAAGTCCGGGGACGGCCATGACGGCGTGGTCAACGGGCTGGCGGCCTGAGCCGGCCATTGTCTGCGTAGCGTGTTGCGTTTCGGCTGGTGGCGCAGACCAGCCGGATGAGTGCCCGGCGGCGTTTCCCCCTCCCGAGACCCGCCGCCGGGCATGATCAACCCACCGGCCTCAAGCAGGCCAAAAGCGAGACAGCCATGGCCGCGCCAAGCTTTATCTTCCCGCCCCTGTCCGACCGCTTCCAGACCTTTGCCAAGGTCTCGTTCGGCGTGGTGAGCATGAGGCTGCATGTCTCTGGCCCGATCAAGGGCGGCCTGCCGCTGATCACCTGGCAGGCTGGCACGCACATGGACACAGCCGACTGGCGCAAGCTGCGGTTTGCCGTGCAGCTGATCGCCTGCGCCCGCGACATCGAGGACGACGCGGCGGTGATGGCGGTGGCCAGCTATCCGCGCTGTGCGGCGGTGCTCGATGCGGCGCTGGGCGCGGTGGTCAACGCGGTCAGGCCGGTCGCGAGTATCGCCCCTCAGGCAGGCGGGGCTCAGGCAGGCCAGAGGCTGGTAGCCCGGCCTGACGGCGCGGCAGGGGCACAATCATGAGCGCGGTGGATGACCTGAAAGCCGCCATCGGCCCTGACAAGCTGGCGCGGGCGGACCTGGCCAATCTCGAGGACGAAATGCGGCGCGAGGTCGGCATGCGGCGCAATTTCCTCAACAAGCTCAATCCCGATGGCAGCCGCGTGAAGCCGAAAAAGGAAGCTGATTACCGCATCGGGCAGGCCGAGAACATCGTGACGCTGCTCGAGACGCTGCAGCACCCCGACACCACGCTGCATGTGCGGATATCGCCGGACCTGATCGCCGTGCTGACGCCGGAGCTGATCGCGCTCTGGCTGGCGGACCCGAAGGCCTATGCGGCTGGGTTTGCCGGGATGAAGCGCACCGAAAAGGTGGCGGCATGAGCGTCAACCGCCCTGTCCCAAAGACCGGCATCACGGTCGAGGAAGATTTCCGCAGGCTTGAGGTGCTGCCGAAGCCGGTGGCTGATGTGTTCCGGCGCTCGCCGATCAATCAGGGCCTGCTGACGCCGCACACTGTCCAGAAACTGGGCGTAGCCAAGGCGCGGGCCGTGGCGATCGAGCTTTGCGCAGACCGTGCGATCAAGGAACTGCTCAAGACCTATGGCAAGGATCACCCGTGCCTGCCGCGCCTGCAGAAGGCGCTGGCCATCGGGCAGGAGATGGCGCGATGAGCCATCTGGTCTCGCTCGACATGATCAAGCACCGGCTGGCGGCGCGGGTCGATGACCTGGTGCCGATGCTGTATCCGGCGGCCATGCGCGACGGGCCGCACTGGCGCATCGGCTCGCTGGGCGGCGAGCGCGGCCAGTCGCTGGCGATCAACCGCACCGGGCGCTATCAGGGCCTGTGGACCGATTTTGCCAGCGGCGAGCGCGGCTCGATGCTGGACTTGGTGGCGGCGCAGCTGACCGGCGGCGACATCGGCGCGGCGATCACCCGCGCCCGCGAGCTGACCGGATCAGGCAGCCTGACGCCGGACGAGGTGCGCCGGGCCGAGCGCAAGGCGCTGCAGGCGCAGGCCGCCGCCGCACGGGCCGAGGCCGAGCGGGCCGACAGGCTGCATGACAGCGCCATCAAGATCTTCGGGCAGGAGGCGCGGCCCCTGCCCGGCTCGCCGGCCGAGCGCTATCTCAACGGGCGCGGCATCCGCCTGAGCGAGATGGGCCGCACGCCAAGCGCGCTGAAATTCCACCCCGGCATGATGCACCCGGAGACCAAGGCCCATCACCCGGCGCTGGTGGCGCTGGTGATGGCGGCCGATGGCAGCGTCAAGGGCCTGCACCGCACCTTCCTCGAGGTGCGGCCTGACGGCTCTGTCGGCAAGCTCGGCGGCGTCAGCAACGCCAAGCTGTCGCTGGGGCCGATCAAGGGCGGGCATATCCCGATCTGGCGCGGGGCCTCAGGCGTGCCGCATGGCAGGATGACCGCGCCCGAGCCGATCCTCCTGACCGAGGGCATCGAGGACGCGCTGAGCGCCGCCTATGAATGCGCGCACCTGCGCATCTGGGCCGGCATCAGCCTCAGCAACATGGGCGGCATCGGCCTGCCGAAGCTGTGCAGCGGCGTGATCTGGCACCGGCACCGCGACGGGCCGGACGCCACCGCCGCCGCCGAGCGGCAGGTGCAGCGGCTGGCCAACCTGAGCAAGCTGCCGATCGTGCCGATCTGGGCGCCGGGCGGCCACAAGGATTTCAACGAGGCGCGCAAGGCGGCCGACCTGATCCGGTTTGCCGCATCCGGAGCGCCTGTGGCGGACAAGGAATTGGCATGACCGAGCCGCAAACCCTGCTGCCGATCGCTGCCGCCATGCAGGAAGCGGTGGCGCAGCTGGCTGCGCAGCAGGCCTCAAGCAGCCCAGAGGGCGATAGGCCAAACAAAGACCGTGATTTTGACCAAGAACGCATGCAGCGCGAGCGCGATGCCGACCGGCTGTCGATCAAGGGTGCGTTCAAGCGCGCCGGCGGGGGAGAGGCCGGGCGCATCAAGGCGCTGCAGGTGGGCCGTGCTTTCGGCTGGTCTGATGATGATGTTCTCGAGGCGATCAACCCAAAGCCCAAGCCCGCCAAGGGGCCGCGCCCGGCTGATGGCTATGAGCATGCCCATCGTGAGGCGGATGCTGCTGATGGCGGGGGTGGTGACCGTGAGCCGCCACCAGCTGACGCAGATGGGTCATCTGATCCTGATGGTGAGGGCTGGACCAAAAAGAAGAACCCCGTCAAGCCGCTGCCTGACAGCTGCCCGGTGATCCCGCTCGGCAAATCGGGCGGCGTTTGCTGGTATCTGTGCCCGAAGGGCGAGCTGCGCGGGCTGAAGGCCAAGGACCACAACGCGCCGTGCCTGCGCGAGCTGTTCGGCCCGGCCCTGCCCTGGTGCTGGAACAACTACCCCAAGTTCAACGCCAATTTCCAGCAGACCGGCTGGAAGGTCGACGAGCTGGCCGAAAGCCTGATGAAGGCCTGCGGCGACAAGCCCGTGTTCAACCCGATGACGCGGATCCGTGGCGTCGGCGGCTGGCGCGACAATGCCGGCAGCCTGATCCTGCACGCGGGCGACGCCGTGCTGATCGACGGCCAGTGGCTGCCGCCGGGCGAGCATGGCGGCTATATCTACCCCGCCGATGACGACGTGCCGCGCCCGACGCCGGAGCCCGCGCCGCGCACCGTGGCCAAGCAGCTGCTCGACGTGCTCGACAGCTGGAACTGGCGCGGCGAGGCCGGCGAGGACGGCAAGCGCATCGACTGGGACGGCTCGGGCCATGCGCTGGCCTCGATCCTCAAGCTGGGCTGGCTGGCCTCGAGCCTTGCCGGCGCGGCGCTGGCCTTCCGCCCGGTGCTGTGGCTGACCGGCGACGCCGGCGACGGCAAGACCACGCTGATCGAGCTGGTGCAGCTGGTGCTCTCCGGCGGCTTCGTGCACGCCTCTGACGCGACCGAAAGCGGCGTGTCCTCCACGCTGGGCTACTCCACCAAGGCCGTGCTGCTCGACGAGGCCGAGGACGAGGGCAACACCCGCCGCGTGCACGCGCTGATCAAGCTGGCGCGGCAGGCGGCCTCCGGCGGCTCCAAGCTGCGCGGCTCATCCGACCACCAGGCGCACGCCTTCAACGCCAAAAGCTCCTTCATGTTCGGCTCGATCATCGTGCCGAGCCTGCCGCCCGCCGACGCCAGCCGCATCATGGTGCTCAAGCTCAAGCCGCTGGTGACCGGATCGGCCCGCATGAAGCTCGACGCCGACCAGTGGAAGCATGTCGGCGCCGGCCTGCGCCGCCGCCTTGTCGATGGCTGGCCGCGCTGGCCCGAGACCTTCGAGGCCTATCGCGCCGGGCTGGCCGAGCACGGCTACAACCCGCGCGGGCTTGACCAGGTGGGCACGCTGCTGGCCATGGCCGACCTGATGCGCTTTGACGGCCTGCCCGATGCCGACACGGTGATGAGCCTGTGCGCCGCCGTGGCCAGCCAGCGCAAGGCCGAAGATTACCAGCCGAGCAACACGCAATCGATGCTGAACCACCTGCTCTCGATCCCGCTCGATGTCTTCCGTGGCGGCGACCGCATGACCGTGGGCAAGCTGGTGGCGCGCGCGGCCGGCATCGACACCGACGACAAGGGCGCGCAGAGCTATCGCAGCTGCCAAGAGGCGCTGACGGCCTGGAACATCCATGTCGACGGGCTGGGCGACAGGGCCACCGTGGTGCTGCCCTATCTCGGCGAGGGGCTGCGCCGCCTGTTCGACGGCACCCACTGGCGCGGCGAGCCCGGCGTCAAGGGCGGCTGGGCGCAGGCCATGGAGCGGCTCGAGGGGGCCGAGGCCGTCAACTCGCGGCGTTTCAACGGGCGCGGCTGGCGCGTCAACATCCGCACCTTCCTGATGCTGGCCGATGGCGAGACGCTGGACGGCGGCATGGCCACCGGCCCTGCGACCAGCCAGCGCGCGCAGGAGGCCGCAGCGCAGCCGCACAACCTGCCCGGCCTCGATGCCCAAGATGACGGAGGCATGCCGTTCTGATGATCCACGCGCGCGACAAGATGATGATGAGTATTTGCGAAGTATTCCCGCGCCCTGTGACCGTGGGGTGCAAGATGTCGTTTTCGCGCGGCTTTTGGCCATCCGCCATGGGGGTCAGGGGTTTTGCAACGCGGGGTCCGGGGGGCGTTGCAAAGTTGTTGCAAGCGCAAGCCGTTGATGTTGCTGAGGTTTCAGCGTTCTGCAACGCCGCAACGCTTGCAACGCCTTGTCTCGTGACGTGCGCACACACGAGGGCGTGCGGATGCGGGCACGGGCACATGATCGCGCGCGCCTGTGCCGTTGCAGTTGTTGCAGTGTTGCATAATAGAGATATATGTTATTTATCAATAGGTTATAGGTCATTAAATCTGCAACGGGGCTGCAACGGCTGCAACGAGGGCCGCGCGGCTGCCCTGATCAGCCTGATGGCCATGACCGGCAGATCGATAAACAATGGCCGGAAACTCGGGTCCGGTGCCGGGCAGTGCGGGGCAGGGTCGCGGATGGCCCGATCTGCGGGGTGGCGTGCGCGTGCGGCGGGCTCTGCGGCGGCGTCCTGGGCGGCGTCACCGGCGTCCTGGGCGGCTGGCGATGGCTCGCCGATCGGCCTGGCTGGCGATGTCGGGGCGGCTGGAAATTCGTCAATGATTTCAATGGGGCTGGCGCATCCAGCTGGTCACGATGCACCGGGGCTGGATGCACCCGATGCAAATCGTGAGCAATATCAACACGTTGGGCCACACCATCCGCTAGTCTATTCGACTAGCGCTCGCCATGGCCGGGCCGCGTTCGGTCTGCCGGACATGCCCCCCCCTCTCCGGGGCACCCCCACCCCCAAACCGCCCGGCCACCCCTCTCTCCCCGCCCACCGCCCTGCGGTTTTCCAGAGCCATGGCGGAAAACACCCCGCGAAGCTCCGGATGGTTCAGTCGAGCGCGGGCGTGGGCTGGGGTCCGGGTTCGCAGGGTCGCGGGGCTGGCCCGGTCGCGGGCCTGGGCACGGGGTCACAGCCATGAGCCGTTCCGATGGCACCGCCGGTCTGGTGCGGGAGGCTCTGGCCGCCCCGCTGCCGGCTGTGCCCCAGCCGGTGCAAGAGGATCTGTTCGTGCCGCCGATCACGCGCAAGGGCAGCGAGAACGAGGCGGCCTTTGCCGCGCGCCAGGCGGCGGCGATCGAGGAGGTGCGGCGCGGCGTCGGCCGGCCCAAGGGCGCGCAAAACCTTGCCACCCGCGAGCTGAAGGAATTCGGCCTCAAGGCGTCAGGCGGCAAGCATCCGTTCGTCGAGCGCATGCGCTGGCTGGCGCTGGGCCCGGCGGGCATCAAGGCGGAGCTGGGCTGCACCATGCTGGAAGCGTTTGACCGGTGGGACCGCCTCGCCGGCGAGCTGCAGAAGGTCTACGTGGCCAATCAGGCCCCGGTCGATGATCAGGGCAAGGCCGTTCCCGGTCTGGCGATCATCATGGGCGGTCACAGCGTCAATTCCGATGCCAGCGGCCTGCCGCCCTGGGCCGCCGCCTTCCGCACCGAGGACGGCGAGATCATCGACATGGAGGCCCAAAACACTGCCGACGCGCCTGCCGTGCCGGAAGCCGCGCCCCGCGCTCAAGCAGCTGAAGGCGGGAGCACCACCCCATGAACTTCGGCTCGCTCGATGACAAGCTGAAAGCCTATCCCGAAGGCATGCGGTTGTTGCAGAGCGCGGGGCCGGTGTCGGATGCGTTCATCCTGAGCCGTGGCCCGTCTGACCTGTTGAATGGCCCGGTCGGCTCGGGCAAAACGACTGCTGCAATCAAGCGCGCTCTGAATGCTGCTGTCACGACACCGCCGTTGCTCAGCAATGGTGTGCGTGTCTACAGGCTGGCGCTGTATCGCGAAACCTATGCCCAGATGTGGGCGACGACGATCCCATCGTGGCAGAAG
>JAIYAJ010000560.1 GCA_027489105.1 Zymomonas sp. | reverse complement strand
TTCTTCATGCCGCCCGTGGTCTTGCCGGCGGAGTCCGCCAGCGCCTCGCCATATTGGAAGGCGACGGGCATTTCGCGGACGGCTGCCCCTCCACCAGCCTGCGGCTGGTCCCCCTCCCCGTGCCGGGGAGGATTGCCTGCTCCCTGATCCTCCCCGGAACGGGGAGGGGGCCCGGCGAAGCCGGTGGAGGGGCGTTGTACGGTCGCCTCGGCTACGGTGGTGTCGACCAGATCGGCAAATGCCAGGCCATCGGCCAGGCGCAGCGCCGTTTCGAGGCTCTGTGCCAGGCGGGTCTCGATGCCTTCGCGGACGACGAGGCGGTCGACCACCACCTCGATGTCGTGCTTGTACTTCTTGTCGAGCGCCGGGGCGTTCTCGATCTCGTAATTCTCGCCGTCGATGCGGACGCGGCTGAAGCCGGCCCTCTGCCATTCGGCCAGTTCCTTGCGATACTCGCCCTTGCGGCCACGCACGACCGGGGCGAGCAGCAGGAAGCGCGTGCCCTCCTTCAACTGCAGGATGCGGTCGACCATCTGGCTGATCGTCTGCGCGGCGATCGGCAGGCCGGTCGCGGGCGAATAGGGCACGCCGACGCGCGCCCACAGCAGGCGCATATAGTCGTAGATCTGGGTCACCGTCGCAACGGTCGAGCGGGGGTTGCGGCTGGTCGTCTTCTGTTCGATCGAGATGGCCGGCGATAGCCCCTCGATATGATCGACATCGGGCTTCTGCATCAGTTCGAGAAACTGGCGTGCATAAGCCGACAGGCTCTCGACGTAGCGGCGCTGGCCCTCGGCATAGATGGTGTCGAAGGCAAGGCTGGACTTGCCCGATCCCGACAGGCCGGTGATCACGATCAGCTTGTCGCGCGGCAGGTCGACGTCGACGCCCTTGAGATTATGTTCGCGCGCGCCGCGCACCGAGATATGTGTGAGCATGTGGGGAATGTTCCAGATTTGTTCGCCGCGCGCAAGGCGGTCCGTCGGCCGCCGATGTGGGCAGTGGTTAAGCGTTTCTCAACCCTCTATCGCCTAGAAGGGGCACGGCTTTCCGTTGGTGGAGGACGTTGCGATGCTTGGTCTGATCAGTCGCCGGGAGCTTGTGCAGTCGCTCCTGATCGCTCTGGTCTTCATGTCGGTGGGATTCATCCTGCTCGACCGGATGATCGGCGATCCCGGCGCGATGGAGGCGGTTTCGCACGTCTGACCGGCGCGGTCGTCCGCGCCGCCGGGCGTGCGGTCCCGTTCAGCGGGTCGCCCCCGGCTTCCACAATATGTCGCCCGATCCCGCCAGATTGATCCAGCGGGCCAGCACGAACAGATGATCGGACAGGCGGTTCACATAGGCCATGCCGACCGGGTTGAGCCCCGCGTCGCGATCCGCCGCGACGGCGGACCGCTCGGCCCGCCGGCAGATCGCCCGCGCCAGATGGATCGCGGCCGCCGCCGGATGGCCGCCGGGCAGGATGAAGCTGCGCAGCGGCTCCAGCGCCTCGTTCATCTCGTCGATCTCGGCCTCGAGCCGCTCGACCTGCGATTCGACGATGCGGAGCACCATCTCGGATGGTGCGAAGTCGGGGCCCGGGGTGGCGAAATCGGCGCCGAGGTCGAACAGCTCGTTCTGGATCCGCGACAGCTTCGCGCCGGCCGCCTCCGGCATATCGTGGGTCAGGGCGACGCCGATCGCCGAGTTCAGCTCGTCGACGTCGCCGATCGCCGCCATGCGCGGCGCGCATTTGGGCAGGCGCGATCCGTCGACGAGGCCCGTTTCGCCCGCATCACCCGTGCGGGTGTAGATTCTGTTCAGCCTGACCATGGCAGTGGGCGGCTCAGGACCGGCTCATCATCAGCAGCAGGATGACCAGGATCACCGCAATCGCCTGAAAGGCGATGCGCATCCGCATCATCTTGTTCTGCTGCAGGCCCGATCGGCTGACCGTTCCTGCCTTGAGGTCTTCCTCCGTCGTCTTGAGGAAGGCGATGATTCCCCGCACCAGTGCGACGACCGTGGCGATCACCGCGAGCAGGATGAGGATGAAGAAGACTGTATTCATCCGCATGATGTAGCGCGATCGGCAGGGCAGGTGAACCGCAATGTACCGCGCCGTCCGGCATCTTCCCTTTCGTTCACTTCGTCCCGGCCCCTCGAAGCCTGACGACCGCTGCCGGGAAGCCCCGGATCATGGACTCGCCTTGCCCTTTTCCGGCGCTGCGGCTATGGCCGCGCCGGCTCTTTCAAATCCTCAGTCTCAGGTGAACCATGAAGATCAGCGGCGTGGACATCCGTCCCGGCAACATCATCGAATATGAAGGCGGCATCTGGCGCGCCGTCAAGATCCAGCATACGCAGCCCGGCAAGGGCGGCGCCTATATGCAGGTCGAGATGAAGAATCTGATCGACGGGCGCAAGAACAACGTCCGCTTCCGCTCCGCCGAAACGGTCGAGCGCGTTCGCCTCGACACCAAGGATTTCCAGTTCCTGTTCGCCGAGGGCGAGGACCTGACCTTCATGGACAAGGACAGCTACGAGCAGATCACGCTGCCGCGCGATCTGCTCGGCGATGCCGCCGCCTTCCTCAACGACGGCATGGACGTCGTCATGGAGCTCTACGACGAGCGCCCGATCTCGGTGCAGCTGCCCGACACCGTCGAGGCACTGATCGTCGAGGCCGATGCCGTGGTGAAGGGGCAGACCGCCTCGTCCAGCTACAAGCCCGCGTTGCTCGAAAATGGCGTCCGCGTGATGGTGCCGCCGCACATCGCCAGCGGCACCCGTATCGTCGTCGACGTCTACAGCCAGGAATATGTCCGCCGCGCGGACTGATCCTGCCTGATCGCGCGGCCGGTCTCCGGGCCGGCCCGCCTGTATCGGCCCTTACCCGAATGTCGGCGGGCCCCTGTATCGCGTAGTCAGTGCCGCCCGGCCGGCACGAACGGAGAAGTATCTTGGTCAGCCATTCCGGCCTCATCACCGTCATGGACCGCGCCGCGCGCAAGGCCGCGCCACGCCTGCGCCGCGACTTCAACGAGGTCCAGCAGCTGCAGGTGAGCCGCAAGGGCCCGGCCGACTTCGTGTCGATGGCCGACCAGCGCGCCGAACAGACACTGGTCGAGGAGCTCAAGCGCGCCCGTCCCGACTGGGGCTTCGTGCTTGAGGAGGGCGGCGAGATCGAGGGCGATCCCAACAAGCCGCGCTGGATCATCGACCCGCTCGACGGCACGACCAACTTCCTCCACGGCATCCCGCACTTCGCCATCTCGATCGCGGTCGAGGAGCCGGCCCGGCCGGGCCAGGCGCGCGGCGACGTCAGCCATGGCCTGATCTATCAGCCGCTGACCGACGAGAGCTTCTGGGCGGAAAAGGGGCGGGGCGCCTGGTTGCAGGACCGTCGCCTGCGCGTGTCCGCCCGCCGCGAACTCGCCGATGCGCTGGTCGCGACCGGCATCCCCTTCCTCGGCCATGGCGATATCCGCAAGTGGAGCGCCATCTTTGCCCAGGTCGGGCCCGAGATCGCCGGAATCCGTCGCTTCGGCGCCGCCTCGCTCGACCTTGCCTGGGTTGCGGCGGGCCGCTTCGACGCCTTCTGGGAATCCGAGCTGAAGATCTGGGACGTGGCGGCCGGCATCCTGCTGGTGCGCGAGGCGGGCGGCTTCGTCAGCGATTTCCGCGGCGGCGACCGGATGCACGAGCGCAACGAATATCTCGCCACCAATGACGGGCTGGCCACGCGCCTGCACAAGCTCGTCGCGCAGGGCGTCAAGGGGCTTTGAGGGCGTCGCGCCGCCGCTCGTGGGCGGCGGTGCGGGTGCGCGCCTGCACCAAGGACCAGCTTCCCGGAAATCTGCGGGAATCACTGACCTTTTTGCGAGTCATTCTCACTCCCCGACACCTTGCTTCGCACATGCGGCGCGCCTAAAGGTCGCGCCAAAGGCCGGATTCCCGGCCCTCTGCTCGGAGCCTGTTCATGGCGTCAGTCGCCGCTGGATATCTACCGATCCTGATCTTCCTGGGGGTCGCTCTCGCTTTGTCGAGCGCGTTCGTGTTCCTGCCGATGCTCGTGTCGCGTGCGACCGGCTCGCACAAGCCGACCCCGGAGAAGCTCACCGAATATGAATGCGGCTTCCCGGCCTTCGAGGACAGCCGTGCGCAGTTCGACGTGCGCTTCTACCTGATCGCGATCCTGTTCATCATCTTCGATCTCGAAGCGGCCTTCCTCTATCCATGGGCGGTTTCGCTGGGCGGCATCGGCTTTGCCGGCTGGGCCTCGATGATGATCTTCCTGGTCGAACTGACGATCGGTTACATCTACGCGTGGAAGGAGGGAGCCCTGGAATGGGAGTGACGCTCGATCCGGCGCGCAACCCGCACAAGCTGGAAGGCTTCGGCGGCGACCTCGTCCAGCCCGATGCCGACTTCTTCAAGTCGCTGCAGGCCGAGGTCAACGACAAGGGCTTTCTGGTCACCTCCGCCGAGGAGCTGTTCCAGTGGGCGCGGACCGGCTCGCTGTGGTGGATGACCTTCGGTCTTGCCTGCTGCGCGGTCGAAATGATCCACGTCAACATGCCGCGCTACGACCTCGAGCGCTTCGGCGCCGCGCCGCGTGTCTCTCCGCGCCAGTCGGACGTGATGATCGTCGCCGGTACGCTGTGCAACAAGATGGCCCCGGCACTGCGTCGCGTCTATGACCAGATGTCCGAGCCCAAATATGTGATCTCGATGGGCTCCTGCGCCAATGGCGGCGGCTATTATCACTATAGCTATTCGGTCGTGCGTGGCTGTGACCGGATCGTGCCGGTCGACATCTATGTGCCCGGCTGCCCGCCGACCGCCGAAGCGCTGCTCTATGGCATCATGCAATTGCAGCGTAAGATTCGCCGCGTGGGGACGCTCGAGAGATGAGTGACACGTCGCTGACCTTCCCGCGTTTCGCGGCCAAGGACGGGTTTGCCGAGGCGGTGACCGCCGCCCTCGGCGCGCACCTGATCGAGCTGCGCCAGTGCGTCGGCGAATATGCGCTGCACGTCGCCCGCGACAGCCTGGTCGAGACGATGACGATCCTGCGCGATCAGCTGGAATATCAGCAGCTGATGGAGATTGCCGGCGTCGACTATCCCGACCGCGCCGAGCGGTTCGAGGTCGTCTATTGCATGCTCAGCCTGACGCGGAACCATCGCATCCGGGTCCATGTCGCTGCCGACGAGGTCACTCCGGTGCCGTCGGTGACCGGGCTGTGGCCGGTGGCCGGCTGGCTCGAGCGCGAGGTGTTCGACATGTACGGCGTGCTGTTCGAGGGCAATCCCGACCTGCGCCGCATCCTGACCGATTACGGCTTCCGGGGCCATCCGCAGCGCAAGGACTTCCCGCTGACGGGCTATGTCGAGCTGCGCTATTCGGAGCAGCACAAGCGCGTCGTCTATGAGCCGGTCAAGCTGGCGCAGGACTTCCGCAGCTTCGACTTCATGAGCCCGTGGGAAGGCGCCGACTATATCCTGCCCGGCGACGAGAAGGTCTCCGCGACGCAACCGGGCGCTCCGACGCCCGCACCGGCACCGACGGGCACCGCGCCCAAGCCGGTCGAGGGCAAGGCACCGCCGCCCACGCCGAAGACGACCGACCATGTGGGGCAGACCGGCGAAGGCAAGGCCGATCCGCTCGGCGACGGAGCGAAGAAGTAATGGCTTCGACCTATGACACGCTGACTCCCGAGGTCCAGAAGGGCGAGACGGAGATCCAGAACTACACGATCAACTTCGGTCCGCAGCATCCGGCCGCGCACGGCGTGCTGCGCATGGTGATGGAACTCGACGGCGAGATCGTCGAGCGTGTCGACCCGCATGTCGGCCTGCTCCATCGCGGCACCGAGAAGCTGATCGAGTATAAGACCTATCTGCAGGCGCTGCCCTATTTCGACCGGCTCGACTATTGTTCGCCGCTCGGGATGGAGCACAGCTATGTGCTGGCGATCGAGAAGCTGCTCCAGCTCGAAGTGCCGATCCGCGCGCAATATCTGCGCGTGCTGTTCGCCGAGCTGACCCGCATCTGCAACCACATGCTCAACATCGGCGCGCACGTCATGGACGTCGGCGCGATGACGCCGAACCTGTGGCTGTTCGAAATCCGCGAGGATTGCCTCAATTTCTTCGAGCGGGCCTCGGGCGCCCGCATGCACTCGGCCTGGTTCCGTCCGGGCGGCGTGCATCAGGACGTGCCGCTGAAGCTGCTGACCGACATCGGCGACTGGCTCGACGACCGCATGCCGCGCCTGTTCGAGGACGCGGTGTCGCTGTTCGCCGACAATCGCATCTTCAAGCAGCGCAACGTCGACATCGGCGTGGTCAGCAAGGAAGACGCGATCGCCTGGGGCTTCTCCGGCCCGATGATCCGCGCCGCCGGCATTCCCTGGGACATCCGCAAGGCGCAGCCCTACGACGTCTATGATCGCATGGACTTCGAGGTTCCCGTCGGCACCAAGGGCGACTGCTATGACCGGATCATGGTCCGCATCGAGGAAGTCCGCCAGTCGGCGCGCATCATCAAGCAGTGCCTGCGCGAAATGCCCGAAGGGCCGATCGCCAGCCTCGACCGCAAGATCGTGCCGCCCAAGCGCGGCGAGATGAAGCGCTCGATGGAAGCGCTGATCCACCATTTCAAGCTCTACACCGAAGGCTTCCACGTGCCCGAGGGCGACGTTTACGTCGCGACCGAGAGCCCGAAGGGCGAGTTCGGCGTCTATCTGGTATCGGACGGCAGCAACAAGCCGTATCGC
>JAIYAJ010000268.1 GCA_027489105.1 Zymomonas sp. | reverse complement strand
TCGACCGCCTGTTCGCCCAATCAGCCAGCCTACTTGTCGCCAGAGGCCTAAAGCGGCTTGTCGTCGCTGGCGGCGAAACGTCTGGCGCCGTTGCTTCGGCGCTTGGCTTCGCTTCTCTCGACATCGGGCCTGAGATCGCGCCAGGCGTCCCGGCTGTTTCAACAGACGGGGGGAGGCTCGCGCTAGCGCTTAAATCGGGCAACTTCGGCCAGGTCGACTTCTTTGTCCGCGCTCTTGCAACTCTCGAAGGCTCAGCGTGACCAACGAAGCATTTGTCCGCTCCCAACTCGTCACGCTCGCACGATCTCTATTCGAGCGTGGATTTTCGGTCGGCTCCTCAGGAAACATCAGCGTCGCGGTCGATGACGGTATCCTGATCACTCCAACAAATTCATGCCTGGGCTTCCTCGAGGCGGATCGCATCGCGAAAATCGATCGGCAAGGGGGGCATGTTTCGGGCGATAACCCGTCGAAGGAAGTGTTCCTCCATCAGGCATTCTATGAGACGCGCCCCGGCACGGGAGCTGTGGTGCACCTGCATTCAACCTATGCGACCGCCCTCTCCTGTCTAATTGACATCGACGAGGATGACGCAGTGCCCTCGCTCACGCCCTACGTCGTTATGCGCGTCGGCGCGGTGAAGAGATTGCCCTACGTTCGCCCGGGCGACCCGAAGATGGGCGACATGATCAGGGATTTGAAGGGGAAGAAGGCGGCCGTGCTTCTGGGCAATCATGGACCGGTGGTCGCGGGGAAAGATCTTCCAAGCGCCGTTTATGCGGCCGAGGAACTCGAAGAGACTGCTAGGCTCCTGCTCCTCCTCTCCGGCCGTAAATATCAGTTACTCGGCGAAGCAGAGGTCGGGGAATTGAAGCGTGTCTTCGGGGGCTAATCTCAATGTCTCTCACAATTGGTATGGTTGCCCATGACAGCAAAAAGCCCGATCTCGCGGCTTGGGCGAAACAGCACGCTGATCTGATCGCGCGGCACAAAATCGTTGCGACCGCGACCACTGGTAGTGTCCTGAAATCCTCGTTACCGGACCTCAACATCCGCCTCGTCAAAAGCGGGCCGCTCGGTGGCGATCAGCAGATCGGAGCGATGATCGCGCAAGGCGAACTGGATGTCTTGCTCTTCTTCCCGGATCCGCTCGCCGCGCAGCCGCACGATGTCGACGTCAAGGCACTGCTGAGATTGGTCCTCGTCTACGACATCCCCGCCGCATTCAGTCCGAGCACCGCGAGTGCTCTTGCTCATTCTGGCTTGTTTAATCGGTAAGTTGGAAGCGATGAGAAGAACCCGCCACGCTAAAATTGTTGCCACGGTTGGCCCGGCAAGTGCCTCGCCGGATCGCCTCCGAGAGCTATTCCTCGCTGGTGTCGATACCTTTCGTCTGAACTTCAGCCATGGCAGCCATGCCGATCACGCTGCGGCTTTCTCCGCAATTCGTGCGCTAGAGCAAGAGGTCGAGCGACCAATAGGGATCCTGCAGGATCTGCAGGGTCCGAAAATCCGGATCGGGCCAGTGCAGGACGGCGGAATCATCGTCGCGCCGGGCGACGCCATCCGCTTCGTCCTCGATTGCGCGCAAGGGGATCGCGAGTCGATTCCGCTGCCGCATCCGGAGATATTTGAGGCAGTTCTTCCGAAGCAGCATCTGCTAATCGACGACGGACGCATCCGCGTCGAAGTGACCAGCCTTGAGGCAAGGGCGATCAATGCTCTCGTCCTCGTGGGCGGCATCATTAAAGATCGCAAGGGGGTCAACCTCCCAGGCACCCTGCTGAAGGTCTCGCCACTCACGGCGAAGGACCGAACGGACCTTGCCTATGGTCTAGAACTCGGCGTCGACTGGGTGGCACTTTCGTTCGTCCAGACGCCGGGGGACGTAATTGAAGCGAAGGCTATTATCGGCGATCGAGCCGGTCTGATCTCAAAGATCGAGAAGCCTTCGGCACTCGAAAAAATCGACGACATCATCCGCCTGTCCGACGGGATAATGGTAGCCCGTGGCGATATGGGTGTTGAACTACCTCAAGAAGATGTCCCCGGGCGCCAGAAGGAGCTCGTTCGAGCCTGCCGTGAGGCCGGCAAGCCTGTCATCGTCGCAACGCAGATGCTGGAGTCGATGGTCGCCTCTCCGACACCGACCCGCGCAGAAGCATCGGACGTCGCTACGGCGATTTTCGACGGGGCTGATGCGGTGATGCTGTCAGCAGAATCCGCAACCGGGCAATTTCCGGTGGAAGCCGTCGCAATGATGGATCGCATCATCAGCCGGTCAGAGCAGCATCAGTTCTACAGATCCCATTTGCATGCAGTTGAGCCAAATCTGGAAACCACTCCGCCGCATGCGGTTGCAGCCGCTGCCGGCCAGCTCGCCGAGACGCTCTCCGCCTCCGCCGTCGTCGCCTTTACGGCAACGGGAACAACTGCCGTACGAGTCGCCCGGCGGCGACCGAGTGTACCGATCCTCGCTTTGACGCCACACCTCATCGTCGCAAGGCAACTTTGCCTCCTGTGGGGCGCGCACAGTGTGCACACTAATGATATTGCGAGTGTACAGGAAATGGTCGCGGTATCGATCGAAACCGCCCAGAAAGAGGGACTTGCGAACGGCAACGACCTCCTCGTGATCGTTGCGGGCGTTCCATTTGGCCGCAGCGGTGGGACCAACAACATTCGGATCGCGCAGGTGAGTTTGTAGCGCTGCTCCCTGAATTGCTGGCTAGCTCAAGCGGGTTCGCACAAGCTCCAGAACTGGGTTTCCAGCACTGGCAGAGCGTTTCCGATATGCGCTGCGCAACAGCGATTTTGTCCCAAAAGCCTTATTTTGGCCTCCCACTGCAAGTCTCTGCCCCCGCAGAAGCTGCTCGAATGGGCAAGCTAAGCCTGGATTCATAAGCAGTTAGAAATTGTACTTTTCTGCACCTGATGCTCATGAGGCTCCCCTGTTCGCACGCGACGATCAGGCGAGCCCGCTCGAACGCCATCGCCTGCCGATCAACTATCGGTGGCTCGTCGGCACCATCCTCGTTGCAGCGTTTGGCGCAGGCATCCTGCTCATGGCGCTTAAAGCGTCCGACGTCGGGCGGTTCGCTGCCGCCAAGCCGAGTTTTGCAACAGCTCGCATGCGCTCTGGCCAAAGAGCAGAGGGCCGAGCAAGAAAGGGCGACAGCCTCGCGTCTCGGGACTTTGTGGTCGACACATTGGACCGCTTTCGGGCCCCTCTAACGGAGAGGCACACGAAGGGCGAGCTGAGTAGGATTCACAGCATCGTTCACGCCACGCTGCCTTTGCTAGGCACGCTGGCAGACGAGCGAGACATTCCAGATTTAGATGCGATCCTGCACAAGGGAGTCGGGCAAGACGCTGGGATCGAGATTCCGGACGCGGCCGGTGCGGACCTTTCAATAGTACGGCGTGAAGTTCCAGAATTGTCATCTGGCCGAGACCAGGATG
>JAIYAJ010000169.1 GCA_027489105.1 Zymomonas sp. | reverse complement strand
GCACGCATCGTCGTTGGCGCAGTGGAGCTGGCGTGGGCTCTCGAAGAGCCTTGGGGCGAGACGCCCGTGCCAGAACTCTATGTCCGGGCCCTGAACGACTGGCCAACTTGCGAGAAGATTCAGGACGGCGCCGAGGTTTTCCCGGGGATGACGGCTCACATCGCCCCCGGGCACACGCCCGGATGCCTGGTCTTCCATCTGAGGACGCCCGAGAGGGATGTCATTTTTACAGGCGACGCGGCCAAGAACCGGGCCGAGCTAGTCTCGCGCGACACCGACATGACGTACGATCCGGCGGTTAGCCGGGAGACGATCGAGATGATCTGGTCGCTGTGGCGCCAACGACCAGGGACGGTCGTGGTGCCCGGACACGATCTCCCGATGGTCCTGGATGACGGCAAGCCGCGCTATCTCGGCAAACGCGTAGCCTCGATCAGGGCATGGTTCGGAGACGACATGAAAACCCAGTCGATCATTGACCTTACTTCGGTATCGCCTGGAGCGTAACCGATGCTGCGCGGAGGCTTTGTCGATGATGCTCGGGTGCCAGCGACATCGCGAGCACCCTGAGGCCGGGTCCAGGAACTTCGGTTCAGACAATTCTTCGACATGGCCCAGGTCGCGATGGCCTCGCTTCGTCGCGGCCCGATCGCATTACGAGTTGAAATGTAAGGTGCGGTACGTGCTGGCGATGCGAGCGCTGCTAATCAAGGACGGAAGACGGAAACGATGACGAGCGGTAAAACGGATTGGAGCGCCCTGCAGTACCTGCTTTTCGAAGACGAGAGGACGCGGCCCTCCATCGACCTTCTCGCGCGGGTGTCGGTGAAGGATCCCGCCCGCTGCATGGATCTTGGGTGCGGTCCTGGGAACAGTACGGAGCTTGTTGCGGCACGGTTTCCAAATGCGGCGGTCGAAGGGATGGATTCGTCCGAGGATATGCTCGCCAAGGCGCGCAAGCGCTTACCGCACATTTCGTTCACGCTCGCCGATGTTGCGAGTTGGCGCCCGGGACCTGTCTACGACCTGATCTTCGGCAACGCGGTCCTGCAATGGCTGCCAGATCACGCCAGCTTGTTTCCCAAGCTCGTCGAAGCTCTGCGGCCGGGTGGGTGCCTGGCCATCCAGATGCCAGACAACCTCGATGAACCGTCGCACGTCTCGATGGCAAAGGTCGCTGAGCGTGGCCCTTGGGCGGCCAAGCTGTTCAAGGCGCGGGACGCAAAGGCGGAGATCGGCGGGTTCGAGGATTACAGGTCATGGTTGACCGCTGCGGGTTGCAAGGTCGAGTTGTGGAAGACGATCTATGTCCACGAACTCGCCGGACCAGACGCGATCGTGGAATGGTTCAAGAGCACCGGGCTAAAGCCCTTCATCGACCCGCTCGACCCTGACGAGCGCGCTGCGTTCCTTGACGCCTATCGGGCGGAGATAGCGGCAGCTTACCCCGCTCAAGAGGACAGCAAAGTGCTGCTGAAGTTCCCTCGGATTTTCGTCGTCGCAACTCGACTGTGACGACAGATCGAGCGATCGATCCAGCGGCATACCGTGTTCGCAGTTCATACCAAGCCAGGAGGTCCCCGATGACCGTCCAAGCCAGCCAACCCAGCCTCAATGCCCGTCTCGGCGAGGTGACGGAACGCATCGTCAGGCGCTCCCACGACACACGCCGGCGCTATCTCGACCGGCTTGCGGCTGCTGCCGAGGCCGGGCCGCGCCGCCAGCGCCTCGGCTGCGCCAACCAGGCGCATGGCTTTGCCGCCTGTGCGCCAGGCGACAAGGCGATGCTGCGGGCCGGCTCGGGGGCGAACCTCGCCATCGTCACCGCCTATAACGACATGCTGTCGGCGCATCAGCCCTATGAGAACTTCCCCGAACTGATCCGCGCCACGGCGCGGGCGGCCGGCGGCGTCGCCCAGGTGGCAGGCGGGGTGCCGGCGATGTGCGACGGCATCACCCAGGGCGAGGCCGGTATGGAGCTCTCCCTGTTCTCGCGCGACGTCATTGCGCTGTCGACCGCGGTCGCGCTGTCGCACCAGACCTTCGATGCGGCGGTGTTCCTCGGCATCTGCGACAAGATCGTGCCGGGCCTCATCATCGGAGCACTTGCTTTCGGGCACCTGCCGGCTGTGTTCATCCCGGCAGGGCCGATGACCTCGGGCCTGTCCAACGACGACAAGGCCAAGGCGCGCCAGCTCTTCGCCGAGGGCAAGGTCGGCCGCGACGCGCTGCTCGAGGCCGAGTCGCAATCCTATCACGGCCCCGGTACCTGCACCGTCTACGGCACCGCCAACACCAACCAGATGGTGATGGAGATCATGGGCCTGCACCTGCCCGGCGCCTCCTTCGTCAATCCCAACACGCCCCTGCGTGAAGCGCTCACCAAGGCCGCGACCGAGCGGGCGATGGCGATCACAGCGCTCGGCAACGATTATACGCCGGTCGGGCGGATGCTGGACGAGCGCGCCTTCGTTAACGGCGTGGTCGGCCTGCACGCCACCAGCGGCTCGACCAACCACACCATGCATCTCGTCGCCATGGCCGGGGCGGCGGGAATCCAGATGACCTGGGACGACTTCTCCGACCTCGCCGAAACGACGCCGCTGCTCAGCCGGATCTATCCGAACGGCAAGGCCGACGT
>JAIYAJ010000039.1 GCA_027489105.1 Zymomonas sp. | reverse complement strand
CCCCGACAAGCTGAACGCCCGACGGCTGGCCCTCCTGCAGGCACTTCCGCCGCCGCCCGTCCGTCTGCGGCTCTATTTCCAGCAGGGCACGACGCGCCTTACCCCGGAATCGCAGCCCGGCCTCGACTTTCTGAAGAAGGAAGTGGCGGAACGCCCCGGTGCAGAGGTGCAGGTCACCGGCCACACCGATACCGTGGGCAAGCTCGAAGATAATGACGTCCTGTCCGAGCGCCGTGCCGAAGAAGTGGTCAAGGCACTCGCCGAGCTGGGCATCGAGCCTGTGCTGCTGACGGCGGTAGGCCGCGGCGAGCGCGATCCACTCGAGGACAAGGGCGACAATGCCCCGTCGCAGGCCAATCGCCGCGTCGAGGTCATCGTCCGCTAAACGGCTGGCGATATTTTCCCGGCATCCTGCCCGAGATAGCGCAGGGCAAGGATCGTCAGATCGTCGCTCGGCTCGCTGCCATTCTCAAAGATGCGCACCGCATCGCGCAGACCATCGGCCATCGCCGTTGCGCCTGAAAAGCCGGCGAGCGCCTGCGTCAGTCGCTCATGGCCGAACAGCTGGCCGTCTCGATCCTGCGCCTCACTGACGCCGTCCGAGATCAGCACCAGCGTCTCACCCGGTTCGAGCGTCAGTTGCTCCTCGGGATAGGGGAAATCGACGATGCAGAAGGGCGGCCCGCCGTCGAGCTTGTGCACCGCCACCTTGCCGGCCGCATCGATGTGAAGCGGGTCTTCATGGCCGGCGTTCACCAGCAGCACCCGGCCATCGGTCAGGTCGATGACGCCGACGATCATTGTGACGTTCATCGCCTCGCCATTGTCGCGCATCAACTCCTCATTGAGCACCCAGGCGACCTCGCCCAGATCGGGCAGTCCGCGCAGCGCGACGCTCTTCGCGAGTGCTTTGGAGAGCGCCATGAAGAGAGCGGCGGGTACGCCCTTTCCCGTCACGTCGCCGAGCAGAAAGGCGATGCGATCCGCATCCAGGCGGATGACGTCGTAGAGATCGCCGCCGATCGACCGGGCGGGTTCGAGCACCGCGTCGACGTCGAGCCTCGGATCGGTCCGCGCCAGCTGGTCGCGCGGGGGCAGCATCCCGATCTGGATCGACCGAGCCGCCTGCAGTTCGCCCTCGGTCGCCGCCGCCGCGAGCCTTTCCTGCAGCAGCGCCTCGCGCAAGCGTTCGCGTTCGCGCCGGGCCTCGACGAACAGCCCCGCCGCCACGCCAAGCGACGAGCCGCCAGCCAGCATCAACGGCCGGACGGGGTCGAGCAGCATTGCGAGCTGATCGAAGGCGAACCAGCACGCCAATCCGATCAGGACCAGGACCGGCAGCGGCGCCCAGCGCCAGCGGGAGCGAACAGGCAGAAAAGCGATGCACGACAGCGCCAGCCCGATACCCAGCACCCATTCGATCGGGCCGGCCCAGACCGGGCGCTCCAGCCAGCCGCCACGCATGATGGCATCCACCGCCTGCGCCTGGACGAGCGTGCCGAAGCCCTCCGCCGCCATCGGGGTCGCGACGATATCGGCGGTGCCCTCGGCCGACAGGCCGATCAGAACGATGCGACCGGCAAAGGCGTCGGCGGGGAAGCCCTGCCGCATCACATCGGCTGCCGAAACGATGTGCGTCGGCGGCACATGCCCGAAGCGGATTACCATCGCGCCGCGTTCGTCGTTGGGGATGCGGCGGTCGCCGAGCGCGACCTGCCCCGGTGCGAGCGAGAGCGCCTCCTTATCCGCAGCGACCCGCGCCAGTTCCATCGCAAAGCCGGGCATCAGCCGCGCGCCGACGCGCATCAGCAACGGCACCGACCGCACCCGGCCGTCGGGATCGGGCGGGCCGTTGAGCAGGCCATGGCCGAGCGCCGCCTGTTCCAGCGGATCGATATTGACGACCGCGCGCGGCTGAGCGGACAGGCCGGACGGGAGCGGACCATCTATGACCGGATCGACGATCAGACCCGCAGGATCGCCGCCGGGGCCGTCCGTGGCCGCCCTTCCCAGCACCACCCGCGCTCCCGCGATCACCTGCCCGAACAGGCGATCCATCGACGGCAGAGCCAGCACCTCGTCACGTGCCGCGCCGCTGAGCTCTGGATAAAAGGCGGCGAAAATGTCCGGGCGGATGCGGTCGGGCTCCGGAAAGATCATGTCGAGACCGATCGCCGCAGGCTTGCGCGCCGCAATCTCCTCCACCAGCCGCGCGACATGGTAGCGCGGCCAGGGCCAGGGCCCGACCGCCTTCAGGCTTTCGGAATCGATCATCACGATCCGCACCGGCGAAGCGGCCAGGTCGCGGGGGGCCATGCGCTGCCACAGATCGAACAGCGAGGTGCGCAGCCCAGCGCCTGCGAGCAGCGTGAACAGGGCCGCGAGCAGCAGGCCGGACAGCCCCCCAAGCCAGACCCGGCTGCGGGCCTTCGCGATCAGAGCTTCACCTCGAGCCCGTCATAAGCGCACAGCACTTCGAGTTCGTGATCGCGGCGGGTGAGTACCTCGTAGCGGATGCTCTCCTTGTGCATCCGCTCGATGTCGGCATCGCTGTAAACGGGCTCATGATGGAACAGCGCCAGCCGGCGGGCTTCGGCCTGATGGCAGATGTCGATCGCGACGATGTTCGAACTGTGTCCCCAGTCCTCCTTCATCGAGACAGCGTCGGCAAGCGAGTACATCGTGTCGCATATCACCAGATCGGCCTTGCGGAAGAAGCGGGCGACGGCGTCCTCATCCTCCATGCTGTCGATCTTGTGCTCGCTGTCGGTGGAGAAAACCGCCGTCTTTCCGGCCGCGTCGGTGAAGCGATAGCCGAAGCTCCTGTGGCTGTGGTTCTGCTCCATGATCTCGACCGCCACGCCGCCGATCGCATAAGTCTCGCCCGGCACCAGCGTACGGAACTCGATCTTCGCGCGCAGCCAGTCGAAGGCGACGGGAAAGCTGATCTCCTCCTGCTGGCGGCGGAAGGCCTGTTCGGCATCGGCGTGGCCCGAATGGATCACGATCCGGGAATGGGGATCGAAGGCGGGACCGAAGAAAGGAAAGCCGCCGATATGGTCCCAATGAAGATGGGACATGAAGATGTTGAACTCGCGGCTATGGCCGGCCGCCATGCGCCCGAAGGCGCTGATCCCGAACTCGCGGGCGCCTGTCCCGAAGTCGCACAACAGGAATGAGCCATCCCCGGCATCGGTCTCGATCTCGACGCAGGTTGTGGCACCGCCATAGGTGGCGCCCGCCGCAAAATCGAGCTCGCACTCGACGAAGGCCAAGGCCTCTGCCTTGTCGGCGAAACGCCGTCCCTCTGCTGCGACCAGAGCGCCCGCAATCTTGTCACGAACCGACGTGGCGGTCTGCGCCACCGCCAGCGAACCCCGCGTGCCCCAGAAACGAACCAGCATCGCATCCCCCAGGATGACAGGTCAGGCGGTCAGGGCCGCCTCGACCGTGTCGGTGACCCCGAACAATTTATCATAGCGGCTGATCGCCAATATCTCGCGGACGATCTCATTGGGTTGTGCCAGCAGAATGCGGACACCGGCCGCGTCGGCCTTGCGCTTGGCCAAGGTCAGTGCCCGCAGGCCCCGAGACGACATATAGTCGACGCCGGCGAAGTCGACGATCAGCCGTGCCCCAGCCGCCGCGCTCCGTTCCACCGCCTGCTCGAGATGCGTACCGAAGGCCGCAGCGGTTGTCTCATCCACCCGGCCGGCGGGTGCTGCCACGACCGCGCCGTCCTGCGCCTCTTCCGTCCACTCCATTCGTCGCCCTCCCCGAATGGCCGTCTATCTACCCGCGAATGGGGGCCTGAGGAAGTTAGGCAAATGTTACAAATCTACACGCGCCAGCCAGTCCGCGATCATGCGCCGGCCAGCCTCCACCGCCCTGCTGCCATGGCGGTCATGGTCGTCGCGCAACGCATCCACATTCGTCCCTGCGGCAGCAATATAGGGTTCATCCTGCAGCCAGGCATCGAAGCGCGGATCCTCGCCCATTTCGGGATGGCATTGCAGGGCAAGGATGTTGCTGCCCCGGCGGAAAGCCTGATGCGCATATTTGTCCGACGAGGCCAGCAGTTCCGCCCCCTTTGGCAGATCGAACGTGTCGCCATGCCAGTGCAGGACCGGCACGTCCGCGATGTGCCGCAGGGGGGACGACAGCCCCGCATCGCTGATCGAGACCGGCGCGAAACCGACTTCCTTGACGGGGCCCGCATAGACGCGCGCGCCCATGGCGGCGGCGATCATCTGGCTGCCGAGGCACACGCCCAGGGTCGGACGGTCGAGCATGATGCGCCGCGCCAGCCGGGCGATCTCGCACCCGATCCACGGATGGCGGTCGGTCTCGTACACGCCCATGGGCCCGCCCATCATCACAACCAGATCCGGGCTGTCGAAATCGACGTTCGGAAATTCGGGGTCGGTCACGTCGATGCGGTCGATGACATAACCCGCCGCTTCGACGGGCGCGCGAAAGCCGGCAATGCCCTCATAGGGCACATGACGAATGACAAGGGCAGTCTTCATGCAGCGATCTTATCCGGATCGCCGCCGATTCGAAGCCCAGCCATTCTTAGGCGCAGGAAAGTTTATCTCTATCCGCCCGGTTGAATAACCGGACGAACAGGCTCAGTCGCCGGTCAGGATGCGGTCGACCAGCTGCTTCACCGTGGGCACGAAGCGGTTGGAATAGAAGGGATCCTGCTGGGACTTGTACGCGGCATGGCCGGCGAACATCAGGTTCTGCTCGATCGGACCGCCATGGGCGATGTCCTGCAGCGTCTTTTGAATGCAGAAGCTGCGCGGATCGGCGAGGCGACCGGTCGAGTTGTTTTCATTGTCCGCCCAGGATGAGAAGGCGCACTGGCTGAGACAGCCCATGCAGTCGGCCTGGTCCTTGCGGATGATCTTCATCTCTTCGGTCGTGACGAAGACGAGCGTGTTGTCGGGAGTCTTGAGCGCGTTGGTAAAGCCCAGGCCATACCATTCGCGCGCACGGTGCAGATCGCCCAGCGTGACCCAGAAGCTCTTGCCCTTCACGCCGACGTCCAGCTGATACTGATGGTCGCCGGCTGCCTCCATCGAGAAGGCGATCTGGCGCTCCGAACGGGCCTCGAGGTTGCGCAGGAAGGGATTGCGCACCGCCGAGGAATAGAAACCCGTCGGCGAGAAACGGTGGAGCAGCACGTCACCCGGCTCCAGCTTGGTAAGTTCGTCCTTCCACCCCTGCGGGATCGGGCTTTCCTTGGTCAGCAGCGGTCGCGTGCCGAACTGGAAGGCGATCTGCCCCAACTCGGGATTGTCGATCCAGTCGTTCCAGTCGCGCAGATACCAGACACCGCCCGCCATGATGATCGGGACATCGTCCGAAATGCCACCCTGGCGCATCGTGTCGCGCAGCGCCTTGACGCGCGGATAGGGATCCTGCGGCGCGCGGGGGTCTTCCGCGTTCGACAGGCCATTATGCCCGCCGGCCAGCCAGGGGTCTTCGTAGACGACCGCCGCGAGCCATTCGGCCGCCTTGGAGTATGCGCGCTTCCACAGTGCGCTGAAGGCACGGCCGGACGAGACGATCGGCAGATAATGGACGCCATAGGACGCTGCGATCTCGCTGAGCTTGTAGGGCATGCCCGCACCGCAGGTCACACCCGCAACCATGCCGCGAGTGCGTTCGAGCACGCCGTGCAGCACGCGCTGGGCGCCGCCCATTTCCCACAGGACGTTGATGTTTATCGCGCCCTTGCCGCCGGCGATCTCGAAGGCGCGCTTGACCTGCTCGACCGCACCGTCGATCGCATAGGCGACCAGTTCCTCGTGCCGGTCGCGACGCGTCAGCGCACGATATACCTGCGGCACGATCTTGCCTTCGGCATCATAGCTGTCTGCATTGACCGCCGATACCGTGCCGATACCGCCCGCTGCGGCCCACGCTCCCGAACTCGCATGATTGGTTGCCGCGACACCCTTGCCACCTTCGATAAGGGGCCAGACTTCGCGCCCACCATAGACGATCGGCCGCAGACCTTTGAACAACGAGACCTCCAAAAAACCACGAACAACAGGATTGGGAATCCGCGCCCTATAGGGCGAATGGCAAAAAAAAGCGCGCAAAATCTCCGCTGCGGTGTTTGCCGCAAGCTAGGGGCCTGGCCGAAGCCGCATCGCCTCCCAATAGAGCGAGCGATAGCGTGCGATCATCGCCTGCTCATCATAACGCTCGAGCGCGGCATGGCGGTTGGCGGCACCGATCGTCCGCCGCACCCCCGCATCGCCGGCGAGCGCCCGCAGTGCCGCCGCCAGCGCCTCCTCATCACCGACCGGGATCACATAGGGGCGGTTTTCCGCCGCGACCATATCGGCAATATCGCCCACATCCGTCGTGACCGCAGGCAGGCCGCAGGCCATCGCCTCGATCAGCGAGATGGGAAATTGCTCGCTGTCCGACGACAGCAGAAAGATGTCGAAGCCCGACAGATAGCGAACGGGATCGCGGACGAACCCCGGAAGGATCACCCGATCCGCGACCGAGAGCCGCTCGGCCTCGTTCAGGATCGCCGGTTTGTCCGGCCCGTCGCCCAGAATGACGAGCCGGGCGTCGCCGGGGGCGCCGGCGGCGAACATCCGCACCATGCGCGCGAGATTCTTGACCGGACGGAGACCTGCGACCGTGCCGATCACAAGGCCTCTGCCCGGCGGGCAGCCCTCTATCGGCAACGGCGCGGCCAGTTGGCTCTGCGACGGCAGGGCGATGCCATTGGCGATACGGACGACGCGATCGGCAGGCTGCCACCAGTCGCCACGCGCAATACGCTCGAGCCTCCGGGACGGCACGACCAGCCGATGGGCAGCACCGAGCGCCAGCCTGCGAAACCACAGGCGCGCCGGCTTTTGCCGCACGACTTCATCCTGGTTGAAGCCATCCTCATGGTGGATCAGTGGCGGGAGCCGTCCGGCACTGAACAGGCGCCGTGCACCGACCACGTCCATCGCCCCCCAATTATAGCTGAGGACGAGGTCGAACCCCGCCATGTACCGCGCCAACCGCTGGTAGCGGCGGATCCCCGGCAGCCCCTGCAACGACGGCGCAGCATCGCCGGGGAAGGCAACCTTGATCGCCGGGTCCAGCGCGTCGCGCGCCGCCAGAGCGCCCGGAACTGCGGTCAGCACGACATGCTCCGCCGCCTCGCCGAAGGCGTTCATCAGCCGGACCGCGCGCGCCTCCTTGCCACCCAGCAGAAAGGTCGAATGGCAATGGAGGATGCGTGCCGGACGGACCATGCGATCAGGCCGATACGGCCTCGGCCGCCTCGATCCGTGCGAGCAGTCGATCTATCGCCGCAGCGCATTCGGGCTCGAACAGGGTCGGCGCATGGCCGACGCGGGCAATGTCGATCCGCTCCATCAGCGGCAGGGTCTCCACCATCCGGTCGGCGGTTTCAGCGGACAATATGTCCGAAATCCCGCCCCGAACGAGCAGCGAGGGGATGGGCTTCATCGCTTCCGCCAGCGGCCACAGATCGCCCGGGGCTTCATTGCCGGGAACGCGGAAGGGCTCGGCGAGACCAGCATCATAGTCGGCAACAATCCGCCCGGCCCCGGTCAGCTTGAACAGCCGCTTGGCCATGTCGAGCCAGTCGTCGAGGCCATAATCTGGATAGGCCTGCTGATGGACTTCGGCGAGGCCTCGCGCGGCGTGGAGCCAGGTCTGATAGCTGCTGCCCTTGCCGACATAATTGCGAATGCGGATCAGACCTGCAGGGTCGATCGCGGGCCCGATGTCGTTGAGCAATAGCCCCGCGACCTTGCCGGGCTGGGTCGCGGTGATCAGCATCGACATGATTCCGCCGAGCGAGGTGCCGAACAGGATGAAGCGGTCGAGGCCGGCCTGCTCGATCAACGCGGCCAGGTCCTCGAGATAAGTCGCGGGGACGTAGGTCATGGGATCCTTCGCCCGCTCGCTTTCCCCCCGCCCGCGCAGTTCGACGCAAAGCAGGCGCCAGCGATCGGCGAGACGATCGGCAACCGCTGCGAAATCGCGGGCGTTTCGCGTCAGGCCGGGGATGCAGATGATCGGTGGACGTCCCGCTCCATCGGCCGGCCCATAATCCCGATAATGGAGCCGCAGGCCGTCTTTCGACGTCCAATGACCGTCCGTCCAATCCGCCATGCTTGCACCTCACCATATCCAGCCCCCATATTGCCGCATGACCATTGCCCCGCAAGCCGCCGCCTATCGTCCAGATCCGCAAATTGCCAAATTGGCCGACAGATTGGCCGATCCGGTCCGCGCGGCCGACTTTCCGCAGACGATCCTGCGCTTCCGCAATCGGCGCTGGGATGGCGCGGTGGGGCTCGACAGCCTCAGCGACGAGCAATGGGTGCGGCATTTCGGCCGTTTCGAACCGCTGCCAGGCAATCTGCCGCAGCCGCTGGCACTGCGTTACCACGGGCACCAGTTCCGCCATTATAATCCCGATATAGGCGACGGCCGTGGTTTCCTGTTTGCACAGCTGCGCGACGGATCGTCTGACCAGCCGGGCGGACGGCTGCTCGACCTGGGCACCAAGGGATCGGGGCAGACGCCCTATAGCCGCTTCGGCGACGGGCGACTGACGCTCAAGGGCGGCGTCCGCGAAATATTGGCGACCGAGATGCTCGAGGCGCTCGGCGTCGAGACCTCCAAGACTTTCTCGCTGATCGAGACCGGCGAAGCTCTCCAGCGCAACGACGAGCCATCCCCCACCCGATCGGCGGTGCTCGTGCGGCTCAGCCATGGCCATGTCCGCATCGGCACCTTCCAGAGGCTGGCGACGCTCGACGAACCGGACGCGATGCGCGACCTCATCGGCTACACGCTGACGAACTTGTACGGCGAAGAACCGGGCAATGCGGCGGCCGGGCAGTTGCTCGATCTCGCCTGTCGCCGGACCGCGCGGCTGGCCGCAAGCTATATGGCGGCCGGCTTCGTCCATGGCGTGCTCAACAGCGACAATATCAACGTCACCGGCGAGAGCTTCGACTATGGCCCATGGCGGTTCAATCCGACCTGGGACCCGGCATTCACGGCGGCCTATTTCGATCAGCAGGGCCTCTACGCCTTCGGGCGGCAGGCGCATGCGATCCACTGGGATGTGGTCCAGCTCGCAAAATCGCTGCGCCTGGTGGCCGAAGCCGAAGAACTGGCGCCCGCACTCGACTCCTGGCCCAGCTATTATGAGGGCGAGGTCGCGACGGCCCTATGCGCCCGGCTGGGCGTTGCGCCACGGGGCGATCAGCCCGACCTCGAACTGATCCAGGCGATGGATGTGGCCCTGCAGACCAGCGGAGCGTCGATCGACCGCTTCTTCTTCGACTGGCGCGGCGGGCGGCGTCGGGGGCCATCTCCGGCCGATGCCCTATATGATGGCGACGCCTTTGCTGCGTTCCGCGAGATTATCTCGGGATATGATGGCGTCGTTTCCCTCGATCACCCCTATTGGTCGGACACCGAGCCCTGTGCGATGCTGATCGACGAGGTCGAAGCGATCTGGTCGGCCATCGACGAGAGCGACGATTGGGCACCGCTGCACGCCAAGGTTGCCGCGATCCGGCGCATGGGCGAAGCGCTACGCTCCTGACGTCCGCCGGATCGAGGCACGCAACAGTTCCATCGGCTCCTGCGAAACCTGGATCGTGCCGCTGACCGAGCGTTCCAGATCGAAGATCATGGTCAGCGCGAGCGCGAGCAGGAGGAGGAGGAGGAGAGCCGCGAGCCTGTGGCGGGTTCCCGATGCGCCGATAGTGTAACCCAGCATGAGGGCCGCCAGCGCGGCGCTGAAGCAGAGTATCTCCAGCACCGCCCCTGGAATGTGGGCGCCGCGCGCGGCCGTGCGCGCCGCTGCGAGATCAAAGCTCTCGTTGACGGCATCCATCAGTCCGCGTGTCAGCTGCGGCGATGGATCGGACCGAACCGCGCGACCGACTTCCGCCCAAATGCGCTGCTGCAACGCAGCCTGGCGAGGATCGTCGGCGCCGGCTGCGGACCGCAGTGACCAGCCCACGCGCATATCGACATAGGCGGAGAGCAGAAGGTTCATCCGATCCCGCGCCGGCGCCTCGAGCAGTTGTGAGCGTAGATAGGCCGTTCCCAAAGCATTGGCTTCGGCCACCACCAAGGCGCGGCGATCTTCGTAGCGGTTCAACGCGAGCGAGAAGGTAAAGCCAAGCAGGAGCGCCAGAAGGCCCAGCATGGCGGTCAGAAGGTGATCGGGAACGGGCCCGGCATCGCTCTCGCTGTGAGAACGCCTGGAAAGAAGACCCTGCCATCGCCTGCCCGCCTCCATAGCCAGCGCCAGCACAGCCAGAAGCGCCAGACCGATGAAAGACAGTGAGAGCGATCCCATCGTTCACAACCTCCAAGTGAAGAGAAAACACTGCGATTCGCGCCGCTGCTTCACCTCTATCTTGAGATGAACAGTAAATGAATGTCTGCTTGTTTCAGTATCGGCAATATGAACAGAATAGCAGGATTGCTTTATTCATTCCGTCCATCGGTCAATTGGGTCATTTCGTCGCCAGAGAGGAACCCGTTTTGAACTCAGGGCCGTTTGTCTGGTCATGAGGTACGCAATAAACACCGTTCGCCCCGGCCTGGCTGCGATTGCCGCAGTTCTGGCCCTGTCCGCAACCCCGTCCTTTGCGCAGGAAGCGCCGTCGCTCGATATAGCGACGCCTGCCATAGCGCCGGACACTGCAGCAGCTTCGAGCACAGCAGAAGCCAGTGCACCGACCGTCGATGAAGCTGCCCCGATGCTCCAGCAGTCGCCGGGCGATGCCTCTACCGCGTCGACTGCAGCACCGATTTCCGTGCAGTCCCCCATACCTACGGCTTCGGCCACCACCAGCACGCCGGTCATCGCCCTTCCCGCCCCTGCCACAATGGTCGACGCGCCGCCGCCGCCTGCCGCGCGTACGGTCACCAAAGCTTCGTCGTCGCGCAGCGTCGCATCGAGCCGAGCGGCAACTGGCCCGGCCTCCGCAAATGTGCAGGCGGGTCCGGCAAATAGTGGCATTTCGTCTGATCTTTCCGCTGCGCCGTCGGCCAATAGTGTCGCGTCGAGTGATGCAACCCCTGCTGCTGCCGCAGCATCGGCTCCGCAGGTCCCGACCTCGGTCGCGGCTAATGACGACGGCGATATGCTGCCCGTCGCAGGCGCAGCGGGCGCCGCCCTTCTCCTGCTGGGCGGAGGCATCTACGCCGCAACCCGCCGCCGTCGCGCAGCAGGGGAGCCCGCTGAAGTCGTGTATGAGACCTCTTCCGGCGAGATGGTGACGCCGCCTTTGACTGCGGCTCCGGTGATGGCGGCTCCCGTGATTGCTCCGGCAATGGCCCGGACCGATCCCCGGCCGCCCGCCGCCGCTTCGTCGCTGCCGACAGGCTTCGACCTGTCGCGCTTCGGCCGCCACACCCAGGCCGCCTATCGCGGACCGACGCCGGAGAACCCGTTCCTTTCGCTGCGTCGACGCCTGAAGCGGGCCAGCTTCCTCGACGCGCGCGAGCGTCTTGCGGCGGCACCGGTCGCTGCGAGCGTGGCTACGCCCCAGAGCGCTCCGGCAGCCGCAACCACGCCGATCCGTCAAGCCGGCCTGGTAACGACGAAGGTCCGCCTGCCCCAGCGTCCGGGCTTCCGTCCGGCCTTTCAGGGCTGATCGACAAGCCCAAAAAAATTGTCCCGCTGCAACCTCGTTGCGGCGGGACAATTTCATACATGCTCCGATGAATACGCCGCAGGTCAGTCAAGACTTTGAGGGCGGCAGATCGGGATTACTCGGTCAGATCTTCCCACATGCCCTTGAGCCGCGAGAAAAATCCCGCCGATTGGGGACTTTCCTCGCCGGTTTCGGTCGCCCGGAACTCCTCGAGCAGTTCCTTCTGTCGCGCGGTCAGCCGCGTCGGCGTCTCGACCTCGATCTGGATCACCAGATCGCCATGCCCGCGCCCGTTGAGCACCGGCATGCCGGCCCCGCGCTGGCGGATCTGCTTGCCTGACTGGATACCCGCCGGAATGCGGATCTCATGCTTCTGCTTGTCGAGACCGGGCACTTCGATGCTGCCACCGAGTGCCGCCGTGGTGAAGCTGATCGGCGCCCGCGCGAACAGGGTCGTTCCATCGCGCTGGAAGATCCTGTGCTCGGCAAGGTGGATGAAGATGTAGAGATCGCCCGGCGGGCCACCACGGGCTCCTGCCTCGCCTTCGCCCGTCAGGCGAATGCGCGTTCCCTCGTCGACGCCGGCAGGGATGCCCACGTCGAGCGTCTTGGTCTTCTCGATCCGGCCTTCGCCATGACAATCAGGGCAAGGGTCGGAGATGACCTCGCCCGCGCCATGGCAGGCCGGGCAGGTCCGCTCGACAACGAAAAAGCCCTGCTGCGCACGCACCTTACCGTGGCCGCCGCAGGTCTTGCAATGCTGGGTGCCCGTGCCGGGCTTGGCACCGCGCCCGTCGCAGGTGTCGCACTGCGCCGCCACGTCGACCGTGATACTGGCCTGCTTGCCGGCATAGGCATCCTCAAGCGTGATCTCGAGGTCGTAACGCAGGTCGGCGCCGCGCCGGACGCTGGAGCGCTGCCCGCCGCCCCGGCCACCGCCGCCCATGAACTCGCCGAAGATATTCTCGAAAATGTCCGAGAAGCCTTCGAATCCACCACCGCCGCCGAAACCGCCGCCGCCCGGACCGCCATTCTGGAACGCGGCCTTGCCGAACCGGTCATAGGCGGCGCGCTTCTGCGGGTCCTTCAGGCAGTCATAGGCCTCGTTGATGGCCCTGAACCGGGCTTCCGCCTCCTGATCGCCCGGATTGCGATCCGGGTGATATTGCATTGCGAGGCGCCGAAAGGCCGTCTTGATGACCTTGTCGTCGGCAGTGCGCTCGACCTGCAGAAGTTCGTAATAGTCCGTTTCCGTGCTCATCGCACCCCGCAACCCAGCTTGCTGTCCGCCGCCTGCTACGGCCCCCGGCGAAAAATACCGGTCGATCCATGGCAGACATTACACGGCCCCGCCAGCATGGACGGGGCCGGTAACGTCGCGCTTCCGAAGAAGCTTACTTCTTGCTGTCGTCGACTTCCGAGAATTCGGCGTCGACCACATCGTCATTCTTCGGCGCCTCGTCCGAAGCAGCACCGGCCGAAGCCTGCTCCTTCTCGTAGATTGCCTGGCCGAGCTTCATCGCCACCTGGGCGAGGGCCTGAGCCTTCTCGGTCATCGCATCGGGTTCGCCGCCCTCGACCGCGGTCTTCGCCTCGGCGATGGCTGCCTCGATCTCGGACTTCAGCGCGCCATCGACCTTGTCGCCATGCTCCTGCAGCTGACGCTCGGTCGTGTGGATCAGGCTCTCGGCGTTGTTCTTCGCTTCAGCCGCCGCACGGCGCTTCTTGTCCTCGTCGGCGAACTTCTCCGCATCGCGGACCATGGCGTCGATGTCGGCGTCGGACAGACCACCAGATGCCTGGATCTTGATCTGCTGCTCCTTGCCGGTGCCCTTGTCCTTGGCCGACACGTTGACGATGCCATTGGCGTCGATGTCGAAAGTGACCTCGATCTGTGGCACGCCGCGCGGCGCCGGCGGAATGCCGACCAGATCGAACTGGCCGAGCATCTTGTTGTCCGCCGCCATTTCGCGCTCGCCCTGGAAGACGCGGATGGTGACGGCCGACTGGTTGTCATCGGCGGTCGAATAGGTCTGCGACTTCTTGGTCGGGATCGTCGTG